>NZ_DFMB01000026.1:74444-134392 GCF_002375325.1 Marinobacter sp. UBA3604
CGGCTTGGGCTCCGCCATCCATGGCTCCGCACAGTTTTGGAAAGGCCTCCCCGTAATACAGCCCCGACTACAGAGCTATCCTCAACAGACTTATCACTCGACAGGGATAATGTTGTCGGGGGCCGGCTCTGTCAATGACTTGCGCGCCAGATTGAGATGGCGGCACAGTCGGTAGGCTCAACCGCCGATATCACCCCACAACCACTGACACAGCGCCATGGCGGCAACCGGGGCGGTTTCGGTGCGTAAAACGCGGGGGCCGAGGGCAACGGGGAGGAAGCCGGCGGTTTCGGCAGCGGTGATTTCGTCCGGGCTTAGGCCGCCTTCGGGGCCGATCATCAGCGCGACGCGAGCGGGCTTGGCAAGGGTGTCCAGGGATTGTTCGGTGCGGTGGTGTAGAACCAGGCGCAAGTCGCAGTCACCCGAGCTTTCAAACCATTCCGACAGTGTCATCACCGGTACTATCTCGGGCACCCGGGCTCGGCCGCATTGTTCGGCGGCGCTGATAGCGACGGATTGCCAGTGGCGCAGGCGTTTGTCTTCACGGTCGCCTTTGAGTTTGACGTCGCAGCGTTCGGTGGTCAGCGGTACGATGCGGGTAACGCCCATTTCCACGGCTTTCTGAACGGCGTAGTCCATACGGTCGCCTTTCGACAGGGTTTGCCCGAGTACGACCTCCAGATGGGACTCGGTGACATTGGCGGACGGCGTTCCTACCTCGACCGACACGTGTTTCTTGCCGGCCTCGGTGATGGTGGCGGGGTAGTCGTTGCCGTCGCCATTGAACAGCAGCAGCTCCTGGCCGGGTTGCATGCGCAGCACACGGCCGACGTGTTGCGCTGCATTGTCGTCCAGGCCGGCCGTGGCGCCTTCACTCAGGGGTGAGTCGGTGTAGATGCGGGGGATGCGCATGGTGTTTGTCAGTCCCGTACGGCGATTTCGATGCCTTCTGTGGCCACTTGGGCCAGGTGGCGGATCTGTTCTTCGGTGATCACGTAAGGGGGCATAAAGTAGACTACGTTACCCAGTGGCCGCAATAGCGACTGGCGGGTGAGCGCATGCTGGTATACGCGGATGCCGCGCCGCTCCTGCCAGGGGAAGGGCTCTTTGGTGGCTTTGTTTTTCACCATTTCCACCGCCAGGGTCATGCCGTGCTGGCGGATGTCGCCGACGTTGGGGTGGTCCGCCAGGTGGGCGACGGAGTCTGCCATACAGGTGCTCAGGCGTTTGTTGTTTTCGATGACGTTGTCGTCGCGGAAGATGTCCAGGGTGGCCAGCGCCACGGCGCAACCGATGGGGTTGCCGGTGTAGCTGTGGCTGTGCAGGAAGGCCTTCAGGGTTTCGTAATCGTCGTAGAAGGCGTTGTAGACGGTGTCCGTTGTCAACACCACCGACAATGGCAGGTAGCCCGCGGTCAGGCCTTTGGACAGGCACATGAAATCCGGAGTGATACCGGACTGCTCGCAGGCGAACAGGGTGCCGGTGCGGCCGAAGCCAACTGCGATCTCGTCGGCGATCAGGTGCACGCCATATTTGTCGCAGGCTTCGCGCAGTTTGGTGTGGTAAATCGGATGGTGCATGCGCATGCCCCCTGCGCACTGAATCAGTGGTTCGACCACCACGGCACAGATTTCGTCATGCTTTTCGGCCAGTAGCGCGTCCATGGCCTCGAACTGCCGCAGCGCGTACTCCTCGTCGGTCTCGCCCGGCTCCTTGTTGAACGCATCCGGGGAGGGCGCGGTCATGACTTCCATCAGCAGCGGCTGATAGGTGTCCTTGTAGAGGGCAACATCGCCCAGTGCCAGTGCCCCCAGGGTTTCGCCATGGTAGCTGTTGCTCAGGTTGACGAAGTTTTTCTTGCCCGGTTTGCCCTGATTCTTCCAGTAGTGGAAGCTCATCTTGAGCGCGGCTTCAATCGCAGAAGAGCCGTTGTCGGCGTAGAAGCACTTATTGAGGCCTTCAGGGGTCACTTCGATCAGTCTCTCGGAGAGGCTGACCACCGGCTCGTGGGTAAACCCCGCCAGGATCACATGCTCCAACTGACCAATCTGCTCCTGAATAGCCGCGTTGATTCTGGGGTTCGCATGGCCGAACAGGTTGACCCACCAGGAGCTCACGGCGTCGATGTAGCGGTTGCTTTCGAAGTCCTCAAGCCAGACACCTTCGCCCCGTTTGATGGGCACCAGGGGCAAGGTGCCTTCGTGGTCTTTCATCTGGGTGCAGGGGTGCCATACGGATTTGAGGCCGCGGGCGACGAGGTCAGCGTTGCGCATGATAAATCTCCATCAAACGGTGGGGTTCTGTCAGGTTCCAACAAAAGGTCGGCTGTTAACCAGTGCGAATATTACAGTTAACAACGCCTGCTGACCACTATGCCATCCACCGATGACCGGCGGGCCAATGTGTGAATGAAACTCACCGCGCACAATCAGGCCATTCTTTTACGGAGGCCTTTATGGAACTGGAATTGAGACATTCATACGATGCTGGCCTGGACCGGGTGCTTGGGGCTTTCTTCGACGAGGCCCATATCCAGGAGAAAAACCAGCGGCTGGGTTCGCGCAATGTGAATATACCGGAGCTGACCCGTGACGACTTGTCCGCGAAGGTTGTGGTTGAGCGTGAAATGACGGCCTCCACCGAGGTGCCCGGCATCCTGGCGAGCTTTCACAAAGAGTGGAATCGCGTACGCCAGGAAGAGCACTGGTTCCGCAAGGACGACGGGGAATGGCATTGCGAGTTCCGGGTAAAAATTGAAGGCGTGCCCGCGAAGATCAAGGGCAATATGCGCCTGCAGGGCACAGACCAGGCCTGCATCAACTACGTTACGCTGAATGTCTGGTGCGAAGTGCCGTTACTGGGCAAGAAGATTGCGCGGTTTCTGGCGGATGATTCCCATACCAAGATCGAGAAGGAGTACAGGATCACCCGCCAGTTGCTTTAACGCGTCTGGCGGGGTAAGTCAGTGCGCCAACACCCGGCTCAGGAATGCCTGGGTGCGTTCATTCTGCGGATTGTCGAACACATCCGCCGGTTTGCCTTCCTCGACAATCTGGCCTTCGTGGATGTAGATCACGCGGTCGGCCACTTCCCGGGCGAAGCCCATTTCGTGGGTGACCACCATCATGGTCATACCTTCCTTGGCCAACTCTCGCATCACGTCCAGCACTTCGCCGATCATTTCCGGGTCCAGCGCGGAGGTGGGTTCGTCGAACAGCATCAGCCGGGGTTCCATGGCCAGTGCGCGGGCAATGGCTACGCGCTGCTGCTGGCCGCCCGAGAGCTGGCTGGGAAACTTGTCAGCCTGACTGCCGATACCGACGCGGTTCAACAGTCTCTCCGCCGTGGCGTTGGCGACGGTTTCGGGGGCATCCTTGACCTTCCTGGGCGCCAGCATGATGTTCTTTTTCACCGTCAGGTGCGGGAACAGGTTGAACTGCTGGAACACCATGCCGACTTCCTTGCGGATTTCAGCCAGGGCTTTCGGGTTGCCACTCTTCGGGGCAAGCTCGTTACCGTCCACCACCAGCTTGCCGGACTCGAACTCTTCCAGGCCGTTAACGCAGCGGATGAGGGTGGATTTGCCGGAGCCACTGGCGCCGATAACCACCACCACTTCGCCGGCTTCAACGGTCAGGTCAATTTCCTTGAGGACATGCAGGGTACCGAAGTACTTGTTCATGCCCTGCATTTGCACGATCTGTGTCATGGGTACCTATCCTTCAGACAGAAGCCAGTCCGCGCCGCTCTATCAGGCGGAGCACGAGTGAGAGGGAGAGGGTAATCGCGAGGTACATGATCGCCACCACGAAGTAGACCTCGAAGGCGGTAAAGGTGTTGGCGATGTACACCTGGCCCTGGCGAACCAGCTCGCCCACACCGATGACCGAGAACAGTGACGTGTCCTTGATACTCACGATCGCCTGATTGCCCAAGGGCGGAATCATGCGGCGGAAGGCCTGGGGCCAGATAATCGACCAGAAGGTCTGGGAGCGCGACAGGCCCAGCGACAGGCCGGCTTCGGTCTGGCCCTTGTCGATGGATTGCACGCCGCCCCGGACCACTTCGGAAATATAGGCGCCGGAGTTCAGGGCAATGGCGGCGATACCGGCGGTCAGCGGGTCAATCGGGCCGCCAACCAGATCGGGCAGACCGTAGAAGATAAACAGCACCTGCACGAGAATGGGGGTGCCGCGGAAAATTTCGATGTACGCGGTTGCGGGCCAGCGAAAAAACCATTTTTTGTTGATGCTCAGCAGGCCGAAAATAATGCCCAGCACAAAACCAATGGCGAGGCCGCCAAAAGAAATAAGCAGGGTATAGGGAATACCTTTGAGCAAATAAGGAACGGCGTTGATGGCTGCCTGCCAGTCAAACTGAAACTGGAATTCCACAGTGGATGTCTCCGTTGGATGGGGAGTTACCAGCCGGGGCGTTGTACACCCCGGCTGTGGTTTTCAGTTTTACATGTCTTCCGGCATGGGGCCGAACCACTTCTCGTAGATTTTCTTGTAGGTGCCGTCTTCCTTGATGGAAGCCAGGGCTTCGTTAACGTCATCCACCCACTCACTGCCGTTTTTCAGGGCGATGCCGTACTGCTGGCCTTCGTACAGCTTGCCAACGGTTTTAACTTTGCCTTCACCACGGGTGCTGGCGAAGTAGCCAACGTTAGGCGCATCGTAGAACACAGCGTCAACGGCGCCTGACATAAGCGCCATGTACATGTCTGAGCTGCCTGGGTAGGGCGTTACGCCGTCATTTTCGTCCAGCGTTTTCATCAGGTAGTCGTAGCTGGTGCTGCCGATCTTGGTGCCGATCTTCACACCTTCGAGGTCTGAAATTTCCTCGACTTTTCCATTGTCCTGGCGCACCAGGATGCGCAGGCCGGAGTCGTAATACGGATCGGAGAAATCAACGATTTCTTCACGCTCTTCGGTGATGGTGATCCCGGCAATGGCGATGTCCACGTTGCCCGTCTGCAGGGCAGGGATGATGCCGTTAAAGTCCATGGTGTTCAGGTCGATCTCAAAGCCGGCACGGTCTGCCACTTCGCGGATGATCTCCATGTCGAAACCGATCATCTCGCCGGTTTCCTGATCCATCATCTCGAACGGCACGAAGCTGGGGTCGGTGACGACGCGCAGGGTCTCTGCGCTGGCAGTGCCTGCGGCAACGGTAAGTGCCAGTGTTGCGCCAACCGTCTTAAGCCATTTGGTGCTCATACAATCTCCTGTTTTTACTTTTGTTGCCCGTGCACCCGGTGGAGTGCTCCAGAAATGCGGGCTGATCAAGCCTGTTCTTTCCGGGGGCGGTTTGTGGAACTGCAACCCTTACACTTTAGACCATCAGGCGGAGAAATGCAGAAAATCAAATGGTTGGAGGGGAGCCCTCTCCCATGGAGGGAGAGGGTTTGGGGAGCGTTGGGGAGAGTTGGGGAAAGCAGCGAATCTTAAAACGCAATCTTCTCCCGCTCACCAATCCCCAGGTTTTTCCAGATACTCTGGCTCGGTTCCGCCTGGTTCAGGGTATAGAAGTGAAGCCCGGGCGCCCCGGCGGCAAGCAGTTTCGCGCACATTTCGGTGACCACTTCCTCACCAAACTTGCGGATGCTGTCGCTGTCGTCGCCGTAGGCTTCCAGCTGCTTGCGGATCCAGCGGGGGATCTCCGCACCGCACATGTCCGAGAAGCGGGTCAGGTTGGAGAAGTTGACGATGGGCATAATGCCCGGCACCACCGGAATGGTAACGCCCATCTTCTCCAGACGGTCGATAAAGTAGAAGTAGCTGTCCGCGTTGAAGAAGTACTGGGTGATGGCGCTGTTGGCGCCTGCTTCAACCTTGCGGGCGAAGTTCTTCAGGTCGTCTTCCGCGGTGCGGGCCTGGGGGTGGAACTCCGGGTAGGCCGCTACTTCAATATTGAAGGTATCGCCGCTGTACTCGCGGATAAAGCTGACCAGCTCATTGGCGTACCGCAGTTCACCGGCGGCGCCCATGCCTGATGGCATGTCGCCACGCAGGGCGACGATGCGGTTGATGCCGTTGTCGCGATAGACATCCAGCAGTTCCGCAATGCTGTCGCGGGTGGCGCCCACGCAGGACAGATGCGGCGCGGTGGACACGCCCCGTTTGTGAAGGTCCAGCACCGTCTGCACAGTGCGGTCCCGGGTGGAGCCGCCGGCACCGAAGGTGACCGAGAAGAAATCCGGGTCAACCTCGGCCAGCGTATTGCGCACGCCCTGCAGCTTTTCCCAGCCCTTGTCGGTCTTGGGCGGGAAAAACTCAAAGCTGAAGCGGCGTTTGAACTGTTTCTGGGTTTCCATGCTGCTACCTGATCAGTACTTGTAACTTTCCGGCTTGTACGGGCCTTCGACCGGTACGCCAATATACTTCGCCTGCTCAGGTGTCATCTTGGTGATCACGCCACCAAAGCCTTCCACCATGGCGCGGGCCACTTCCTCGTCCAGATGCTTGGGCAGAACCTGAACATAGATACCCTTTTCGCGGGCCTCTTCGGGAAGGTCGGCGAACTTGCGCTCGAACAGGTACATCTGCGCCAGCACCTGGTTGGCGAAGGAACCGTCCATGATCCGTGACGGGTGACCGGTGGCGTTACCCAGGTTTACCAGGCGGCCTTCGGACAGCAGGATCAGATGGTCGTTGGCGACCTTGTCGCGATACACCACGTGCACCTGCGGTTTGACCTCGTCCCACTCCCAGTTCTTGCGCATGTAGGCGGTGTCGATTTCGTTGTCGAAGTGGCCGATGTTACACACCACGGCGCCGCTCTTGATCGCCTTGAGCATGTTGGCATCACATACGTTCATGTTGCCGGTGGTGGTGACTAGCAGGTCGGTGTTCTGCAGCAGTGCCTTGTCCACGCCTGCTTCAGTGCCGGTGTTGACACCATCGAGGTACGGCGACACCACTTCGAAACCGTCCATGCAGGCCTGCATGGCGCAGATCGGGTCGGCTTCGGTAACCTTCACGATCATGCCTTCCTGACGCAGGGACGCAGCAGAACCCTTGCCCACATCGCCGTAGCCGATGACCAGCGCTTTCTTGCCGGCCAGCAGGTGGTCGGTGGCGCGCTTGATGGCGTCGTTCAGGCTGTGGCGGCAGCCGTACTTGTTGTCGTTCTTGGACTTGGTCACTGCGTCGTTGACGTTGATGGCCGGCACTTTCAACTTGCCGTCCCGCAGCATTTCCTGCAGGCGGTGTACACCGGTGGTGGTTTCCTCGGTGACACCGTGGCAGTTAGCCAGAATCTCCGGATACTTTTCGTGGAGCAGGGCCGTCAGGTCGCCGCCGTCGTCCAGAATCATGTTGGGTTCCCAGCCCTCTACGTCGGCACCGACGGTGCGCTCCAGGCACCAGTCATACTCTTCGTCGGTCTCACCTTTCCAGGCGAAAACGGGGACACCACTCTCGGCGATCGCGGCGGCTGCCTGATCCTGGGTCGAGAAGATGTTGCACGATGACCAGCGCACTGTGGCGCCCAGCTCAACCAGTGTTTCGATCAGCACGGCGGTCTGGATAGTCATGTGAATGCAGCCCATGATGTTGGCGCCTTTCAGCGGCTGCTCGGTTTTGTACTTTTCACGCAGGGCCATCAGCGCAGGCATTTCGCCTTCGGCGATGTTGATTTCCTTACGGCCCCAGCCCGCGAGAGAGATATCGCGAACTTTGTAATCATCGAATTGCTTCAGTTTTTCTGCCGGAGTGCTCATGGTGTTCTCCCGTCGTATAAATAGTGGTGATGGTCGTGTGTACGACCGGTCTTCAAATCAAATACCAGCGGCATCCTTCAACAGGTCAGCCCGATCTGTCTTCTCCCATGGGAAGGCAGTAAACGTCTTGCCGCCAACCGTCATCTCAACCGGCTCGCGACCAAAGTGGCCGTAGGCCGCGGTGGCCCGATACATCGGGTGCAGCAGGTCCAGCATGTTGGTAATTGCATACGGGCGAAGGTCGAAGTGCTCGCGGACCAGCTTGATGATCTTGTCGTCGCTGATCTTGCCAGTGCCGAAGGTGTTCAGGGAGATGGACGTTGGCTGCGCCACGCCGATGGCGTAGGACACCTGGATCTCGCACTTTTCAGCCAGGCCAGCAGCAACAATGTTCTTGGCCACGTAACGGCCGGCGTAGGCCGCGGAACGGTCGACCTTGGACGGGTCCTTGCCGGAGAAGGCGCCGCCGCCGTGACGGGCCATGCCGCCGTAGGTGTCGACGATGATCTTGCGACCGGTCAGGCCGCAGTCGCCCACAGGGCCGCCGATCACGAACTTGCCAGTCGGGTTGATGTGGAACTGGGTATCCTTGTGCAGCAACTCCGCCGGCAGAGCGTGCTTGACGATCAGTTCCATGACGGCTTCTTTCAGATCTGCCTGGGACACGTCTTCGTCGTGCTGGGTGGACAGAACAATGGCATCGATGCCGGTGACCTTGCCGTTTTCATAGCGGCAGGTGACCTGGCTTTTCGCATCGGGGCGCAGCCATGGCAGCAAGCCGCTCTTGCGGGCTTCGGCCTGGCGTTGTACCAGACGGTGAGAGAAAGTGATCGGGGCCGGCATCAGCACGTCGGTTTCGTTGCTGGCGTAGCCGAACATCAGGCCCTGGTCGCCGGCGCCCTGGTCTTCCGGCTTCTGGCGGTCAACACCCTGGGCGATGTCCACGGACTGCTTGCCGATGATGTTGATAATGCCGCAGGTGTCACCGTCGTAGCCCACGGTAGAGGAGGTGTAGCCGATGTCCTTGATCACGCCGCGCACCAGGTCTTCCAGATCCACCCAGGCGCTGGTGGTGATTTCCCCACCGACGATAGCGACCCCGGTCTTTACCATGGTTTCGCACGCAACCCGGGCATGGGGGTCGTCAACCAGAATGGCGTCGAGGACGGCATCGGAAATCTGGTCAGCCAATTTATCAGGGTGGCCTTCAGAGACCGATTCGGAGGTAAAGACGCTGTAGTCAGACATAGGGTTGCTCCTCTGTGAGCGTTGCAAATTCGGGCCGGCAATGGATTTTTGAGTGGGGCCGGCAGTTTTGATGTTGGTATCGTAAATCAGTTTTCAGAGTCTGCATATTTCTATATCAAAAAAAGTTGATACAGTTTTATTTCTGTCCTATGTGGACTCTGCGGTTTTCCAGAATTCTCTCACCTGCACCTGGAAGCCGTTTCTCAGCCCGATGAACAGCGACTCACCAGCAACCAGGCCTGCATCGGTGGCCCAACTGGTAAGCTCTTCCGGTTCAAAGCCCAGCCACAGATCGCCGCAGGCTTCCTTCGCCCAATCCTGGTCATGGCTGCACAGATCGCTGACGAACAGGCAACCTCCGGTGTTCATCAATGCCGAGGCATCGAGAAAAATGTCCGCGGGGCTGGGTACGTGGTGCAGGACCATGTTGGCCACCACCAGATCAAAATCGTCACCACGAGCCAACAGGTTGTCGGTGACACCTTCAATCAGATCGACATTGTTCAGACGTTCTTCGATGCAGGTACGGGTGGCCTTGGCCAGCATGTCGCGGGAGTTATCCAGTGCCACCACGTGCCTGCAGATCTTCGAGAGCACTGGCAGGAATGCACCTTCACCGGGACCGATTTCCAGGGCCGTTTTCCAGTCATGACGCTCGGAACGATTACGAATCAGGTTCGCCACCGGTTCGGCGTAGAGGTCAAACGCGGCAATGAGTTCCTGTTGCTCCCGGAATTTTTCGGCGTAACGGGAGAAGAAGGCCTGGGACTGGTCCGCGCGCTGATTGCGGATGGCTTCGATCTTTTCCTGCAGATGCTCCGGCAGCGGAATACGGTCCACGCTCTGGAAAACCTGGCGGATGGTCTGGTCCGTCAGCTTGTCGCTTTCGAGGTTCAGGGGGCGCCGGTAGAAAATGGCGTTGCCTTCCCGCTGGGGTTCCAGCAGTCCTGCCTTGTGCATCACCTTCAAATGATGACTCATGCCCGACTGGCGCATCTCGAAGAGCTGGCTCAGCTCCAGTACACCGAAGGTGTCCCGACGCAACACCCGCAGAATCTCCAGGCGTAACGGGTCACCGCTCGCTTTGAAGATCGGTGCCAGGGCGTCCACGGAGGACAGGTCAGTTGCAGGTGTGGTCATGGATGTCATGGGAAAGAAGTGTAGGCATGTCTTTCCGGGCAATCAACATCTATATCAAAATAAATTGATATAGATTTAGATCTGTTTGAAAAATCAGATAAAATTTCTGTGCAAAAATTCCGGCGTTGAAAACATCCGTAAAACTTCCATAAAAAGAGTGTCGCCGATTTGCCCCGGTGGTCACTAATCGGCGAAAATACGCGCCTTCTTTTTAACCGTTCACCTTTTGCCGACCAAAAACTGGAGAAACGTCAATGCCGTCTCGCACAGATCTCGCCAACGCCATTCGCGCGCTGAGCATGGATGCGGTTCAGAAAGCCAAATCCGGCCACCCGGGCGCGCCCATGGGTATGGCGGACATCGCCGAGGTCCTCTGGAACGATTTCCTTAGCCACAACCCGGCAAATCCCAATTGGGCTAACCGTGACCGGTTTGTGCTGTCCAACGGCCATGGCTCCATGCTGCAGTATTCCCTGCTGCACCTGAGCGGCTATGACGTCTCCATTGATGACATCAAGAACTTCCGCCAACTGCACTCCAAAACCCCGGGCCACCCGGAATACGGCTACACGCCGGGTGTTGAAACCACCACCGGCCCGCTGGGACAGGGTATTGCCAATGCGGTCGGCTTTGCGCTGGCGGAGAAAACCCTGGCGGAGCAGTTCAACCGCCCTGGTCACAATGTTGTTGATCACTACACCTACGCCTTTCTGGGCGATGGCTGCCTGATGGAAGGCATCTCCCACGAGGTGTCTTCCCTGGCCGGTACATTGGGCCTTGGCAAGCTGATCATGTTCTACGACGACAACGGCATCTCCATCGACGGTGAAGTGGACGGCTGGTTTACCGACGACACGCCCAAACGTTTCGAAGCTTATGGCTGGCAGGTGATTCCCGAGGTTGATGGCCATAACCCGGAGGCCGTTCGCGCTGCCATTGAGGCCGGCCGGGCCAACACAACTCAGCCCACGCTGATTTGCTGCAAGACCATCATTGGTTTTGGTTCCCCCAACAAGCAAGGCACCGAAGCCTGTCACGGCGCTGCGCTGGGTGAGGACGAAATTGCACTGACCCGCGAGAAGCTGGGTTGGAACCACGGTGCTTTCGAGATCCCGTCGGAAGTATACGGTGCCTGGGATGCCCGTGAAAAAGGCGCTGCCGCGCAGACCGAGTGGGAACAGGCATTTGCCGCCTACGAAAAGGCGGAACCGGAACTGGCCGCTGAGCTCAAGCGTCGTATGGCCGGAGAACTGCCGGCGGACTTCTCCGAGAAGGCCCAGGCGTATATTCAGGAGTGCCAGGACAAAGGCGAAACTGTTGCCAGCCGCAAGGCGTCCCAGAACACCCTGAACGCCTATGGCCCGATGCTGCCGGAATTGTTGGGTGGCTCTGCCGACCTGGCAGGCTCCAACCTCACCATCTGGAATGGCAGTAAGCCACTGACCAAGGAAGACGCCAGCGGTAACTACGTTTACTACGGTGTTCGCGAATTCGGCATGGCAGCCATCATGAACGGCGTCGCCCTGCATGGCGGCTTCGTACCTTACGGCGCTACCTTCCTGATCTTTATGGAGTACTGCCGTAACGCCGTACGCATGGCCGCGTTGATGAAACAGCGCTCCATCTATGTGTTCACCCACGACTCCATTGGTCTGGGCGAAGATGGTCCTACGCATCAGCCCATCGAGCAGTTGGCGAGCCTGCGCACCACGCCTAATATGAGCACCTGGCGCCCGGCGGATGCCGTTGAGTCAGCGGTCGCCTGGAAAGCTGCCCTGGAGCGTGTCGATGGCCCGACTGCGCTGGTCTTCTCCCGTCAGGGACTGCCGCACCAGAAGCGTGATGCCGAGCAACTGGCCAACATCGCCAAGGGTGGCTACATCCTGTCAGACAGCGAAGGCACGCCGGACCTGATCCTCATCGCCACTGGTGGTGAAGTGGGGCTGGCTCAGGACGCAGCCGAAGCGCTGCGCCAGAAGGGTAACAAGGTTCGCGTGGTGTCCATGCCATCCACCGACACCTTCGACGCCCAGAGCGCCGCCTATAAGCAGGAAGTGCTGCCGCTCGAAGTGACCAACCGGGTCGCCGTCGAGGCCGCTATTGAAGATTACTGGTACAAGTACGTTGGCCTGGACGGCCGCGTGGTGGGCATGAGCACCTTCGGCGAGTCAGCGCCTGCTGGTGAGCTGTTCAAGGAATTCGGCTTTACGGTGGACAACATCATCGCCGTGGCCGGGGAGCTGCTGGAAGCCTGATGAGCACCGCTGCACCGTATCGCATCGCCATCAATGGATACGGCCGTATCGGCCAGTGCGTCTTGCGTGCACTCTACGAGAATCGTTTTCGCGATCACCTTCAGGTGGTCGCGATTAACGAGCTGGCGGACATCGATACCATTGCCCATCTCACCCGCTACGATTCCACCCATGGTCGATTCCAGGGTGAGATAAACGTTGAGGGCGATTCCCTGCTGGTAAACGGGGACCGTATTCGCGTCGTCCGTTGCGCCGAAGCATCGGAGCTGCCCTGGGACGAGCTGGGCATTGATCTGGTGCTGGAGTGCTCCGGTGCTTTCACCGACCGTGCGACGGCCGAGCAACACCTGAAGGCTGGTGCTGAACGCCTGCTGTTCTCACAACCGGCGGAATCCGATGTGGATCGCACCATTGTTTATGGCGTGAATCAGGACCAACTGGCCGAGTCCGATCGTATCGTGGCTGCTGCCTCCTGCACCACCAATTGCCTGGTACCGGTTATCCAGGTACTTGATGACGCATTGGGAGTGAAGCACGGCACCACGACCACCATCCACGCGGCCATGAATGACCAGCCGGTGATCGACGCCTACCACCATCAGGACCTGCGCCGAACCCGCAGCGCCCTGCACAATATTGTTCCGGTCGACACAGGTCTTGCGAAGGGCATTGAGCGCTTGCTGCCTCACATGGAAGGCAGGTTCAGCTCGGTGGCCATGCGGGTGCCCACCATGAACGTGTCGGCCATCGACATGGTGGTGAATGTCAGGGAAAACACCTCGGTGGAGGCGGTGAACAACTTACTAAAAAACGCCGCCCACGGCCCGCTGAAACACATTCTGGGCTACACCGATGAGCTTCTGGCCAGCTCCGATTTTAATCACGACGCCCACTCCGGCATCGTCGACGGAGGCCAGACGCGCGTAACCGGTGGCACCATGGTGAAGGTGCTGTGCTGGTTTGATAACGAGTGGGGGTTCGCAAATCGGATGCTGGACGTCAGCAAACACTGGCTCTCCAGCCACTGACACATTTTTTGATCAGGGGATGAACAACGATGACTATCAAGAGAATGACCGATCTGGACCTCGCCGGTAAGCGGGTACTGATTCGTGAAGACCTCAACGTACCGGTAAAAAATGGCGAAGTGTCCAGCGACGCCCGCATCCGTGCCTCGCTGCCGACGATTAAGGCGGCAAAGGACGCAGGCGCAAAGGTCATGCTGATGTCCCATCTCGGCCGCCCGGAAGAAGGCGTTTACGACGAAGCCTCCTCCATGAAACCGGTGGCCGACCACCTCAGCAAGGTACTGGGTCAGGAAGTTCGCCTGATCACCGATTACCTCGAGGGCGTTGATGTAGCCGACGGCGAAGTCGTCCTTTTCGAAAACGTCCGTTTCAACAAGGGCGAGAAAAAAGACGACGAAGAGCTTTCCAAAAAGTACGCTGCGTTGTGTGATGTCTACGTGATGGACGCCTTCGGCACCGCCCACCGCGCCCAGGCCTCTACCCATGGCGTTGCCCGCTTCGCCCCGGAAGCCTGCGCTGGCCCGCTGCTGGCCGCAGAGCTGGAAGCCCTCGGCAAAGCCCTGGATAACCCGGCCAAGCCCGTGGTTGCGATTGTCGGCGGCTCCAAAGTATCCACCAAACTGGACGTGCTCAACGCCCTGGAAAAAGTCTGCGACTCCATCATCGTCGGTGGCGGCATCGCCAACACCTTCCTGGCAGCCGCTGGCCATCCGGTCGGCAAATCCCTGTGTGAACACGACCTGATCGACACGGCCCGCGAAATCGCCTCCCGCGTTGAAATTCCGCTGCCTGTAGATGTAGTTGTCGCCAGCGAATTCGCTGAAACTGCGAAAGCCACCACTAAAAAAATTGACGACGTGACCGAAGACGACATGATTCTGGACGTCGGTCCCGAAACCGCCTCCAAATTCGCCGGCTTGCTGAAGTCCTCCAAGACCATTCTTTGGAACGGCCCGGTCGGCGTCTTCGAATTCGACCAGTTCAGCAACGGCACCCAATCCCTGGCGAAAGCCATCGCCGAAAGCGACGCTTTCTCCCTGGCTGGCGGCGGTGATACCGTTGCTGCCGTTGACAAGTACGGTGTGAGTGACAAAATCTCGTACATTTCCACCGGTGGCGGTGCTTTCCTGGAATTTGTGGAAGGAAAGACGTTACCAGCTGTCGCAGTTCTTGAAGAGCGCGGCGCATAGCAAAAGTTTGAATCGCAAGGAGGGCCGAGACGCTCTTCCGGGACCGTAAAAAACAGGGATGTTTTTTACGAGCCTACAGGGACGTATTCTCGGCGTGTCCCGGAAGAGCGTCTCGGCCCTCCGCAGCAGACTCCAAACTAGGTAAGTCTGCCAAAGACATTGTTTAATAAACCAAGGAGACAACCCCAATGGCCCTGATATCGATGCGGCAACTGCTGGACCACGCCGCCGAGCATGGTTACGGTGTGCCGGCGTACAACGTGAACAACCTTGAGCAGATGCGCGCGATCATGGAGGCGGCCGACAAGACCGACTCTCCGGTGATTGTTCAGGCCTCTGCCGGCGCCCGCAAATACGCCGGCGCCCCCTTCCTGCGTCACCTGATTCTGGCGGCCATTGAGGAGTTTCCCCATATTCCGGTGGTTATGCACCAGGATCACGGCACCAGCCCGTCCGTATGCCAGCGCTCCATTCAGTTAGGCTTCAGCTCCGTAATGATGGACGGCTCCCTGGGTGAAGACGGTAAGACTCCTACCGACTACGAATACAACGTCGACGTCACCCGCCGCACTGTGGAAATGGCCCACGCCTGTGGCGTCTCTGTAGAAGGCGAACTGGGATGCCTGGGCTCACTGGAAACCGGGCAGGCCGGCGAAGAAGACGGTATTGGCGCAGAGGGCACCCTGGACCACAGCCAGATGCTGACCGACCCGGAAGAAGCGGCGGATTTCGTCCAGAAAACCCACGTGGATGCCCTGGCCATTGCCATCGGTACCAGCCACGGCGCCTACAAGTTTACCCGTCCGCCGACCGGTGACATCCTGGCCATCGACCAGATCAAAGCCATCCACGCCCGCATCCCGGACACACATCTGGTCATGCACGGTTCCAGCTCCGTGCCTCAGGAGTGGCTGAAAATCATCAACGAATACGGCGGCGAAATTCCGGAAACCTACGGTGTGCCGGTTGAGGAAATCGTTGAAGGCATCAAGCACGGTGTTCGCAAGGTCAACATCGACACCGACCTGCGCCTGGCCAGCACCGGCGCAACCCGTCGCTTCCTGGCCCAGAACCCGGCCGAATTTGACCCGCGTAAATTCCTGAAGGAAACCATGAAGGCGATGACCGAAGTCTGCGTCGCCCGCTACGAAGCCTTCGGCACCGCGGGCAACGCCAGCAAGATCAAACCGGTTAACCTTGAACGCATGTTCGAGCGGTATGCTTCTGGTGAGCTGGATCCCAAGGTTCGATAAGCTTTGGAGTTTGCCCCTCCTTTGTAGCCTGCTGGCCTGGCGGGCTTGCACTGGTGGGAGGGACTGCTCAGAAAACGCCCGTAAATACGTCCATGTAGGGCTTGGTCGCGCCATCCCTGGCGCTCCACATTTCTGAGCAGTCTCTCCCCACCGGCGCCTGGTATCCTCAGGTTAGTCTTCAGACCGCAGACAACTGATACGCATCAATTCTGATACACCCCCACCTTGTAATTTCCACTTCCTCATCAAATATAGAATTAGTAATCGGGCGAAAAATGCCCGGCCATCAAAGCAGGTGTGAGGGAAAACATGGACTTCAAAGACTATTACGCCGTACTCGGTGTGAGCGAGTCTGCCTCCCCCGAGGACATCAAGAAGGCCTATCGCAAACTGGCCCGGAAATACCATCCGGATGTCAGCAAGGAAGAGAACGCCTCCGGCAAGTTCAAGGACGTCAGCGAGGCCTATGAAGTACTGAAAGACCCCGAAAAACGGGCCGAATACGACGAGCTTAAGAAATACGGCGCCCGGCAGGATGGGTCGTTTGAGCGTCCTCCCGGATGGGAGAGTGCCTCCGGCTTTGGGGGCGGTGGTTATACCGAGGCCGATGCGCGGCAGTTCAGCGACTTCTTCGAGGAAATCTTCGGCGGCGGCCGTCGCGCGGGAGCCGGATTTGGCTCCGCGTTTGGCGGTGGCTTCGGCGGCGCGCGTCAATCTATGCGCATGCGGGGTGAAGACGTTCATGCCCGGATCGCGCTGTTCCTGGAGGAAGCCTTCCACGGCTGCGAAAAGCAGGTGTCGTTTAACGTCCAGGAAGCCGACGCCCAAGGCCGCGTCGTACCGCGCCAGAAAACCCTCAACGTGAAGATCCCCGCTGGCATGAAAGAAGGGCAGCACATCCGCCTGAAAGGTCAGGGCGCTCCTGGCATGGGTGGTGCGGAGAACGGTGACCTGTTTATCGAGGTGGAATACGCACCGCACCCCCACTTTACGGTCGAAGGGCGGGATATAATGGTGACGGTTCCCATCGCACCCTGGGAGGCGGCTCTTGGCGCCTCGGTCACGGTTCCGACCGTGGGCTCGAAGGTGAACGTGAAGGTGCCCAAGGGCTCTTCCAGCGGTCGCAAGCTGCGCCTTAAAGGCAAGGGCCTGCCAGGCAAGCATCCTGGCGACCAGCTAGTGGTGTTGCAGATCGTGATGCCTGAGCGGCACAGCGAAAAAGCCGAGGAACTCTACAAGCAGTTGGCCGAGGCCGAAAAAGGATTCAATCCACGCAGCAAGTTGCATGTGTAAGCGGGGGATGAAGGATGACTGACAAAGACCATATCCTGAGCGTCGAACTGGTGGAACCAACCGCTACATTCACCTTGCGGGAAATATGCGAACGCGGGGACTGCCACGCCGAGTTTGTTATTAAACTGGTGAGCTACGGTGTGATCGCCCCGGTCGAGGAATCCCCGGAAGCGCGCCAGTGGCAATTTGATCTGGAGGCCCTCGCCCGTTTGCGAAAGGCCCAGCGTTTGCAGCGTGATCTTAAAATGAACCTACCGGGGTTGGCCATGTCCCTTGAGCTTCTCGACGAGGTCCAGGAGATGCGACGTGAGGTCGATCGCCTGAATCGACAATTGAGGCAATTTTTAGGCGAGGCATAGTCACCAGGTCGGCTGGCACACCCCTGTTCAAAACCGTGGAGCGCCAGGGATGGCGCGACCGAGCCCTACATGGACGTATCTACGGGCGTGTTTTGAACAGGGGTGTGCCAGCCGACCCACCCGCCAAGCTTGAAATGCTACTCCTTGTCCATCTTCTGCAACTCCGCATAAATCTTCTCCGCCTCCTCCATCAACGTGCCATGGGTACGTAAGTCACCATTGCGCTGGGCATGCAGCGCCTTCTGAAGCTTGGCTTCGTATTCCTTCTGCAGTTTCTTCTTTGGATCGCCCTTCAGGAATCCCAGCATTTTTTCACCTGTTTTCATTGATGTGTCTGGGAGCTTACGCCAATTGGGCACGAAAGTTCACAAACGAGTCCCCGTCTTGCTAACGGAACTCGTCTGTCGGATTCTCAGTTTCAAAGAATTTCACCGGGCCGTTACAAAATCCGTACACGATTGCGTCACTCCGTGGTCCGGGTTTTGCTCTATAGTCAATCATAAGTCTGGACGGGCAGGCCGAGCCCTGCCGCCGGAATGTGTGATTCACACGTGTTGATGGAGCCCGTATGACCCCTCGTTTTCTGAAGGCGCTGGTAACGAGCCGCTTGCTGCGACCTGTTTTCCTGATTCTGATCGTTGCCGGGGTGGTGCAGGTCGCCATGAGCCAGTGGCTGATATCCAATCAGGTGGACAGCCTGGTGGAGACCGCCGGTTCCGCCCTTGAGGCCAGCAGCCGTGAAGTCAGTGGGTCGTTTGGTGACACGCGTGAAGACGTTCGCAATCGCCTGCAGCTCATGCAGCAGAGGACCACGGAGGAGTTGGCGGGTGAACTGACGCGCCAGCAGACGGCCCAGCAGGAGCGGGTGGCGAACAACGTTCGGTCGGCAGTGATGTCTGAAGCGCAGGGGCTGGCGGAGGTGCTGGCCGCGGTTGCCGCGCCGCTGATCTGGGATCGGGACGTGCCGCGGTTGACGGATCTCATTGAGCTGGCGGATGCCCGGGAGTCGGTTCTTTTTGCAGTCTATTACGATCAGTACGGGGAAAGGCTGACCCGTTATGTCGATCGCACCGATGATCGCGTACGCACCTTAATGGAGCAGGGGGAGGGCCGTGGTGCGGCAAATAAGGTCCTGGATGCGGCAAGCCGCGACCCCAACGTGGTGATTATCACCGCCGATATCAAACCTCAGGGCACAGCGATTGGTCAGCTGAAAATGGGGCTCTCACTGGAAGGGATTAACCGTGATCTCGCTGCCCTGGAAGAAGAGTTCAGTGAGACCATCACCGGCAGTATCGACGCTCTGCGCCAGACATTGGAGGCTGAGACCGGGGAGGTCAACCAGCGCCTGCAGCAACAGCTTGCCACCATGGGTGGAGACACGCAGGCACGTATTGATAGCACCGTCGAGGCACTGGATCGTGAGGCGGGCAGCCTTTCCTCCAATCTCTCCTTCCTTGCCATCGGTTCTGTGGTTGTGCTGATCGTTCTGGTGGCGGCCGTGCTCGGCGGCGGCCTTCTTCCCCGTGTGCTCCGGTTGAGTTCGGCGATCTGGCAGATAGCCGACGGTGAGGCCGATCTGACCCGACGGGTATCCCTCAAGGGCCGCGACGAACTGACGGAAATGGCACGGGGCATGAACCAGTTCATTGCCCGCATCCAGGAGTTGGTGTCGGAGGTAAAATCCTCCGCCGAATCAGCCGCTGAGAGAGCCAGAGAACAAGGTCAGATCAGCCGCGATGCGGTATCGGCCGTTAATCGCCAACAGCAGGAAGTGGCGGAGGTGTCGGATACCATGTCGGCAATGTCGGGCAGCATTGCCGAAGTGGCTGACAGCGTCCAGGAAATCGCCGGTTCCGTCCAGAACGTGAACGCGGAGAGTGAGGCAACGGCATCGATTTCCCGTGATGTAAGAGGGCGTCTGGATCAGGTTGTTGCTAACGTGGAGCAGGCCGTCGCGGCGGTCAATGAACTGAACAGCCAGAGTACGGAAATTGATTCCGTACTGTCAGTAATCGGAGCCATTGCTGAGCAGACCAACCTGTTGGCGCTTAACGCTGCCATTGAAGCGGCGAGGGCGGGCGAATCCGGGCGAGGCTTTGCGGTCGTGGCCGATGAAGTGCGTACCCTGGCAAGCCGCACCCAGGAATCCACCACGGAAATTCAGGGCATTATTGATCGCCTTCAGCGGGGCAGCCGCCAGGCTGTGACCGTGATTGATCAGGTTTCGGGGCAGGTGGCGGAATCGTCCGCCGAATTCCGTCGCGCCGACGAGCACTTCGACCAGATCAACCAAATGCTGGGTAGTTTGCAGAAACGCGCGCTTGAGATTTCGGCGGTTGCGGAAGAACAGAGCAGGAACGCGGGGGAAGTCAGCGTCAGCGTGACGGACATTGCCCGCCTGTCCGGTGAAACCGTTGACGCCATTGAGCGCTCAGATCAGGCCAGCGGGCAGATCGGGGAACTACTGGACACCCTGCAGGGCAAGGCATCCCAGTTCCGGGTATAAGTGCGCTCGGCGGCTCTACTCACAGAGCCGCGCACGGGCACTCCGATATTCATCACCAATTCGCCCGACAAGATCGCTGACCGATACAACATCGGTGATCTGGCTGACGCCCTGGCCGGCGGACCAGACGGTTTTCCAGGCTTTGGCTTCGTCGTCCACGGGCTTGAGCTTATCGCCGTAATTCAGCTCACCGGCCTGGTTCAGCTTATCCATGGGGTAGCCGGCGGCTTCCAGACTCTGACGCATAAAATTGGCGGGAATCCCTGACACCGCCGGTGTGTGGATAATGTCGCCGGATACCGCCTCGATGATCATGTTCTGATAGGCTGCTTCCGCCCGCGATTCGGTGGTATTGATAAACCGTGTGCCCAGATAGCACAGGTCAGCGCCCATGGCTTGAGCCGCCAGGAGGTCTTCGCCTTTGGAAAGCCCGCCGGCGAGCAGGATCACGCCATCGAACACCTCGCGAATTTCGTGCACCAGCACGAATGGATTAATGGTGCCAGCGTGGCCGCCGGCACCGGCAGACACCGCGATAATGCCATCCACGCCTGCTTCGGCCGCTTTGCGGGCGTGTTTCTGGTTGGTGACATCGTGGAACACCAGGCCGCCGTAACTGTGCACCGCTTCAGTCACCTTGGTGGCGGCTCCCAGGGAGGTGATCACGATGGGCACCTGGTGTTTGACGCACAGGTCCAGATCGGCCTCCCAGCGCGGGTTCGTGCGATGAACGATGAGATTCACGGCGTAAGGCGCTGCTGTCTGGCCCGGATGGGTTTCCCGGAAGTCCTTCAGGCCTTCGTTCATCTGAATCACCCATTCCTCGAAGCCGTCGCTTGTGCGCTGGTTCAGGGCAGGGAAGCTGCCAACGATGCCCTGCTTGCAGCAGGCCAGCGCCATCTCCGGTCCGGAGATCAGAAACATGGGTGCCGCCACCAGCGGAAGACTCAGCGATGTCTTCAGGGATTCAGGTAAGGCCATGAGAATTCCTTAATTTTTGTTGGAACTTATGTAATGTATAAAGATCTTAGCGTGCTCATTACCGCATGAAAACGTCCACGAATGAATAAACAATAAGGAGCTCTACCATGGGCGAGGCAAAAAGAAGAAAAGAGACCGGCGCACCGCCGCCCAGCAGGAAGAAAGATCGTAAGTCGTTGTATATCGGCATCAGTGTCATCGTTCTTGTTTTTGTTGCGGTGGGCGTCTTTTTCCTGACCGCGAGTCCGGCCCCCACCTCGGATGAGTTGCCGGTTGCCGGCCCCAATGCCGACCCGTTTCCTGCCCAGCTGGATCGCTTCGGCGTCTCCGTTGGTAACGAAGACGCGCCCGTGGTGGTGCGGGAGTTCGCAGACTACCAGTGCCCCGCCTGCGCGCGTTTTTCGGACGCCAGCCAGCAGTTGAAACAGGAATACGTGGAGTCCGGCAAGGTGCGGTTTGTGTACTTTGATCTGCCACTCCAGCAACACGACAACGCCATGCCTGCGGCCCAGGCAGCGCGCTGTGCCGGTGACCAGGACAGCTATTGGGTCATGCACGACAAGTTGTTCGACATGCAGACCGAATGGAGTGGTTCCAGCAGCCCGGTTGATACCTTTAGCCGCTACGCTGAGGACCTGGGGCTCGATGAGCGCCGTTTCAGCCGGTGCATGACGACAGATCTTCACGTCGAAGAAATCGAACAGAGCCGTCGAGTGGCCATGCAGCTTCGCGTTACCAGTACCCCAACCGTGTTGGTGGACAATATCCGCCTGACCCGCCCCGGATGGGGGCAGTTGTCGGCGATGGTTGAGCGGGAGCTGGCCGGTTCCCAGCGATAATACGGCGACAGGTTCTCCCTGGAAAACTTCCGTACGGCGGGAGTTTTCCAGGCCGAAAACTGCAGCGCCGGGCATTGTTAATGACGTCCCTGTAACTCCCCGTAATACTCTCCTTCGTCCGTATTCGTTAGAATGGCTGCCTCGCGCCCGTCGGCGATTATCAACCATGCTCCGGATTTACGGTCCGGCCCGCAGGAGAAACCAGACTCATGAGCCAGGATGTTGTTGTCTGCGCGCTTTATAAGTTCGCAGTTCTGAATGATTACAAAGCCCTTCGTCAGCCATTGCTGGACCTGATGTTGGAGAAAGAGGTGCACGGCACATTGCTGCTGGCTCGTGAGGGCATTAACGGCACCATAGCCGGCAGCCGTGAAGGTGTGGATGCCATTCGCGACTGGTTGGAGGCTGACCAGCGGTTCGAGGGCATCGACTACAAAGAATCGTTCGTCGACATCCAGCCCTTCAAGCGAACCAAAGTGAAGCTCAAGAAAGAGATCGTCACCATGGGAGTGGAGGGCATTGACCCGAAACGGATCGTGGGTACTTATGTGGATCCCAAAGAGTGGAATGATCTTATTTCAGATCCGGACGTATTGGTGGTAGACACACGCAACCAATATGAAGTGGAGATCGGCACCTTTGAGAATGCCAGAAACCCGGCCACGGATACGTTTCGTGAGTTCCCGGAGTATGTCAAAGAGAACCTGGACCCTTCGAAACACAAGAAGGTGGCCATGTTCTGCACCGGCGGCATCCGTTGTGAAAAGTCCACGGCGTTCCTGAAGGAGCAGGGGTTTGATGAGGTCTACCACCTGAAGGGAGGTATTCTCCGGTACCTCGAGGAAGTCCCGGAATTACAAAGCCTGTGGCACGGGGAGTGTTTCGTATTTGATGACCGGGTAACGGTGAACCACAAGCTGGAACGGGGTGAGTTCGATCAGTGCCACGCGTGCCGCCGGCCGATCACCGAGGAAGACAAGCAGCGTCCGGAGTATGAGCAGGGCGTGAGTTGCCACCGTTGCATCGATTCGTTGACGGAGGAGCAGAAAGCCCGTTTTGCCGAGCGTGAGCGGCAAATGCGGTTGGCAGAACGGCGCGGCGAAGCCCATGTAGGTGGCGCAGCGGCGCGCATTGTAGCGGAGCGTAAAGCCCGGAAAAAGGCGGAGCGGGAACAGCAGGCCCGCAAGAGCGCCATGGGAGAGCGTTGCGCAAAATCCTGACAATAATCAAGGAGATTCCATGCAGTTCAGAGCAACCCTGGCGATCATTACTCTGACGGTATCGCCGACGATGGTCGTTGGCGCTGAGTTTGACAATTGGGAAGGTGAGGGGGAAGCGGGAGTGCTTGTCACGTCCGGCAACACCGAGGAGACCAATATCAACGGCCGTCTGGGCCTACTCCACGAAGTTTCAGAGTGGCGGAATACCGGTGATTTTCGTTCATATTATTCCGAAACCGATGACACCACAACGGCTGAAAAATACAGCGCTGAAGTGCAGTCTGATTACAAGTTCGAGGGCAGCCAATACCTGTTCGTACGCGGAGCGTATGAAGACGACCGTTTTTCCGGGTATGACTTCCAGTCCTCGTTGACCACCGGTTACGGTAACCGGGTCTGGCAACGTGGCAAGCGCTCTTTTCTTGATCTGTCTGTCGGTGGCGGTTATCGGTTTAACAGGCTCGAGGAACCGGAAGCAGACGGCAATCAAGAGGAGGAAGAAGCCATCGCGCGCTTGGCAGGAAAGTTCGACTACGCCCTCTCTGAGACTGCGTTGTTTCGTCAGAAGCTGAGTGCCGAAATCGGCTTGTCGGAGAACAACACCATCAGTGAGTCGGAAACATCCATACAGGCAACGGTTGTGGGTAACCTGTCAATGAAGGCTGCGTATCTGGTTCAGTATGTTTCAGATGAGCCTGAGGGCTCCGAAGACACCGATACTCAGGTGTCCGTGTCACTGCTCTACGGATTCTGACCAGGCGTTATACTCGATTCCTGAGCCCCAGCTCATCCGGGTAGGGGGTCAGGTATTTCTGGCTGCTGAGATAGTCCACCGGCTCCCGCCGCTGGGCCATCCGTAGCAACGTCATGGGCACCACCAAGGGCACCTCGCCCCGGTGGTAGGCGTCTATCTGCTCCATCAGTACCTGCCGGTCTTCGTCTGCCATGGCATCCCGCAGATAGCCCATCAGGTGCTGCATGGCGTTCACGTGGGAACCCCGGCTGACGCGCTGGGTCATCGCTTCCATGAACGACGAGATGTATCGGTCAGCAATGTCTTTCAACGGTTCTGATTTCAGGTCGCCGAGCATCGGCCCCAACTGCCGATAGATCTTCTCGGAATGAGCCAGTAGCTGGAACTTGTGGCGGGTATGGAACTCGATCAATGCACGGGCGGTGAGGTTGTCGGCAGCCACGTTCTGCATCCAGTCATCGTAGGCAAATACCCGCTCTATAAAGTTTTCCCTCAGCATGTCGTCGTTCAGACGGCCCTCTTCTTCCACCGGCATCAGCGGGTAGCGACGAATCAGTGCCTCGGCAAACAGGCCCCGGCCATCCCTGCGGGTGACATTGCCGTCTTCATTGTGCACCTTGATGCGCTCCATGCCGCAGCTGGGAGACTTGGCCATCAGGATGTAGCCCCGCAAATCCGCCAGAGTCGGTAGAACCTGGTCGATAAATCCCTGCATGGCATCCGTATGGTCCGCCGTGCCTTTGGTTTCGATCAGCTTCAGGCCGTCGTGATATTCACGCAGGTGAATGGCGGGCCGGGGCACACCGAGGCCCGCTTCCAGCTCCGGGCAGATGGAACGAAACTCGAAATGGCGGGAAAGCACCTGGGTGCAGAAGCGGGAATGCTTGTGGCCGCCATCATGGCGGACTTCCTTGCCCAACAGGCAGGTGCTGATGCCAACGGGAATACCTGTCACTGTCAGTCTCCGAATCGAAAAAGATCCTTTAAAGTACGCTTTTCCAGTTTAAACCGATCATCTGCAATGTTAAAAGCGGCGTGATGAATCACTCAGCGGGAGGCTGATCGCGCCAGGGTCAGGGCGTAGATTTCCCGCATGTCCCGGGCAAACTGCTCGACGGAATAGTCCGCCGCGAACGTCAGTGCGTGGTCGGCCAGTTCCTGACGCAAGGCATCGTCTTCCAGCATCTGTTGCACTCGCTCACACCACTGGTCCTGTTTTTCCGGCGTTTTGAAGCCGTTGTAGCCATGGCGCACCACGTCCTCGATGCCACTGGAACGCACCGCCACCACCGGTAACCCGGCTGCCATGGCCTCCAGGATCACCATGCCCTGGGTTTCGGATTTGGAAGCAAACAGGAACGCGTCGCCCAGGTGATACCAGGTGGCCATATCGTCCGGCGGGATGGAGCCGACGAGTGTAAAGCAATCCTGAAGTCCCAGCTCATCAATGCGCTGCTGCAGTCGTTCGTGCTGGTGCCCTTCACCAATCATCAGGAACCGGAAAGGGCGGTCGGTGCGCCGGCGAAGCTCCTCAATGGCATCGATCATGAAATCAATGTTCTTCTCGTTGGACAGCCGCGAGACGCTGACAAACACGGTCTCATCGCTGATGCCCAGGGAGTCCCGTAGTTTGCGAACATCACCGTCGTCCACTTCCTGAAATGTCTGGTACTCAATGCCCGTAGGCTGCACGAATGTGGGGCTTTTCACGCCGATCATCCGCAGGTACTCCTCGGTGGAGTCGGTGGGCACAATCACACCATCGCATTTGTTGGCGAAGCGTTTGATCAGCTCGTGGGAGATCAGGTTGCGGAACAGATTGCCCGGCAGCGGCACGAAATGGGCGTAGTGCTCAAGTCGGGTGTGGTAGGTGTACACCGCCGGTACTTTCAGGCGCCGAGCCACGAACAGCCCCAGCGAGCCCAGCCAGATGGGGTGGTGAATGTGGATGATGTCGGGTTTGAACGCTCTCACCTGTCGGCGGATTCTTGCCAGGAAGACGTTGGCAAGGCGGAACTCCCGTTTCTCCCCCATAGCCAGCAGGGACGGCACCCGCACCACGTCGGTTTCCTCGGGCGGCTGATCGCGATAGCGGGGGCAAACGATGAGGATGATGTCCCCAAGGGTTTCCAGACCTTTGCGCAGGCGTGCGATGGAGATGGGCACGCCGCCAATGAACGGCAGGTAGTTGTTGGTGAACATGGCCACCCGCAAGGGTTTCGACAGCCAGGGCTGGGGGTCCAGATCGTAGTCCGGGTAGTAGTCCTTCGCCACGAAAATGGCGGTGTAAAGCTTGGTGCTGATCAGCACGAACACTGCCACCAGCAGGATGAAGTTTACATAGCCCACATAAAACAGCGAGTAGATAAAGAACCACAGGGATTCCAGGGTACTCAATACAGGGTGTTGTCTCGCTTCCAGGCGCACCATCGAATGGCTGATTTCGCCGTCGTCGCTCACATCAACGCGCACATAGTGGTAAAAACTGGTGTCGTTGTTCAGAACCAGCCCGCCCGCTCCGCCGGTGGTGATGAAACGTGTATCACCCTCGACCTGATCCGCATACAGCGACAGGTTCGCTGAAAACACCATATCCACATCGTGCCGGTCGATGGCGTCCATCAGGGCGGTGCGGAACTCAGGGGGGTGCAGGAAATCATTATCCTGCTCGAAAGGGGCTTCCTGATCCGGGTGGAGCGGCGGGTGACCGATGAAGAGAAAGCGCAGCCGGTTGGGCTCCTGGCTTAACAGGTCATTGAGCCAGCGGATCTGCCATCGCCAGGGCGTCTTGCCGGTGCTGTCGAGGAAGATCAGGCGGGCGCCGCCGGCCTTGATGCTGAAGAAGTGAGGGCCGAAGTAATCGTAAAACCGGTAACTGCCAAAGTTCTCGTACTCGTTCTCACCAAAGGTCAGCAGGTAGGGAATATCCAGATGGGAGAGTGTGCCCTGGATGGCCCGGTACTTGTCTTCGCCGCCGCCACTCACCGCGTTACCGGCGGACACCACAAAATCCACGCCGGACTGGTTGAGGGCCGGTATCATGCGTTCCTCGAAAACCCCCACGGAATTATTGATGTTGCCCACAACCGCAAAACTGAAACCGCCATCATCGGAGAGCGTATCTTGGATCTGTGCGACCTGCTCTGTGTGCTCGGCCTCGAACTCCGGCGCGAACAGGTTGAGGTAGGCCTTGTACCCGATCAGCAGCACAACAATCGTCAGGCTGATGTAGAACGGCACTTTTAACGGGTGGCGGCGTTTCATGTGGTTTGCTTCCTGTTTTTCACCAGTTCCCGCTGCAGTATCACCAGGCCTGCCAGCATGCCGAGGTAGATGGTGATGAATCTCCAGCTAATGGTCACCAGTACCAGGTGATTGGCCGTGAGTATGTCCCGGAAGAAACTGCCGAACACCCCTTCCGAAATGCCAGACGCGCCGGGTGTGGGTGAAAAGTACATCACAAAAGTTGTGACCACCAGCAGTCCCGTGCTCACCAGGTAGTCTACCTCGTAATCCAGTGTTGAGATCAGCAACGCTGGAAAACTGAAGAGACTGAGCAGGAACACAAAGGTGAACAGCACCGATAGCGCAACGAACCGTTTGGGGCCCCTGAGGTAGTCGCCAAAGCTGTGGGAGAATCGCATCATCTCCCGCTTGGCCTTGAACTGCCAGCGTCGATGCCGGCGTTCACTGATCAGGTGAAACCGGTGCAGTGAGCTCAAAAGCCGGCCCAAGGGTGCAATCAGCCAATGGGTGCGGAACAGCACCACCATGAAAAAGCCGAGGTACAGGAGGATCAGCACGGCGAGCACCGGCCCCAGTTCACCGACCAGGGGTTGATTGTCCAGAGCGCTGAGCGTGAGCAGGAATACCGGTGTGAGGGAAAAGATAAAGATCACCGCGATCACGGTGCGGATGGTGGTGGCCGCCGTGGCGCGGCCCACCGGCACGCCATGATGCTGGAGATACCAGATCTGCGCAAAGCCGCCCCCGGTGGCCATGGGCGTCACATTGGAGAAAAACAGGTTGATGAACACCAACCGGAAAATCGCCGGGAAGGGCAAGCGGTGCCCCAGCGCCCGCAGGGTGAAATGCAGCCGTAGGCCGTCAGATGCGAAATAAACGACCAACAGGCCAATGATGGAGGCGAGCGCTTGTGGCGAGACCAGGCGCGTGTCGAAGGTTACGCTGCGCCCGGCAAACTGGTCGTAAACCGCGTAGAGCCCGGCGGCGGTCATTGCGATAAATATCAGGCTGAAAACAGTAAGCCTGCGCCAGGACGCGCGCTGCTGATAATCTTGATCCGGGATGTTGGTCATGAACTGCCCGCCGTTAAGAGACGGGCAGTTTACTGTTGGTGGCGGGGGGCTTGTCCAGTGTCTTACTAGTGGCCATACACCATCATGGTGGTGTTTTTAATGGCAAAATCCGTGAACTGTACGGAGCCGATACTGGTGCCACCGACTTTGAACACCGGCATATCGATGTCTGCGCGGAAATCCACCTCATGGATGGAAAGGCCTTCTTTGCCGGAGGCGGCGCTGGTGCCGCGGGAGAGCTTTGCCGTGGCACTCGCCATCCCAAAGTGGCCCAGGGTGTCATCGCCCCGACGATTGTGGATCTGCAGTCCTTCAATACCAACGGCAGCAAAGTTGAACAGCAGGATCACGTCGGCGGCGTCCCAGTCCAGGCTGCCGTCGGTGATTTCAAAGTGGGTATCCAACTGAAGTTCCGAGCCTGACACCACGTTGCCATTGGCCAGCGTACGGGTGTTGTTACCCTGATTGCGAATCACCAGATCAGTAGGGCCGATATAACCTTGCAGCATGATGTTGGAGAACAGGCTTGCGGTACCGCCGGACCCTGTGGCCTCGACACTGTCCACTGCCAACTCGAAATCCACGGCCTGCAGGTAATCGTCCAGGCTGGTCGGGTCGCCGTAATCTGTGGCACCCAGGTGAATCACCAGGTCACCGCTATCAAACTGTTTGCCATAACCACCACCCACGGCATAGCGGGCGAGGGCATCGGCCACATCCGGATTGGAGACATCCAGAAGGCCGGCGTCGGCGCGGCGGGCAATCTCGGAGAAGCCGTATTCAAGCACCTCATCCTGGCCGGCAATGTCCAGCGTCAGCTTGAGGTTGTCCAGCACTGTATCGTTCTGACCGGACAGGCGAATGCCATTAACGTTCAGCGAGCCTTCATCCGTCCAGCTCAGGCGGTCCATCTCAATCTTGGTTTCCATTTCGATGGTGACGCCAGTCTGGCCAGTGACGTTGCCCAGGGTACTGTCATCCAGCGGGCGGAAGTCGGCCATCACCGGCAACGACAGGCTGGCGGTCAGGCTCAGGGTAAAGAACCTGCGCAGGGCAGGTTTGAATGGTTTCAGGCGCTTGCGGGCGTTTCGACGTGTCATGGTGGCCCCGGATCGTTGTTGTTATGCCGGCTTCAGACCGGTCTCAGTCGTTTTGTAGCCGCAGGGGACAACCTGACCAGCGCAGCGGACTTATGAGTTTGTTACAGACTGTTACGATAGGTGGGATAGGGAAAGGTGTCTGTGAGTTGAGTCACAGACTCGGTCAGGCCGAAGGGGCCAACGCCTGCTGGATCAGCGCCTTTTGATGGGCGCCGAAATCCGCCACCAGTGCCCCGGATTCACCAGCATCCCGCGCCAGGATGGCTTTTGTTAGATTGGTGAAAAACAGGCCCGTGCGGTCCAGATCCTGCCGGTAACGATCCGCGCTCAGATAGTAGGCCCGGCTGACAGCGGGCTTGAAGTTGGTCAGCGCCTCCGTGAGGTAGGGATTGCCAACTACCCGGCAGCAGACGTCCATCACTTCAAAGCTCGCTTCCACAATGGCCGTGATGTTGGCGTCCTTGCGCTGCATCTGGCCAGTGACGTGTCCAACCGCTGACAACAACGCGGTTTTGTCCTCTTCCCGCCAACGCTCACACAAACGCCGCGCCAGCATGATCAGCAGGTGCATGTACACGTCATAAAGCTCTGAGGCATGCACCGCATCCAGCTTGGTGGCCGACGCGCCCTTGCGCGGGGTGATTTCAATCAGGTGCCAGCGTTCCAGGGTATACAGGGCCTCTTTCACCGATGCCCGGCTTACCTTCAGTTCTGTGGCGGTCGTCGCCTCCTGCAAACGCTCGCCCGGCTTTATCTGCCCGGTCATGATGCGTTCAGCCAGATAGTTGGCGATCTGCTCGGCGAGGGTGTTAGGAACCTGGAAATCCATTGACTGAAGCGCGCTCCTGACATTCAAAGCCGTGATGGCGTTGGAAAATACCACAGAATCTTAACCTTAATGCCGGAAAGAATCAGTAGTTGGCAATGGGCTGCTATCCTATGTAGACGTCAAAGGATCACAAGTCCCGACGCTAATTCAACAAAAACGAGGTGAACGACATGCGAAAGCTATTTCTGGCCCTGGGCGCGACCGCGCTGATCGGTGTTTCTCCGGCACAGGCGGATACCAATCTCTCCATTGCCACGGGCGGCACCGGTGGTACCTATTACCCTCTCGGGGGTGGCCTCGCGGAGTTGATCAGTCAGCATATTGAAGGGTACAGCGCGGTTGCCGAAGTCACTGGCGCTTCGGTTGAAAATATGGGGCTGGTTCATCGCCAGGATTCGGACCTGGCGATTGCCCTGGCAGACACCGTTCATCAGGCCTATAACGGTGGCGAACGTTTCAATGGCAACAAGCTGGATGTGCTGGCCATTGCTTCGCTTTATCCGAACGCGGTTCAGATTGTCACCCTGGCGGACTCGGGCATTACGTCGCTGGCAGATCTGGCTGGCAAGCGTGTGTCTGTCGGTGCGCCGGGCAGCGGTACCGAAGTGAACGCCAAGGCCCTGCTGGAGACTAACGGCATGAGCTTCGACGATTTCGACGAGCGCGGCCTGAACTTCAATGAATCCGCAGATGCCATTCGCGATGGCGACATCGACGCCGCGTTCTGGAGTGTTGGCCCGCCAACAAGTTCTATTGTCAGCCTTGCCACCACCCGTGACATTGCACTGATACCACTCTCCGAGAATGAAATCGCTAACGCCAGAGCAGAAGTGCCGGTGTTTGCGCCCTACAAGCTGCGTTCCGGTACCTACGAGGGTGTCGATACGGATATTTCAACGATTGGCATTCCCAACGTCCTTACCGTCAACAGCGCCATGTCGGAAGACCTTGCCTACAAAGTCACCAAGTTGCTCTTCGAAAAGGTGGAAGCTCTGAGGGCGATCCATCCGGCCGCTGACGACACCACCGTAGAGTTCAGTCTGGATTCCACGCCCATTCCCCTCCATCCGGGTGCCATTCGCTATTACGAGGAAATAGGGGCAGAAGTGCCGGAGGCACTGCGCCAGTAATCGGGAATCCGTCGTCATCATTCGTCGGTTCATGGTTTACAGGGCCTGTTGTCTGGCCGTGTCACTGCTGTGGGGATTATGGCCCACAGCAGTTAGCGCTCAGAGCAAAGCGGTCTGGCAACTGTCGGTGTCTGATACCAGCCAGACGTCGCTGGTTCAGCTCGGCCTGCCCGAGGGCGGGCGGTGGTGCCTGATCTGGAATCACTCGGTGCAGGGGTTTCCTGTGACGGACTGCTTTCGCATGGAAGCGGACCAGTTGATTCTGGACAGTAGCCACACACCGGACTTTGCCGCCGGCCTTGGCCATACCCGTGGTCGGGGCACACTGACGTCGGATGACGACCACGGCTACCGCATCGTCGATATGCAGGTACCCATACCTAATAATCGTCTCTCGCTGCGCGTTGGCGCCTTGTCGGTGAATCACCGCATTGAGGTGGATTCGCGCGTGGTGAGTCTAAGCCGTCTGGCCGCTGACAAACTCGTTGAGATTCGAGTACGGCCTGCAGAGGATAAAGGAAGCACGCTTCAATGAGTCAAGAAACGGCCATCTACCTGAAAACCAATGGCGCATGGCAGCCGACCAGAATGAGTGGGCCCAGGGCACTGCTCTGGCTGATCGCACTGATTGGTATCGGCCTATCGCTGTTTCAGCTATACAGCGCCGGTATTCAACCGCTGGGACTGTTCTATCAACGGGGCATTCACCTGGCGTTGGTGATGATGCTGTGCTTTCTGCTGTTCGGGCCCCGTCCTGGCCGACCGCGTGGCGCCATAACGGCGTTGATTGATACCGGCTTTTTGATAGCCTCGGGCGCATCCGGTTTCTATCTGGTCTGGTTTCTCGATGAGATTACCGGTCGGGCCGGGTTCTGGAACCAGACCGATATTGTTATGGCGTGGGTATGCACCATCACCTTGCTGGAGGCCAGCCGCCGGGCGGTAGGCACCGGGCTGACGGTGATCGGTGTGATTGCCATCCTCTACGCAATGAGTGGCCAGCGTGGGCCGCTGTCGGAGCTGGGGGAGTGGCTGCCGGGCATTCTCAACCATCGCGGCTACTCCCTCGACCGTATCGGTGCCCAGTTGTATCTGGGGCAGGAGGGTATTTTCGGCCTGCCGTTGGGCGTTGCTGCTACGTTCGTGTTCATCTTTGTGCTGTTCGGCGCCATGCTGGAAGTGACCGGCGCAGGCCGCTTCTTCATCGATCTGGCGTTTGCGGCCACTGGCCGTCAGCGCGGCGGCCCTGCTAAAGCCGCGGTTCTGGCATCGGCCAGCATGGGGTCCATCTCCGGTAGCGCCATCGCCAACGTGGTGACTACGGGCGCGTTTACGATTCCGCTGATGAAAAAACTGGGTTTTCGTCCGGCCCAGGCGGGCGGCATTGAAGCCGCAGCCAGTACCGGTGGCCAGATCATGCCGCCGCTGATGGGCGCCGGCGCTTTCCTGATTGCGGAATACACCCGTGTGCCGTACCTCGACATTGTAAAAGTCAGTGTGTTTCCGGCCCTGCTGTACTTCGCCACGGTGTACCTGCTCGTTCACATCTGTGCGGTGAAGCAGGGCATGAAGGGCCTGCCTTCCAGTGAACTCCCCCAGCTCCGGGAAGTGATGGCTTGCGGCTGGTACTTCCTGTTGCCGATCATCATGCTGGTGTACCTGCTGGTGATGGGCATCTCCCCCATGCGGGTCGGATTTTATGCCGTGGTCGGCATCATTGGTATCGCCGGGCTGAACGGCCTGTACCTTGCCTATAAACAGGGGCGGGCGGACAACCAGCTTGGAAAAGCCCTGACGCATGCGCTGCGTGAAGGCGTTGTAAAACTGCTGCAGGGCCTCGAACTTGGTGCCCGCAACGCGGTTCCCGTCAGCATTGCCTGCGCCATTGCCGGCATTGTGGTGGCGGTGGTCGGCCTGACCGGGCTGGGCCTCAAGTTCTCATCAATGATGATTGCATTCGCCGACGGCAACATTCTGATGGCGCTGTTCCTGGTAGTCATCGCCAGCCTGATTCTGGGCCTGGGGCTGCCGGTAACCGCCAGCTACATCGTACTGATCGTGCTGGTGGGGCCGGCGTTGACCAACGAGTTCGGTATCCCGCTGTTGGTCGCTCACCTGTTGGTGTTCTGGTACTCCCAGGATTCCAACGTCACGCCGCCTGTGGCGCTGGCCGCTTTCGCGGGGGCGGCGATCGCGGGCAGTAAAACCATGGAAACCAGCGTACAGGCCTGGAAGTTCGCCAAGGGCCTTTATCTCATTCCGCTGTTCATGGTGTTCAACCCTGTGATCATCGAAGGGGGGCCGTTACCGCTGGTTCTCTGGAACGGCTTCATCGCCATACTCGCCCTTGCGGCCTTTGCAGCGGCGCTTGAAGGCTTTCTGTTCACCCACATGAAACCCTGGATGCGACTGGCATTGAGTGGCGCGGTGATCGCAATCTTTTACCCGGACCTGCAAGTGGAAGTCGCCGGTGTGGTCGCGATGCTGGTACTGCTGGCCATGAATTACTGGCACCGACGTCGGGAACTGCATGGGGCCGGAGCCCCCGAAACAGAGGAGCAATCACAGTGAGATAGCGCGATTGGGGCTGTATTGCTAAATGCAGTGATTAAAAAGTACCACGGTTTTCTTGACGACTGTTATATTGTAGGACAATAATGCAGTTAACAAGAAGCGATCGCCCAGATCGAAAGTAACAGCCGATGAGGGAAAACACGTGAGTACGAAACCATTGATCCTGAGCACCGAGTCCGCCCGCCGGAAAGTGCTGCTGACACTCAAGAAATACAGCTACCTGATCGCCATGCTGCCCCTGGCCCTGCCGCCCCTGTTGTTGGCGGCCGGGCAAGCCACCGGATGGGTCAACCTGTTCGCCTGGGGCGTGCCGGTGGTCGTCTTCGGCATCATCCCCATCCTCGACCTGCTGCTGGGCAAAGACGCCCTTAACCCGGACGAGGAAGCCGATACCCCACGCATGAACACCGAACTCTTCTACAAGTTCATCACCCTGGGCTGGGTTGCCGCCTTTGCGGTGTTGCTGGTGTGGAGCATGTTCGTGCTGGCGTCCGGCCTGTTCAATGTGGCCGGTGGCATCGGCTGGATCTTCTCCGTCGGCATCGTTGGCGGCCTGGGCATCAACGTTGCCCACGAACTCATCCACAAAGACGGCAAACTCGAAACCTGGGCCGGCGGCTTCCTGCTGTCACTGGTCAGCTACGCCGGCTTCAAAGTCGAACACCTGCGCGGCCACCACGTGCACGTCTCCACCCCGGAAGACGCCTCGTCCTCGCGCTACAACCAGTCCCTCTACAACTTCCTGCCCCAGGCCTATGCCCGCAACTTCATCAACGCCTGGAAACTGGAAGCCAAACGCCTCGAGAAAAAAGGCCATAACGCCCTCAGCTGGCGCAACGAACTCATCTGGTGGTACAGCATCACCGCGCTGGCCTTCACGGCCTTCACCGTCGCCTTTGGCTGGCTCGGCGCCGTGTTCTTCCTCGGCCAGAGCTTCATCGCCCTCAACCTGCTGGAGATCGTCAACTACCTCGAACACTACGGCCTCCACCGTCGCAAGCTCAAAAACGGCCGCTACGAACGCACCGGCCCGGAACACAGCTGGAACTCCAACTACTTCCTCACCAACGTCTTCCTGTTCCACCTCCAACGCCACAGCGACCACCACGCCTGGGCCAAACGCCGCTACCAGGTCCTCCGCCACCACGAAATAGCACCCCAGCTCCCCGCCGGCTACGCCGCCATGGTGGTCCTGGCCATGATCCCGCCACTGTGGAAAAAGGTGATGAACCCGAGGGTAGAGGCGTACTACGAAGGCGAAGAACACCAATTGGCGTGAGTCGAGACAAATACAGGAGGCACACGCCTAAAGGCGTTACCTGGAAAGTCAGATCGGTCCGAGCGGGTATGCCCCTCCCAGACCGTGCATTGCCAGGGATGGCAATGCCGAGCCCCCATGGATGGGTTAACGGCGTGTCTGGGAGGGGCATACCCGCTTGGACCAGCCCCCCAACCATGCAATCAAAAAAGCTTCCAAGGCCCCACAGGTTTTGTGTCTCTGACTGTGGGGCCTTTTTTTGCCCTTGAAATCTCCCCGCAACGCACGCAAGTATAATGGTTGAATCCTGAACCCATAAAAGGGAGCTCCCATGCCCAAACACTTCGAACAAGCCTCCGGCCTGCACGAAGCAACCGTCCCCGAAACCGAAGGCTACGTCTTCAACCAAACCATGATGCGCATCAAAGACCCCGAGCGCTCCATGGACTTCTACACCCGGGTAATGGGCATGCGCCTCGTCAGAAAACTCGACTTCCCGGAAATGAAATTCACCCTCTACTTCCTCGCCTACCTCGACGACCGCCAGGCCAACATGGTCCCCAACGACGACGCTCACCGCACCACCTTCATCTTTGGCCGCGAAGCCATGCTCGAACTGACCCACAACTGGGGCACCGAAAACGATGAAGAGTTTGGCTACCATAATGGCAACGACGAGCCCCAGGGCTTTGGCCACATCGGCGTAGCGGTGCCGGACGTATACAGTGCCTGCGATCGCTTTGAAAAACTGGGCGTGGACTTCGTCAAGAAGCCGGACGACGGCAAAATGAAGGGCCTGGCGTTCATCAAGGACCCGGACGGCTACTGGATCGAAATCCTGCAGCCGAACATGCTCGAAAAGCAGCGCCGGGTAGAAGAGGAAGAGTAAACCGCCTGAATCGGCGTTATCAGGCAGTGTCGGGACGACTCCCGACACTGCTGCGAGAGGCCACGATCACCGCCGCCGTCAGAATCAACGCCCCGGCAATACCGATCACCCCCAATTCCTCACCCAGAATCACCCACGCAAGCATGGCCACGAACAGCGGCTCCAGAGTCACGATAATGCTCGACAGAGTAGCCGGTGTTGTCTTCATACCGCTGAAGAAACTCACGTACCCCAGGCAGGTCGGCACAATACCGATGTAGGCCACCATCAGCCACTGCGAAAATTCCAGGCTTTGTAGCCCGTCAAAACCACCGCTCAGCGCAACCACAGGCAGCAGGATCAGCGCGGCGGTAAAAAAGCAGATGAACGCCGTGGTGAACACCGGAGTGCCGGTGGAGGTGTACCGACTGGTGAGTGTGAAGCCTGCGTAAACCAGCGCGGCCAGAACCGCCACCAGAATACCACCGAGGCGAAGATGGCCAGCACTGTCCATGTCGCTGATCACCAGCATCGCGGTGCCGGCAATGGCGGCAGCCAACGCCAGCATTGTCACCACGCCCGGTTTCTCACCCAGCAGCGGCGCCGCCATGATGGCGACAAGCACGGGTGCCAGGCACAGGGCAATCAGCGTGGCGATACCTGCGCCGGTCATATCCACGGCCAGCAGGTAGCTGCCCTGATAGACCGCCTGGAAGAAGCCCAGGGCCAAAAGCGGAACCAGAGCTTTACGGGTGAACTTTGGCGGAGAGGTTGCACTGCGAGCGAGTGCGCGCTGCTCCCTGAGCATCAGCCCAAAGAAGAAGGGTAAAGCGACCGCCAGGCGCAGGAAACCCAGTGTCACTGCCTGCAGGTCGGAGCCGGAAAACAGGAATTTTGCCACGATACCCGTGGTCGCCCAGAGCAGGGCGGCCAGGGCAATCAGTAATGCGCCTCGGATCATTCAATAACCAGTACGATGAGTTCCTTGGGACCGTGAACACCGTAAGCGAGAGTTTGCTCGATATCAGCGGTCTTCGAAGGCCCGGAGACTAACAGCGCATTGGTTGGCATGCCAGCGGCCCAGTTCTGGGATTGCATCGCATCGTGGAACGTGGTGTACAACTCACTGGCCTTCAGGATCGCAATATGGATGGGCGGCACCAGGCTCATCAGCCGGGGTTCATCCGCGGTCGGCCAAAGAATCAGCGACCCGGTTTCGGCAATGCCGCCCCGGGTAGAGGTGATGCCGGCGTCCACCTCGTTGAACAGTGCTTCCTGCCAGCTTTCGATGGGCTCGTCGTACACCAGCAGTTGCGGCAGGTCCTCGCGGTCTTTGGTGGCGCTTCTCAGGGCCTGGCCGATCTCATGTTCCTTGGCAATCAGCAGGGTCTGGGCGCCGCGGCTCTGAAGGATTTCAGCCAACCGGTCAATCCAGCCGGATTCCGTGGTGCGATGCACTTCCCCATGAACCGATTCGATGGTCCGTTCGAACATGTCCAGCCGTTCAGCGGTGCTCCAGTCCGGAAGATCAAGCACTGAAAAATCGCACTCCGGGGCCGTCAGTTCACCGCCGGTGCGGTTGCGCAGGCGCTGGAGAATGGCGTCTCTGGAACTCATTGGCCACGCTCCTTCATCCGTTCGTGGAGGGTTTTGGGCGCCAGTTTTGGCGCGGTTCGGTATTGCGTCCAGGCGCCCATCTTGCCTGGTTGCAGCTTGCGGAATCGTGCGCCCAGGCTGGTGCCAAGGCGATAGAGGCCTGGTTTGGCGTGCATCCAGCTCCAGCCCTTCCAGATCATGGCTTCCACGCCACTGCGCTTGGCACCGTGGCCGCGCACCTTGGCCGGATGCAGCTTGTCACCGTCCACGGATTCCTGTCGCAGCCGCACCAGCAGGTCCGGAATCGGGATCTTAACGGGGCAGACTTCACCACATGCCCCACACAGGCTTGAGGCCGTCGGCAGATGCCGGCCTTCATCAAGGCCCACCATATGCGGCATCAGGATTTTACCAATGGGGCCGGGATAGGTGGTGCCATAAGTATGGCCGCCCACCCGCGTATACACCGGGCAGTGGTTCATGCAGGCGCCGCAACGGATGCAGCGCAGGGTGTCCAGCAGCTCGTCGTCCTGATAGATGGTGGAGCGGCCATTGTCCACCAACACCACGTGAACCTCTTCCGGGCCGTCCATCTCGTTGGGCTTGCGGGGGCCGGAAATCATATTGAAGTAAGTGGTAATGTGCTGGCCGGTGGCGGAACGGGTCAATAACGCCAGCAGGGCGGTGACATCTTCCAGGTTGGGCACCACCTTCTCGATGCCGGTCACGGCAATGTGGCAGGGCGGTACGGTGGTGGTCATACGGCCATTGCCTTCGTTTTCCACCAGGCACAGGGTGCCGGTTTCGGCCACGGCGAAGTTAACGCCGGAAATGCCCACGTCGGCATTGCGGAACTTTTCCCGCAACTGCAGCCGGGCGTTCGCGGTCAGGTATTCCACATCGTTGGAGAGGTCGGTGCCGGTTTTGTCGTGCAGCAGTTGGGAGATCTCGCCAGTGTTCTTGTGAATTGCCGGCATGATGATGTGCGAGGGTGTTTCTTCCGCCAGTTGCACAATGTACTCGCCAAGGTCGGACTCCAGCGCCTCGATGCCCTGTTCCTCAAGGTAATGGTTCAGCTCCATTTCCTCAGAGACCATGGACTTGCCTTTGATCGCCGTCTTGGCGTCCCGCGCCACGCAGATATCGCGCACGATACGGCAGGCTTCATCACCGTCGGTGGCCCAATGCACGGTAATGCCGTTCTCGGTCAGCTTCTGTTCCAGTTGCTCCAGCAAATCCGGCAGGCTGGCCAGGGCCCGCATGCGAATGTTGGCACCCAAGTCCCGAAGGGTTTCCAGGTCCCAACCTTCAAAGGCGGACTTGCGCTTGGTCATCAGACCGTCCATCGCCTTGCGAAAGTTCTGGCGAACCTGCGGGTTGTGGATGGCCGCCCGGGCGCGCGGGTGGAACTCTTTTACATCGATGTGATGGGCGGAATGGTGTGAAGAGCCGTGTGTTGTCTCGCTCATGACTGTTCACCTCCACTGCTGGTGCGTTCCCAGAGGAAACTCAGAATGTGCTGGCCGGTCACCGGCTTCTGGTTTTTCTCAGCGTACCCGGCGATGTTCATCAAACATCCGCAGTCCGTGGTGACAAACTCTTTGGCGCCGGTGTCCACCAGGGTGTCCACTTTCTCGCTGACCATGGCCCCGGAAATTTCCGGATGGCGCACCGCGAAGGTACCGCCAAAGCCGCAGCATTCCTCCGCTCGAACCTGTTCTACCAGGTTGACGTTTTTTAGCTGCCCCAGCAGCTTGGGGCCGACTTCCGCCACACCCATTTCACGGCGGGCGGAGCAGGAGGTGTGCATGGCTACGGTGGTGGGTTCACCCAGGTCATCCAGTTTGATGTGGCACACGTTCACCAGAAAGTCCGTCAGCTCCCATACCCGCCCGGCAATTTCAGCGGCCGCAACTTCATCGGAGGTGTCCTTGAACAACGCCGGGTAATGCTTGCGCATCATGCCGCCACAGGAACCGGAGGGCACCACAATCGGCCAGTCTTCCGGAAACAGCCCGAGTTGGGCGTGGGCGACTGCGCGGGCTTCGTCGTGATAGCCGGAGGTGTAGGCAGGCTGGCCACAGCAGGTCTGGTCTTCGGGGTAGATGACCTGAATGCCTTCCCGCTCCAGCAACTGGATGCCGGCCATGCCCGCATCGGGATAGAACATGTCGACCAGGCAGGTGCCGTAGAAATAGACCTTGGAAGGTTTGGCCGGGTAAACCTTGATGGGATCAACCATAGTGCCGTCGCTCGCGATTATTATTGTCTCTCTGAGCCACAATAATAGGGCGGGGCCCTGGTAGTTGCCAGGCGACTTTATGGGGAGTCTGCGTGCTCGGAAAACGGGTGGGTTGGTAGCTGGTGATTTGGGAGCGGGCAGTGGCAGCCGGCCACTGCCCGAATAGCGTTATTCGACCGTCAGGCGCTCGGCGTTCTTTTCAACCGTGCGCTCACCAATGCCCTTGACGTTGGTCAGGTCGTTGCGGGACTGGAAAGGACCGTTGGCATCGCGATAGGCCACAATCGCTTCGGCTTTGCTCTGCCCGATGCCGTTGAGACTGGCCAGGGTTTCGATGTCGGCGGTGTTGATGTTGATGGTGGCGGGTTCAGCGTGGGCGAAACCGGTGAACAGGCTGAACAGAAGGACCATCATGGCGATAAAGGGGGTGCGTTTCATGCTTGCGTTGCTCCTGAGAGTGATTTTACGTGTCTGATTATTCGTCAGGACGTAAAAGCGGCGGAGCTGGTTGAATAGAAAAGACGGTAACCGGTGGGATGGGGAAGTGCACGGACAGGAACACATTCCCTATGCTCCTGAGCCCGTGGCTGACCCCATGCCTGATCCTTCAGGCTGCGCAACATCCTGTGCGCGTCTTCCCTGTTGTTCGTCCCTGCAGCCCTGATTCCCTGGGCAACTCCTGATCCCTGGAGTTATCTTCCCTGAGCCAGCTTTCCCTGCCAGCTTTTCATCCTTGACGTTGACCATTCTACATGGGAGCTATTCTCAAGAAATCGGACATTCGCTCCCTCATCTGTGCGATATCTCTTACAGATTTGTAATCAAACGGACAGGTGGAAATTGAACGTATGTTCATGCATTTTCTGGATTTTCCCGTTTACAGCTCCGGTGCACGATTAAGGGTCTGGAGCACCAGAGTTGACCATTCTGTTGCCCCATTTGTTGACAATAACCGGAGGCCAGTTGGCATCAGAATAAAAACAATATTTAAAACAACAGGTTATTTTTTAAGTTCATAGAGTTGCAGGTTTGTGGGTTTGTCGCATCGTAATAGTGCGCTTAGCGGAGTGGCGATTCATCGTGGTGCATTACTGCTGGTTCGAAAGCCCGGTAAGTGGTTATCAAATATCATTTAACTGACTGAAAAATAAGGCGTGTTTTTCATTCTGGAACAGCTGATGCAGAGGTGTTGGTGCATTTTGGGGCAATAACACCAATCAATCCGAAAAGGATGCACAACATGACGATTAGAAAACACGTGAAACTGGGCCTGTCAGCGCTGGCTCTCTCAATGTCTCTTAACGCAGCGGCCGCCGAAGATCCCATTAAGGTCGGCATTCTCCACTCCCTCTCCGGCACCATGGCCATCAGTGAAACCGTGCTGAAAGACACCGTCGAAATGCTCATCGCCAAGCAGAATGCCGAAGGTGGTGTTCTGGGCCGTGAACTGGAAGCGGTTGTGGTTGACCCCGCGTCCAACTGGCCGCTGTTCGCCGAAAAGGCCCGTGAGCTTCTGGCTCAGGAAAAAGTGGATGTCATTTTCGGCAACTGGACCTCGGTTTCCCGTAAATCCGTCCTGCCGGTGGTTGAAGAACTCAACGGCCTGCTGTTCTACCCGGTTCAGTACGAAGGTGAAGAATCTTCCGAGAACGTTTTCTATACCGGTGCCGCTCCCAACCAGCAGGCCATTCCTGCGGTGGACTACCTGATGAACAACATCGGCGTTGAACGCTGGGTGCTGGCCGGTACCGACTACGTGTACCCGCGCACCACCAACAAAATCCTTGAGACTTACCTGATGGATCAGGGCGTTGCCAAGGAAGACATCATGATCAACTACACGCCTTTCGGTCACTCCGACTGGCAGAACATCGTGTCTGACATCAAGCGTTTCGGCTCTGCGGGTAAGAAGACCGCCGTGGTCTCCACCATCAACGGCGACGCCAATGTGCCGTTCTACCGTGAACTGGGTAACCAGGGCATCTCCGCTTCCGACATTCCGGTGGTGGCGTTTTCCGTGGGTGAGCAGGAGCTTTCCGGTATCGACACCGGCCCGCTGGTTGGACACCTGGCTGCCTGGAATTACTTCATGAGTGTGGACAGCGATGCCAACTACGACTTCATCGACCAGTGGATCGAGCACACCGGCAACGAAGAAGCCGTCACCAACGACCCGATGGAAGCCCACTATATCGGCTTCAACATGTACATCGAAGCGGTGAAGAAAGCAGGCACCACCGACGTGGACGCGGTTAAAGACGCCATCATCGGCGTGAGCGTACCGAACCTCACCGGTGGCTACGCCACCATGATGCCCAACCACCACATCACCAAGCCGGTGCTGATCGGTGAAATCCAGGACAACGGCCAGTTCTCCGTGGTCTGGGAAACCCCGTCTACCGTAGCTGGCGATGCCTGGTCTGACTTCCTGCCGGGTTCCCGTGACCTGATCGCCGACTGGCGCAAGCCGATGTTCTGCGGAAGTTTCAACACTGCAACCGGCAAGTGCGGCGCCTCCGCTGGAGAAATGGCGGCTGAAGAAGCCGAATAAGGCATAGCAGCCAACAGCGCAATACAGACAACCGGGAGCGGCGATGCTGCCCCGGTTGTCGCCCCCGCAACTCGCTTTCAACCGACAGGACACCATCATGAGCATCCTTCGATCGCTCACATTGCTGCTTATCGCCCTGGTTTCCGTGCTGTCGCTTCCGGCCTCCGCCCAGGAAGACGACCCCGGAAAGGCCCTGCTGAATAACCTTGCAGAAGCGCCGGCCAGCCGCGTGGAAGAGGCCATCAATGCCATCGTCAGCAGCGGTGATGAAAGAGCCAGGGGCTGGCTCGAAGCTTATGGCAACAACCGACTGAGCCGGATAGACGACACCGGCCAGGTCGTGATCGTACTGAACAACCGGGGCCGGGACTGGGAAATCGCCAACCCGCTGACCGGAGAGATCATGGGCGAAATGTCCCGCCGCGAGCTGGACCGAATCGCCATCAATAACCGGATACGGGGCCAGCTTGAGGGCATTCTTGCCATGCTGGACCTGAACGCCGCAGACCCTGACGTGCGTGAAGCCTCCGCACAGGACATGATGGGCAAAGTGGACGCTTCCCTGGTCGAGCCGCTGCAAGCGCAGTTGGAACGGGAAGAGAACGCCTCGGTGCGCAACCGAATCGAAGAGGCACTGGCCATTTACAGAGTGGGTGAGGGTAATCTTGAGGCCGTGGACGTACTGGCCGGCAGCCTTCATCCCCGTGCACGGGCCGCCCTGAGCGAAGCCGTGCGGGGCGACAACCCGGCCCTGGCCACCAAGGCCCAGCAGGCCCTCGGCACCATTGAACAGAAACTGAAACTCAACCGCGCCGCCGAAACCCTCTATTTCGGCCTCAGCCTGGGTTCCGTATTGGTACTTGCTGCCATCGGCCTTGCCATCACCTTCGGCGTGATGGGCGTCATCAACATGGCCCACGGCGAATTGATCATGCTGGGTGCCTACACCACCTGGGGCATGCAGCAACTGTTGCCGGGCCAGCCTGGCCTGGCACTGATTCTCTCGATTCCCGCCGGCTTCCTGGTGGCGGCCACCGCCGGCATCATCATCGAGCGCAGCGTAATCCAGTTCCTCAAGGGCCGCCCGCTGGAAACCCTGCTGGCCACCTTTGGCATCAGCCTCATCCTGCAGCAATTGGTGCGTACCGTGATCTCGCCCCAGAACCGCACCGTGGTGACACCGGAGTGGATGAGCGGCTCGCTGGTGATCAACGACGCCCTGTCGCTGACCTTGAACCGCCTCTATGTACTGGCGTTCGCACTGATTGTCTTCGCCGCGCTGATGATGATCATGCGCAAAACCCGCCTCGGCCTGGAAGTGCGTGCCGTCACCCAGAACCGCGCCATGGCCCGCTCCATGGGCATCCGTGCGACCCGCGTGGACATCATGACCTTCGCCTTGGGCTCCGGCGTTGCCGGCCTGGCCGGTGTGGCGTTGTCCCAGCTCACCAACGTGGGCCCCAACCTGGGCCAGAACTACATCATCGACTCGTTCATGGTGGTGGTGTTCGGTGGCGTGGGCAACCTGTGGGGCACGCTCATCGCCGGGTTGTCGCTGGGCACCATCAACCAGTTGCTGGAACCCTGGGCTGGTGCCGTACTCGCGAAGATCATTGTGCTGGTCTTCATCATCCTGTTCATTCAAAAACGGCCGAAGGGGCTCTTCCCCCAGAAAGGCCGGGCTGCGGAGGGTTAAGGTATGTGGTTGACTCAACCCTTGCGTGAGCGATCCACGCAGATTTTCCTGGGCGTTCTGTTTGCAGCCCTGGCCATCGTGACCTTCCTTCACGTGGCCATGCCGGAAGACAGCGCCCTGTATGTCAGCGCCTACACCGTGACATTGCTGGGCAAATACCTGTGCTACGCCTTGCTCGCGGTGGCTGTGGATCTGGTGTGGGGGTACCTCGGTATCCTCAGCCTGGGCCATGGCGCCTTCTTTGCCATCGGCGGCTACGCCATGGGCATGTACCTGATGCGCCAGATCGGCGATCGCGGCACCTACGGCGATCCCATCCTGCCGGACTTCATGGTGTTCCTGAACTGGCAGGAACTGCCCTGGTACTGGCTCGGGTTCGACATGGCCTGGTTTGCCTTCATCATGGTGCTACTGGCCCCGGGCCTGTTGGCGCTGGTGTTCGGCTTCCTCGCCTTCCGTTCGCGGGTCACCGGCGTGTACCTGTCCATCATCACCCAGGCGCTGACCTTCGCGCTGATGCTGGCGTTCTTCCGCAACGAGATGGGCTTCGGCGGCAACAATGGCCTGACCGACTTCCGCGACATCCTCGGCTTCAACCTGCGCACCGACGCCACCCGTTTGGGGTTGTTCATCGCCACTGGCATCGCCCTGGCCATCGGCTATGTGATCTGCCGCGGCATCGTCACCAGCAAGCTGGGCCGGGTCAGCATCGCCTGCCGCGACGCCGAAGCTCGTGCCCGCTTCCTGGGTTATCGGGTGGACCGGGTGCAGCTGTTCGTGTTCGTGGTCTCCGCCATGCTGGCGGGTGTGGCTGGCGCCTTGTACGTGCCCCAGGTGGGCATCATCAACCCCAGCGAATTCTCGCCCCTGTTCTCCATTGAAGTGGTGGTCTGGGTCGCCCTCGGCGGCCGCGCAACCCTCTATGGCGCGGTGATCGGCGCGGTACTGGTGAACTACGCCAAAACCGTGTTCACCGGCGTGATGCCGGATGCCTGGCTGTTCGCCCTGGGTGGTCTGTTCGTGCTGGTCACCGTGTTCCTGCCCAAGGGCATCGCCGGCCTGATGGCCAGCCGCCGCAAGGGCAAACAGGATGAACAGGACACCCCAACCGCACCAGCCACTACGGAGGCGACCGCATGAGCATTATCGAGGAGCTTTCCAACCGCGACCGGGTGTTCGAATTCCTGACCCCCGCGGTCTCCCCCGTGGACACCCGCCACGGACCGATCCTGTACATGGAAGACGTCAACGTGAGCTTCGATGGCTTCCGGGCCATCAACAACCTCAACATGACCATCGACGACGGCGAACTGCGCTGCATCATCGGGCCGAACGGCGCGGGCAAAACCACCATGATGGACATCATCACCGGTAAAACCGCCCCGGACACCGGTTCGGTCTGGTTCGGCAGCCGTCACAACCTGCTGACCATGAACGAGCCGGAAATCGCCACCCTCGGCATCGGCCGCAAGTTCCAGAAGCCCACCGTATTCGAAGCCTTAACGGTGTTCGAAAACCTCGAACTGGCCATGGCCACCGACAAGCGGGTGATCCCCACTTTGCGGGCCGCCATGAAAGCGGAGTTTCGCGAACGGATCGGCGAAGTGCTGGAAACCATCGGTTTGCAGGAACTGCGAAGCCAGCTGGCGGGCATCCTCTCCCACGGCCAGAAGCAGTGGCTGGAAATCGGCATGTTGCTGATGCAGAAGCCGCGCCTGCTGCTGGTGGACGAACCCGTCGCCGGCATGACCGAACAGGAAATGGAACGCACCGCCGAACTGCTTACCAGCCTCGCCGGCAAGCAGTCGGTTGTGGTGGTGGAGCACGACATGGGCTTCGTGCGCTCCATCGCCCGCAAGGTCACCGTATTGCACCAGGGCAGCGTGTTGGCGGAAGGCAGCATGGACCAGGTCTCCAACGACCCGGAAGTGATCAAGGTGTATCTCGGGGAGGAGGAGGCGTAATGCTCAAGATCGAAAAACTGAACCAGTTCTACGGCGAAAGCCACACCCTGTGGGAACTGGAACTGGACGTGCCCAAAGGCCAGTGCACCTGCGTGATGGGCCGCAACGGCGTGGGCAAAACCACCTTGATGAAATGCGTGATGGGGGAGGAAACCACCAGCAGCGGCAGCATCCAGTTTGATGGCGGCACCGAACTGACCAAACAGAAACTGGAAGAGCGCTCTCGCCTGGGCATCGGATACGTGCCGCAGGGCCGGCAGATTTTCCCGTTGCTGACCGTGGAAGAAAACCTGCGCACCGGCCTGGCCGTGCGCAAGGACGGCAGCAAGAAAATCCCCGAGCGCATCTACGAACTGTTCCCCGTGCTCAAGGAAATGAAAAACCGCCGTGGCGGCGACCTCTCTGGCGGCCAGCAGCAACAGCTCGCCATCGGCCGCGCCCTGGTGATCGAGCCTCAGTTGCTGATCCTCGACGAACCCGGCGAAGGCATCCAGCCCAACATCGTCGCCCAGATCGGCGAAGTCATCCGCCGGTTGATCAAGGAAGACGGCCTGACGGTGTTGCTGGTAGAGCAGAAACTGCCCTTCGCCCGCAAATACGCCGACCGCTTCGCCATCATGGACCGCGGCCGCCGCGTCGCCGAGGGCGAGATTGCCGAGCTGTCTGATGAACTCATCAAGAAGCACCTGACGGTATGACCGCCTACGAATCGATCGCCCTCAACGCTACCGACGCGGTTCACGACTCCGGCCACCGCTTCGACGCGGACCGGCGCTGGGCCGCCACCCTGGACCTGGCCTTCGACGCCAAGCAGGAGCAGGGCGCGCAGGTTACCCGCATGACCCGCACCCGGTTCAAAGGGCCGTTGCGGGTACAGCGACCGTTCTACCCGGAAGGCAAAACCGGCTGCTGCCACGTGTACCTGCTGCACCCGCCCGGCGGCCTGGTCAGCGGCGATGCCCTGACTATCAACGTAACGGTTGGAAGCGGCGCCCACACCCTGGTGACCACCCCGGCGGCGGCGAAACTCTACAAAGCCGACCGCAACGGCGTGGCCTGGGCGCAGCACACACACCTGAACGTCGCCAGCGGCGGCGTTCTTGAATACCTGCCCCAGGAAACCCTCGGCTTCAACGGCTCCCGGGGCGAGCAGACCACCACCATCGAACTGGAAACCGGCGCCAAGTGCCTGGGCTGGGAAATCCTCGCCCTGGGCCGACCGGCCAGCAACCTGCCGTTCGTTACTGGCCATATGGAACAACGCTTCAGCCTGAGTATGAACGGCAAACCGCTATGGCTGGAACGCCAACTGTTAGACCCCACACACGCCCGTTTCAACGGCAAATGGGGGCAGGGCGGCGCCACCGTTCAGGCGACCTTGTGGGTGGTTGGTTTGGAAGACGAAGCCGGCGCCATCGAAGCCATCCGTGAACAACTGCCGGCTTCAGCCCACTGGGCCATCACACGCCGGCATGGCGTTGTGTTGTTGCGGTACCTGGGTAATGAAAGAAACGAAGCCTGGGATGTTTGCCAGCGGGCCTGGGAGGTACTTCGGCCTCTGTTGGCCGGCCAGTCCGCGGTTGTTCCGCGGATCTGGTTGACTTGATGGTTGGTGCGGGAACAGGGCGGGGCGAACCGTCCGGGGCACGCTGTGAATACGTCCATGTACGCTTGACGAAAACATCCATGTTTTCGACATCCCCGGACGGTTCGCCCCGCCCTGTTAAGCGGAAAAATGAGTTAGCGCACTAGCTCGATAGGGTCAGAAACAACTATTTGGAACAACGGAAGTTAATCCAACAGGCAACTCAGAATTCAGACAAGGCAGGAGGGAAGGGGTGCACGGGATCGTAAAAAACATGGATGTTTTTTCCGAGCGTACAGGGACGTATTCACCGCGTATCCCGTGCACCCCTTCCCTCCTGCCGACAAACTCCAGAACCCGAGGAGAACAAAAATGGAATTAACCCCAAGAGACAAAGACAAACTGCTCCTCTTCACAGCAGCACTGTTAGCAGAGCGCCGCAAGGCCAAAGGCCTGAAGCTGAATTACCCAGAAGCCGTCGCCCTCATCAGCGCCGAAATCATGGAAGGCGCCCGCGAAGGCCGCACCGTGGCTGAAATGATGACCGCCGGCACCGAAATCCTCACCCGCGACGACGTCATGGAAGGCGTGGCCGACATGGTCGACGAAGTCCAGGTAGAAGCCACCTTCCCCGACGGCACCAAACTCGTCACCGTCCACAACCCCATAGTTTGAGGAGGCTGCCATGATCCCCGGCGAATACCAGTTAAAAGACGGTGACATCGAACTCTGCGAAGGCCGCCAACGCATCACCATCGAAGTCGGCAACACCGGCGACCGACCGATCCAGGTGGGATCCCACTACCACTTCGCCGAAACCAATCCCGCTCTCGATTTTGATCGGGCCAAGGCAAAGGGCTACCGCCTAGACGTCGCCGCCGGCACCGCCATCCGCTTCGAACCCGGCCAAACGAGAGAAGTGACCCTTATCCCGTTCGCCGGAAAACGCGAAATCTACGGTTTCCGCCAAGAAGTCATGGGAAAACTCGACAAGAACTGAGGACAACAGGAGCAAGGGGTTAAAGAAGGCCCGAATGAACTCTGAGGGTCGGGCGGATAGGGCTTTGCAGGAATGTGCGGAGCCATGGATGGCGGAGCCCAAGCGCACATGGATGTGCTTGTAGCGTTTCCTGGAAAGCCCTATCCGACCGGCCCCGGCACCCAAGCACCAAGCCACGAGAACCCAGGCACCCAAGCAAAAACGAGGGACAGCATGAAGATAACAAGACAAGCCTACGCCGACATGTACGGCCCCACAGTGGGTGACCGAGTCCGCCTGGGCAACACCGAACTGTGGATCCAGGTTGAAAGCGACGCCACCCACTACGGCGATGAAGTAAAATTCGGCGGCGGCAAAGTCATCCGCGATGGCATGGGCCAAAGCCAACGGGCTGATGACACCGTGATGGACACCGTCATCACCAACGCCCTGATACTCGATTGGTGGGGCATCGTAAAAGCCGATGTCGGCCTGCAAAACGGCAGAATCGCCGCCATCGGCAAAGCCGGCAACCCAGACACCCAGCCGGACGTTACCATCGTCATCGGCCCCGGCACCGAAATCATCGCCGGTGAAGGCAAAATCCTCACGGCTGGTGGCATCGACGCCCACATCCACTTCATCTGCCCCCAGCAGATCGAAGAAGCCCTGATGAGCGGCATCACCACCATGCTCGGCGGCGGCACCGGCCCGGCGACGGGCAGCAACGCCACCACCTGCACCCCCGGCCCCTGGCACATCGGCAAAATGCTCCAGGCCGTCGACGACATGCCCATGAACATCGGCTTCCTCGGCAAAGGCAACGCCAGCCTGCCAGAGTCCCTCGAACTGCAGATCAAAGCTGGCGCCATGGGCCTCAAACTCCACGAAGACTGGGGCACCACACCGGCTTCCATCGACAACTGCCTCACCGTAGCGGACAAGTTCGACGTACAGATCGCCATCCACACCGACACCCTCAACGAATCCGGGTTTGTGGAAGACACCCTCGCCGCGTTCAAAGGCCGCTGCATCCACACCTACCACACCGAAGGCGCCGGCGGCGGCCATGCCCCCGATATCATCACCGCCTGCTCCAAGGATTACGTACTGCCGTCCTCCACCAACCCCACACGGCCGTACACCGTCAACACCATCGACGAACACCTCGACATGCTGATGGTCTGCCACCACCTGGACCCCAACATCCCGGAAGACGTGGCCTTCGCCGATTCCCGCATTCGCCGCGAGACCATCGCCGCGGAAGACATCCTCCAGGACATGGGCGTGATCTCCATGATCGCCTCCGACTCCCAGGCCATGGGGCGGGTGGGGGAAGTGGTGTGCCGCACCTGGCAGACCGCCCACAAGATGAAAGTGCAGCGCGGCCTGCTGCCGGACGACGAGCAGCTGGGTGCCGACAACCTGCGCGCCAAACGCTACATCGCCAAATACACCATCAACCCCGCCATCACCCACGGCATCGCGCACGAAGTGGGTTCCGTGGAAGTGGGCAAGCTGGCGGACCTGGTGCTGTGGGACCCGGCCTTCTTTGGCGTAAAACCCGCGCTCATTGTGAAAGGCGGCATGATTGCAGCGGCCCCCATGGGCGATCCCAACGCCTCCATTCCCACGCCCCAGCCCGTGCACTACCGCATGATGTTCGGGGCGCTGGGCCGGGCCGCCAGTGCCACCCGCCTGAGCTTTGTCAGCCAGGCCGCGCTGGATGCGGGCATTGGCAAGGAATTGGGGCTGAACAGCACCCTCGCGGCCTGTAAAAACGTGCGCAATGTTCGCAAGGGCGACCTCAAACTCAACGACGCCTGCCCGCACCTGACCGTGGACCCACAAACCTACGAAGTGCACGCCGATGGCGAACTGCTTACCTGCGAGCCAGCCACCGAACTGCCACTGGCGCAGCTATATCATCTTTTTTAAGGACCCCGACATGCTTGAGCTGACACAGAGAATCGGCCCAGTGGAAATCAGCGAAATCCACGACCATTTAACGCTGCCCTTCGAACTGCGCATGCGCGGCCGCCTGCGCGCCAGGACCGATACCGGATACGACGTTGGCCTGTTCCTCGACCGCGGCCCCGTGCTGCGAGAGGGCGAATTCCTGCAGGCCCAAAGCGGCGAAATCATCCGCATCCGCGCCGCCGACGAACCCGTGGTCACTGCCCGCATCGAACCCGGCCTGCCGTTGGCACGGTTGTGCTACCACCTCGGCAACCGTCATGTGTCGCTATCCATCGGCAGCGAAGACACCGCAACAGATGGAAAGACCGGATGGGTGCGCTTCCCGCCGGACCACGTACTGGAAGAACTGGCCGAACGCCTGGGCGCCACCCTGGTACACCACCAGGCTCCCTTTGATCCGGAGCCCGGCGCATACGCCCAAGCAGGGCATGCCCACGGCCATGGCCATTCACACGATCACAGCCACGGGCACAACCATGACCGCCCTCATGCTCACTGACAGCAGCCAGACAGCCGTCGGCGACCTGTCCCTGCTGGGCCTGATGCAACTGGTCAGCCCCGCACTGCCCATTGGCGCCTTCGCCTGGTCCCAGGGACTGGAAAGCGCCTTCGAACTGGGCTGGGTGAACAACGAAGGCCAATTGGGCGACTGGCTGGAAGGCGTGCTGGAAGATGGCCTCACTCGCTGCGAGCTGCCTTTGCTGGTACGCCTGCAAAACGCCTGGGCCAACAGCGACAGCGCCGAATTGGCCCCCTGGAACCAATGGCTGCACGCCACCCGCGAAACCGCCGAACTGAGCGACGAAGACACCCGCCTGGGCTCTGCGCTCATTCGACTGCTGGGCAGCTTGGAACTGCTACCAGCGGAAGGCCGAATGCCGGAAGACCCCGGCTACGTCACCGTCTTCGCCTGGGCCGCCCACATGCGCCACGTACCCGTGCGCCAAACCCTGCTCGGCTTCGCCTGGGCCTGGCTGGAAAACCAACTCGCCGTCGCCTGCAAAGCCATGCCCCTGGGCCACACCGCCGCCCAACGGCTGACCGAACGGTTACGCCCCAAACTGGTACACGCCGTCGACCAGGCTCTGATTAGAGAAGACAACGAACTCGGCCCGATATTGCCAGGTCTCGCGCTCGCAAGCGCACACCACGAAACCCAGTATTCACGGCTTTTCAGAAGCTGAACAAAAACGATCTTGATTAGAGAAACGGAGAACACGCCATGAAACATTGTCTGAGAGTAGGAGTCGGCGGCCCGGTCGGCTCAGGTAAAACCGCCTTGCTGCGCCAACTCTGCAAAGCCCTGAAAGATCACTACGACATCGCCGTCGTCACCAACGACATCTACACCAGGGAAGACGCCGACTTCCTCCTGAAACACGATGCCCTCCCAGCCGACCGCATCCTCGGCGTGGAAACCGGCGGCTGCCCCCACACCGCCATCCGCGAAGACGCCTCCATGAACCTCGCGGCCATCGATGACCTGCAAAACCGACACCCCAACCTGGAACTGGTCCTGGTGGAATCCGGCGGTGACAATCTCTCCGCCACCTTCAGCCCGGAGCTGTCCGACCTCACCCTTTACGTCATCGACGTCTCCGCTGGCGACAAAATCCCCCGCAAAGGCGGCCCCGGCATCACCAAATCCGACCTGCTGATCATCAACAAGATCGACATCGCCGAACAGGTACACGCCTCCCTCGATGTGATGGACCGGGACTCAAAGAAAATGCGCGGGGAGCGCCCGTTTGTGTTCACCAACCTGTACGACGGAGTAGGGCTGGAAACCATCATCAGCTTCATCCTCGAACGCGGCATGCTGCCGGAACGGCGCCCGAACAACGTGGCCGAAACCGCCTGACACCGACCCACAAACACCGAATTCAGCAACACAAGGAAGAACACCATGAACCAGACCACCAAACTCCTTATGGCCGCCGGCCTACTACTCACCGCCACCACCGCAGCCGCTCACACCGGCCATGGCGCCCACGCTGAAAGCGGCTTCCTCAGCGGCCTGCTGCACCCCATGCTGGGCCTGGACCACTTGTTGGCCATGGCCGCTATCGGGTTCTGGAGTGTGCGCCAGAATAACCTCATGAAGAACGCCACCCCGGCTTTCGTGATCGGCGGCATGATCCTGGGCGCAGCCCTGGCCTGGGGCGGTCTGAGCCTGCCCGGCGTTGAAATTGGCATCACTTTCTCCGTACTGGTGGCCGGCATTCTCATCGCTACTCTGGCCAAACTGCCGACTGCCATTGGCGGCACTCTTGTAGGTGCCTTCATGCTGTTCCACGGCTTCGCCCACGGTATAGAAATGCCCGCAGGTGCCACGCTCGCGGCTTACCTGGTCGGTTTCTCCATCGCTACTCTCGCTATCACAATGGTTGGGCGTGGGCTGGGTAGCCTGATGCTGAAGGCGGATAGCCGATTCAGTCGTGGTGTTGGTGGTGTGCTGGCGGTTGCTGGGGCGTATCTGGCTGCGGCATAAGATCTAGAGCCGTCCTTTTGGGCTTATAGCCCGGTACGGCAGCAAAAAATCCCCGAGCCCAGGTTACTGATTCTTGATGAGCCGGAGGAGGGGATTCAGCCGAATATTGTTGCGCGGAAGTATGCAGATCGGTTTGCCGTCCTCGACCGCGGACGGCGGGTTGTGGAGGACGAGATTGCTGGGCTGACGGATGAGCTGATTAAAAAGCACTTGACTGTACGATTGGTTAAAGCAAAAAAGTTGCGAAAGAATGCCTAAGGCTGCTCGGGGAGCCGAGTGGCTTTTATGCATCTGGTTTACCAAATTTTACGTCCTACGTGTAGGAAGTTTCCTCACGGTTAGGCTAGTGTGTAGTCATAAGAAACGGATAGATGCTGCTGTTAAGGATAACGGATGGACCATACCCAGAAACTCCAGAACCCGCTGCACCATAACTACAAACCTGGAAAAACGCTACGAAGCCTTTCGGGCCAGGGCGACCAGCAGGTGTATTCGTTGGTAAGGAAGTTTTATGATCGAGTTTAACAACAAAGATTTTTTCAAACTTTCCCGGTTTTCAGTCTGCTGTAGCTAAAAGGTCATTTGGCTATCTACGGGGAAAGAACACCGTTCTAAAACCCGTTAATAAGCCCGCTAGTCAGCAACTTATTCCCGATTGGGAGTAAGTAAGAGCGAACTGAACAAATAAAAACTCGGGCATAAACGGCACTATAGAGTGTGAATTAAGATTCGTATCCGGAGGACGCGTGACTTTATCCATCCATGCCGAGGTAGCTTCAACTTTCTCTTTGGCAGCACAACAAAACGCATACCCCGTGCTAAAAAGGGTGTTGGTCACCTGTTCGGAGGAGGCTGACAGCACAGTAGCGAAAAACGTCACGGATATACGCGTTAGACTGACCTGCGAACCGCAGTTCGTTGAGGCTGAAGAGTGGTTAATCGACCGCCTTGAACCGGGCCAATCGATCAAGCTCCAGGATCGGCCGTTAAAACCCCACTACGACAAACTGAACGGATTGACCGAAGAGGTAGTGGTCCGACTGGTATTCGCGGTGTCCTATGTAGACGCTGGGGGTCAAGCTCAGGAGCTATTTGCCAATCACCAGGTCAACATCCTGCCCGCCGATTACTGGGGCGGAGAGTCTCGGCAGGCTGAACTGTTAGCCGCCTTTGTTCAGCCAAACGTACATACCGTTGAGTCAATTACCAGCCGTGTCGCCCTGAATTTAAGAAACGCAGGGCAGAACAGCGCGATAGATGGTTATCAGTCGAATACGCGAGAGCGCCCTTTCCTATTTGGCTCGGCTCTCTGGTCAACTCTATTCAATGAGCGGCTGATGTACCTTTCGCCGCCGAATGGATGGGCAAAGCTTGGGCAACGCATCCGCCCTGCTGCCGATATTCTTGAACACAAAACGGCCGCTTGCCTTGATACATCGGTGCTTTTTGCCAGTTGCCTGGAAAATATGGGGCTAAATCCTGTTATAGCACTTACTAAAACCCATGCTTTCGCTGGTTTTTGGTTAATCGATGAATGCTTCCCCGTGCTCACGAACGATGACCCAATCGATTTGCGCAAGCGCATGGATACCTCAGATATCGTTATGTTTGAGACCACACTCATCACAAACGATACGCCGGTTACGTTCAAGCAGGCGATTGAACGCGCGAAGACGTTACTCGAAGAAGATCGCGAGTCTGAGTTCGTGATGCTGATCGATATCAAGCAGGCACGGGCGAGACGAGTCAAGCCAATCGGAGTCGTTGAAGAAAAGCCAAAAGCGGATGCTCAATTGGGTGAACACGACCAATCCCCGGAGGAGCTGGGAATAGATGCAGCGCCCCCTCTTCCGCCGGTGCGGGCCGATGAGCGGGTGATCGAGGATACACCAGATACCCGCGTGGATATGTGGCAGCGCAAGCTGTTGGATTTAACCAAGAGAAACCCGCTTCTCAACGTTAAAAGCTCGGCTTTAAAGCTCTTTTGCCCTGATCTAGCGACTCTTGAAGACATGCTAGCCGCGGACGAGGTCTTCAGCTTTATTTCAGCCGAGGAGACGCCACTGGTTGATGACGAAAGAAGCACTGAAGCGTTTCGTCTGAGCACGGGCGCCGATCTTCATCGTGAGTTCGCACTTCAACAGCTCAACAACAAAAAGTTAATCATTAATGACACAGTTAAGCGCAAAGACGCCAAGCTGGTCGATTTACTGCGTAAGGCGAAAAATGATCTTGAAGAAGGTGGTAGCAATACTCTTTTTCTCGCAATCGGAATGCTGCGTTGGAAAGAAATCCCTGAAAGCGATAAATCGTACCGCGCTCCTTTGATCTTGTTGCCGGTTAAGCTAGAGCGTCGTAGCGCCCAGGCCCCTGTGAAAATGCGCCAACTTCCGGATGAGGAGCCTATTTTTAATCTCACGCTCATCGAGATGCTTCAGACTGACTACGACATTAATCTTGACCGACTGCGGCATGAGCTTCCTGAAGATGAATCTGGTGTAGACGTTGAAGGAATTTGGAACATCGTTCGCGCAGCGATACAAGAGCAGCCCGGGTTCATTGTGGTCGAGGAAATTGTTCTCGGCTCCTTCTCGTTTGCAAAATATTTGATGTGGAAGGACCTCAGGGATCGAACTGAGCTCCTTAAACAAAGCCCCTTTGTCGAACATTTGGTTGATCACCCATCTGAGGCTTACCAGCAAGAAGGCGCTTTCATCAAGCGCGATCAAGTGGATGAAAAGATCAAACCTGAGTCCTTCTACGCTCCGCTCAACTGCGACTCCTCTCAAATGGTTGCTGTCGAAGCTTCCTCCCATCCACAGGACTTTGTGTTGGAGGGGCCGCCTGGAACCGGTAAATCGGAGACGATCGCCAATATCATTTGCCACAACCTTGCTCTCGGCCGGAAGGTTCTGTTCGTCGCGGAAAAGATGGCGGCATTGCAGGTCGTATATCGCAGGATGGAGAAAGTTGGACTTGCACATCTGTGTTTGGAGCTACATTCCAATAAAGCAAACAAAAGATCTGTATTAGATCAATTGGGGGCTGCTTGGTCTCATCGTGAATCCGCAGCTCAGACCGACTGGATAAGCAAAGCACAAAAGCTAGAAGAAGTTCGCGAGGGGCTAAACACTTACGTAGCTGAGCTGCATCGCCGGCATGCGCTAGGCCTTTCAGCCCGCGACGCCATGGCCCGCGTTGTTCGATTTGAATACGAGCATCCATTGAGACTCTCATGGAGCAACGATTTATCGCAGGCCCCTGTTAAGACCGAAGCGGATCTGGATCCCTATCTAGAGACCGCGCGCGAGCTTGGCATTGCCTTTGGACAAATTGAAGACCTCGACCCAGATAGGTTCGCCTCGATCACTCAGATCGAGTTCTCTAACCAATGGCAAACCGAAGTTATTTCTCTTGCTAACCGACTGGTTCTCGCCACCGATCGAGCGATTTCCAGTGCCGATGCGCTACTCTCGGCACTGGGCTTACAAATTGATCAGATTTCGACGCGTACCGTCTCTCAACTATCAAGCCTTAGAGCACTTTGCGACTTGGCTATGACGGGGGAAGTGGATTTTGCACTGCAGAGCGGAGGCCCAGGACGGGTCAAAGCGTTGAGAGAAAGCGTCGCATTGCACCGGCAGCTGCATGAGCAGGTTGATTCATTTGGATACAACCTCAAGTGGCCAATGCTTGAGGAGTTTGATTGGGAGCAATGGATCAGTCAGCGAAATGAAGCGACCGGACTGTTTGGTTTCATTAAACGTTACAGTCTACGCAAAACCATCAAAACGGCCGGGCTGGACAAAATTGATGATCTATCGGTCCTTGAATTGGGGATCGAGGCCCGAGAAACACTTAGGAAATTGAAGTCCGTGTCGTCGAATATCGAGGGCTCGTCGGCTTGGACCGGTGTCGATGCAGATGGCGACCAGCTGTCTCAAAAACTCGATAAGGGCGAAACAGCGATCACACTCTTTAAAAGGTTTGTTAGCGCTTTTTCGGACCCCGCAGATGTTGTCAGCGTTCTCCGGAAGCAGTTGGTTGAGGGGCGAGATTTCTTGTCAGAAAGCTCCAAGATCGTAACTACAGCACGTCGATTGGATGAAGACCACCAAGCGTTGGCATCCTTAATCAGCGACGCGGAGGCGCTTAATGTCTCCGTCAATACTGATCATGAGCTCTTTAAGGTCGGTGCCGACTTCCGAGCAATTGGCGAGCAAGCTCAGCGTTTGAATCGCTGGTGCCGATGGCTGGCCATGAAGAAAGTGGCTTTAAGCTACGAACTCGAACCTTTGTCTGCGGCGCTCGAAAGTCGGGCAATTTCACCGAAAGACTGTGAAGATAACGCGATGACCGCATTGTGTGTTTGGTTAGCGCCCAAGCTGATTGATCAAAGCCCATCACTCGTCCAGTTTGCGGGGGCGTTCCATGAATCGACGATCGGGCGATTCAGGGAGTTGGACGCCGACGTATCTGAAACAACAGCTGAATACATCGTCGCGAAAACAGCAGGGAACGTGCCTGATCGCAATACATCTAATACTCCGCCTGAGTATGGCGTTCTGGCCAGGGAGCTTACAAAAAAATCGCGGCACAAACCTGTCAGGGCACTGGTCAACGAGATGGGTAGCAGCCTGACCGACCTCGTACCCTGCTTTATGATGTCGCCACTTTCGGTTGCCCAATTCCTACCTGCTGATTTTGCACTCTTTGACCTTGTCGTATTCGATGAGGCATCTCAAATCACGACATGGGATGCCGTAGGTGCGATTGCACGTGGAAAGAACGTTATTGTGGTGGGCGATCCCAAGCAAATGCCCCCGAGCAATACATTTGGACGCAAGGAGGAAGAGGACTCCGACGAAGGAGATCTAGAATCCATCTTGGACCAGGCACTTGCGGCACGCCTACCGCACCTTCGCTTGACGGGGCATTACCGTAGCCGCCATGAAACGTTGATTGCGTTCTCGAATTCTCATTACTATGAGAATCAACTCACCACCTTCCCCTCAGCCGAAACGAAACAAAGCGCTGTTACCTTGCATCGGGTAAATGGTGTTTATGCAAAGGGGCGCGGACAAACCAACTCTATCGAGGCGCAGGCGGTCGTGAAAGAGGTTGTCCGTCGATTAGAGCGCATGCTTAAAGATGAAGAGCCCACCAAATCGATGGGTATCGTTACAATTAACTCTCAGCAGCAGCGCATGGTAGAGGACTTCTTGGATGAAGCGAGACGCGAAAATCCCAACTTGGAACGTTTCTTTACTGCGACTGATACTTTTGATCCAGTCTTCGTAAAGAATCTTGAATCTGTACAAGGTGACGAGCGAGATATTATCGTACTCTCGCTGACCTATGGCCCTACGGAGCCGGGTGGCCGCACTATGAGCATGAACTTCGGTCCGCTCAATAAACAAGGTGGTGAGCGTCGCTTGAACGTCGCAGTGACGCGGGCAACAACCGAGGTGCTGGTCTTCTCAAGCTTCGATTCATCCATGGTGGATTTGTCCCGAACTCAGGCGACGGCGGTTGAACACCTCAAAAACTATTTGGAATTTGCAGAGCGTGGCCCCGTCGCGCTGGCCGAGTTTAGCTTTGCAAACTACGGAGTTGATCATTTCGATTCCGACTTTGAGCAGGCTGTTGCCATGACTCTTCGTGAGAGAGGCTGGAAAGTCCAGACCCAAGTCGGTGTATCAAAATTCCGCGTCGACCTTGGAATCGTACATCCAGACAAACCGGGCGAGTATCTTGCTGGTGTCGAATGTGACGGAGCGACCTACCATGGCTCGCCGTCTGCCAGAGATCGCGATCGTGTTCGTCAGATCATTCTCGAGAACTTGGGTTGGCGGATCGTCCGGTTGTGGTCAACGGATTACTTCCAGGATCCGGAATATGCGATGAAAAAGCTCCATGAAAATCTCGAATCCCTCCTGGAGGTAGATCGCGAGCAAGATGACGATTCTATCGATGGAGGAGATAAGGAAATAGATGTACCAGTGTCGACAGCGGATACGCTGATCGGCGAACCTGAAACCGATGCTAAATCGGAAGAACATGAGGCTCACGCTGTCTCCGGAATTGACACCGCGGGGCCACTCGGGTCTGCTCACGAAACGGCCGATGATCTTAGTAGTGGATACGATAAGAGTGCTCGACAGTCTGAGGATATCTTGGCTGACCTACCTTGCTATGACAAAGATCGTTATTTTCATGCCGATCATCGAATGAACCTGAGCCGCCTTGCCAACGCCATACTGGAGCGCAAAAATGGCATTACATTACACGAGCTTACGCTCGACGTTGCCCATAGACATGGGCTAAATCGAAGCTCCCGAAAGCAGCGGCAGCATCTTCGCGATGTCATCAAAGGTTGGGCAGGTTTCTGGCGCGAGGGTGAAGAACGCACAACGGTATGGCTTTCACCAGACTACATTTGCGATGAGATACCATGGCGAGGGTTGTTTGCGTTTGGTGTTGAGCGTGATTGGAAAGAACTCTGCTATCAAGAGCAGGTAGGAGTTGCTCGCGCAGCATTAAACGCTAAGCCCGATGATCCTATCGATTGGATGTTCGGAGAGTTTCAGATTGCTCGCCGACACAACTCGACTGTGGAGACATTTCATAAGTGGGTAAATCGAGTGCAGCCTTACCGATAATCGTTACACGAAAGCGTAGTGGGCTGGTTTTAATTTGATCAACTTGGCATGCCTCCCTTCTGATGGAGCCGCTCAAGCGGCTCTCGATATACACTTGTAGGCCACAATTTCAAAGTCAGAACAGGGTGATCTTCGCAATAATTTGGAACGGCCTTCTCCGGGAGTTCAGTCCTTCATTGTTGAGAGAACTCATCGAAATGTGCTTTTCGGACAGAAAACCGGGACAAACCTATTTGTCGGGGCTTTTGATATAGAAAACGTTCTTATCCCGTACGCTCATCTCGAAGAGTTCACTGGCTCGGACGAGGAGCTATCGTCAAATCTGGTGT
>NZ_DFMB01000025.1:0-46612 GCF_002375325.1 Marinobacter sp. UBA3604
ACACCAGATTTGACGATAGCTCGTTTTGCACACACTCACGCATCACCCGCCAGAGCTCGAGAATGCCCGTTCGAATGTCATCGGCCGTACGCCAGGCCTGCTCATTGGCCAACATTATGTCGGCGATGGTGAGCTCGTGTTCCTGGCAAAGGGCCAACAGGGTTTTCCCGCTGTTGAAGGGATAAGGCAAGGGCGTGTCGTCTGCGCGGATTTCCAGGCTGCCATCGGCGTTCGCCGCCACCACAAAACCACCGCCGACCGAGTAATAGGTATGCTCACACAGGCACTGCCCGTGCTCGTCAAATGCCTGACAGACCATGCCGTTGGGGTGTTCTGGCAGGGATTTCCGTCGGTAATACACGATATCGGTACTCTCGCGGAAACGAATCTGATGTTGACCAGCGAGGCTGAGTGTTCCTGTGCTTCGAATACGCTCAAGCCGCCCCGGCATTTGCTCCGGATCAATCCGGGCCGGTTGCTCGCCTTCCAGCCCCATCATCACAGCCGGTCCAGTACCATGCCCCTTGCCGGTAGCACCTAAAGAGCCATACAGGGATACCTTCAGTCGATGCACGGAAGCCAGCAGACATTCATCGTCCAGGCCACCTGCAAACCGGCGCGCGGCCTCCATGGGCCCGACGGTATGGGAACTGGACGGGCCAATGCCTGCCTTGAACAGCTCAAACAGACTGACAGCCACTTTTCAGCCTCCTACCTTGGGGTGTGCTTCAAGGATAGCGCCTTCAACGATCCGCCGCCTGCTTGCTGACGACATTCGAACGATGGTTTACGACAGCTCTGATCAACCAGAATAGTGGCATAAACGTCGCTTCTGGATCATTCCGCAAACTCCCGTGTCGGTTGTGGACCATTCGCTACCGGGCCGCCAGCATAGAATGAGATCACATTGGAACTGATCACTTATTGCACTATCAAAAGGCAACAACTAGTGTTCAGGTTGAGGTAATACAATTGGTGTGACAGCCAGACATTGCCGCGACAGGCCCAGGCGGGGCAAGGGGGTTTACCATGACCGCTGACACAGGCTCACACACAGACAGGCCCGCCCAAGAGCCCTATCGGGTCGGCTTCCTGCTGATCGATAATTTCACCCTGATTGCCCTCGCCACGGCCGTTGAGCCACTGCGCATGGCCAACCAATTGGCCGGTACTGAACTCTATTCCTGGAAGCTGCTTACCGCCGAAGGCGAACCTGCCCGTGCCAGCGATGGCATTACCATGCTGCCCGACGGGTCGATCCAGGAAGAGCACCGGTTTGACCTGGTGATCGTGGTGGCCGGTATTGATGTTACCCGGAGTTTTTCCCGCAAAGAGGTCGTCTGGTTGAAGCAGATGGCGCGTCGCCACGTCCTCCTTGGGGCGGTCTGCACTGGCCCCTATGTCCTGGCCAGCGCAGGCCTTCTCGACGGTCATGCCTGTAGCGCCCATTGGGAATGCCTGGAGGCCATGCAGGAGGGTTTCCCACGGGTACAGACCAACAACCGCCTGTTCACCGTCGAGCGGGAACGCATGACCTGTACCGGTGGTACCGTCCCCATGCACATGATGCTCAGCTTTCTGGCAAGGCGTCACGGCCAGGAGCTCAGTAATGCAATATCCCACATGTTTGTGTGCGACCGGGTGCGCGAGGAAAGTGAACAGCAACCGATGCCCATGCACCCGCGACTGGCGTGCGCCCAACCCAAACTGGCGGAGGCGGCCCAGTTGATGGAGGCCAATATCGAAGAGCCCATCGAACTGAAGGAGCTGGCAACACTGGCCGGCATTTCGCGGCGGCAACTGGAACGGTTGTTCCTCAAGCACACGGGCTGCACGCCTTCGCGCTATTACCTGCGGGTGCGCCTTAACCGGGCACGCCGATTGCTCAAGCAGACATCCTGCTCGATTGTGGAAATCGCCTCCATGTGTGGGTTCGTGTCCGCCACCCACTTCAGCCGATGCTATCGCAAGACCATGGGGCGAGCGCCCAAACACGAGCGAATGGAAATTTATTCCCAGGGCTCTTCCAGCGCGGTTTTTACCGATTCCATGGCCAGCCTGCCGTCTTCCTCTCTGCAGGCATTGAGGCGCGCCCGGTCTGAGCCGACCTATGGCATTTTCGAGAACACCGGGTCAGGTTAACCCCACCACCAGGCCGTTTTCATCCAGAGCAATGTCCAGTGCCGCGGGATGGCGTGGCAAACCGGGCATGGTCATGATGTCACCACACACCGCCACCACAAAGCCGGCGCCGGCCGCCAGGCGCACTTCCCTTACCGGAAGCATATGGCCGGACGGCGCTCCCTTCACCGACGAGTCCGCCGAAAAGCTGTACTGAGTCTTGGCAATACATACTGGCAGGTGGCCAAACCCCAGGCTTTCGTATTCCTCCAGCTGCCGCTTCGCCACCGTGGTGAATTCCACGCTACCGGCGTGGTAAATGCGCGTGGCGATGGTGCGGATTTTATCCGCCAGCGGCAGGCCGTCTTCATAGAGAAAGTTCACCTCAGGTGTGCCTTCGTCCATCTGATCAAGCACCGCCTGGGCCAGTTCGGTGGCACCCTCACCACCCATAGCCCAGTGGTCGGCAGGCACAGCACGCACACCCAGCGACTCACTGATGGACTGCACCAGCGACATTTCCTCCTCGGTATCGTCTGGGAAACGGTTGATGCACACCACTGGCGTCAGTCCGAACTGCTGCAGATTACGAACGTGTCGCTCCAGGTTGGCGGCACCGGCCCTCAAAGCAGCAAGGTCGGGAACGGAGAGCTGGCTGCGAGGGACCCCACCCTGCATCTTGAGTGCTCTAATGGTACAGACAACCACGGCGGCGTCTGGCCGCAAGCCTGTTTGCCGGCACTTGATATCTATGAACTTTTCCGCCCCCAGGTCGGCGCCAAATCCCGCCTCGGTGACGACCACATCGTTCAGTGCCAGAGCCGCACGGGTGGCGGTCACGGAGTTGCATCCATGGGCGATATTGGCAAACGGCCCACCGTGGATAAACACCGGGTTGTGCTCCAAACTCTGGACCAGATTAGGCTGCAGCGCTTCTTTCAGAAGCACGGTTAACGACCCTTCCACACCCAGGTCACGAACGGTCACCGGAGTCATATCAGAGCGCCTGCCGATAATGATATTGCCCAGCCGCTGCTTGAGGTCCGCCCGACCGTCCGCCAGGCACAGGATCGCCATGATCTCAGACGACACCGTAATATCGAACCCGGTTTCCCGGGGCACGCCGTGGGCCGCACCACCAAGCCCACACACCAGGTTGCGCAGGGAACGGTCGGTCAGGTCCATCACTCTCCGCCAGCTCACATAGCGAGAGTCCAGGCCCGTCTCATTACCCCAGTGGATGTGGTTGTCGATCAATGACGCCAGCAGATTGTGGGCCGTGGTGATGGCGTGGAAGTCACCATTGAAATGCAGATTGATGTCTTCCATCGGAATCACCTGCGCGCGGCCGCCGCCGGCTGCGCCTCCTTTCATGCCGAAACAGGGGCCCAGGGAGGGCTCCCGCAGGCACACGGACGAACGCACGCCCAGGCGATTGAAACCGTCGTTCAATCCCACACTGGTGGTGGTCTTGCCCTCCCCCGCTGGCGTGGGCGTTATGGCGGTCACCAGTACCAGCTTGCCCCGGGGCGCACTATCAGAGGTATCCACATAGGCCATATCCAGTTTGGCCTTGTAGTGGCCGAACGGCACCAGGCTCTCCCCTGGCAGACCGAAACGCTGCTGGGCCAGCAGCAGAATAGACTGAGGCTGGACCGAGCGAGCGATCTCAATGTCAGGAGTGCCCGGCGGCGGAAAGTCAGCTTCCGGTGGTGTTGCGGGTGTCAGCTTACTGTACTGAAGACTCATGGAACTGACCTCTCTGGTCCTCAATGGACCCACTGTGTTCTTGAATCCATTGCGCCGATTGGCGCAGGCCACCGAATGGGAAAAGATGAATGCCCCGTAGCAAAGTATCCGGGTTGTCCAGGCAATACTGGACAAGCGCGCGCACCATTCCGTCCGGCGACCACGCACGCAACAGTTTGGCGCTGCCAGGGCGTCGCAGCATCAGGCGGGCCGATGCTCCCACTCCGCATTGAGCCGCATAGGCAATGAGCGTTTTCACCCGTGTCGGGCCGGCCATGCCAATGTATACCGGCACCTCTTCCAGGATGCTGCCGAGGCTTTGCAGCCAGTCGATGACCACGTTGGCGTCAAAGGTGAACTGGGTGACCACCCAGAGCCGCGTGGACGTCGTGCGCGCGTATTCGCGTTTGATACCAAGGGCCTGGATGAGTGTTGCCCGGTCCGCCATGGGATGCCCGTCCGGATGGGCTGCCACACCGATACCATGGAATTGGAACTGGGCCAGCAAGCCAGATTCCAGAACGGCCAGGGTATCTGGAAAAGGGCCGGCGATCGCATCGCTGTCGCCGGCAATCAGCAGTAAACGGTCAACGCCGCTTTCATTCAGTTGCGAGAGCCAGTCCCGAAGTTGCCCGCGGCTCTCGGCCATACGTGCGGGTACGTGAGGAATCGGCTGCATGCCAACGCTCAGCAGATGTCGGCATGCCCGCAGGGTATCGCTGAACTGGCCTTTTGGCAGAAAAGGCACGTAGACACAGGTGCCCCGCGGCAGCAAATTCGGCAAATGCTCCTGTGCCAGTATCTGGCGGGGTGTTGCCTCAATGGACGCCCAACGTACCAGGGCCTGCATCCGTGCGGTGGCTTCCGCATCATGGGCACTGAACGGCTGTTTATCACTCACCAGTTTCATGAATCACGCACCCCATTGCTACCTATCTGCATCGGGCAGGCGACGGCCACCGCCGTCTGCCCCACTGCATTGCTAGTCCGCGAAGTCGATTCCCTTCGCCCGTGCCCTCTCGCGGGCGTTGGGGTTCACCGAAGGCCGGAACGGAACTTCCACCACTTCCGCCTCGACAGCCGTTGAGCCATCCGTAGCGGCGTATTCCACCGGCAGGTGGACCGTCAGGCGGGTGCCAACAGCACGCAGGTCAAACGGCACATAGGCCAAGCCAATATTGGTTTCCAGCTCGGGCGAATACCAGGGCGAGGTAACATAGCCCTCTGGCTCGCCGCCTTCTGGTCCGCTGACCAGCCAGAAGTCGTTGGCATAGTCGGTTACCTGGCCACCGCCAAAACGGATACCCACCATGATGTGGCTGAAAGGCGGTCGGCCAGCGTCCAGTTGCTCGCGGACTTTCTCGAGCTTCTGCTTACCGATGTAATCCGCGTCCTTGTTGCGAGGCACCTGATACGCCAGGTTGCACTGGAATGGCAGGGTTTCCTGATCCACATCCTGGCCCCAGGAAAGGATACCGGCAGCAATTCGGCGGTGATGCGCCGGCGCAATCACTCTCAGATTGTGGGCCTCACCGGCGGCAAGCACGGTGTACCAGAGGTCTTCGGCGTATTTGGTGGCTTCCTTGAGGTAAATCTCGTAACCCTTCTCACCGGTAAAACCGGTTTGGGAGATAATCACGTCATGACCGGCCACCTGGCCCTCCATCAAGCCATAGTACGGAATCTCCTTCACGCGCTCACCGAACAGGTCAGCCATGAGCGCCTCAGATTTGGGACCCTGGATCTGCACCGGTGCTACATCGATTTCCGCGATGGTGACGTTGAAGCCCATCCCGATGTTGACGCCCCGCAACCAGAATTCCAGGTCGCTATCGGAAAGGGAGAACCAGAACTCGTCCTCGGCAACACGAAGCAGAACCGGGTCATTGAGAATGCCGCCCTCTTCATTGCACAAGATGACGTACTTGCCACGCATAGGTTTTATCTTGGTGGCATCTCGAGTAATCACATAGTTCACGAAGCGTTCCGCGTCCGGCCCCTTTACCTGAATCTGGCGCTCTACGGCGACATTCCACATGGTGACGTCATGTATCAGCGACTCGTATTCCACCATGGCGCCGCCATCTTCCGGACGGACATAGCCCCGGGGGTGATACATACGGTTGTAAACGGTCGCCCGCCAGCATCCAGCTTCGTACGCCAGGTGCCAGTATGGCGACTTGCGTACACGGGTGGAGATCAACATCTCCACCGGCGTGGGGCCGGACTGGCGCAGGTTAATGGGAACCCGACGGTCGGACTGGTCAACACTGTCAGGCTGGCGGGCGGCGCCCGCCCGTTGCTGCGGATAATCCAGAAGTGCTTGCTCAAATTTAACGGCCATTGCTATCTCCCCCTACCGGGTTGTCGATAGCTCTAATGTGACCCTGTTTTCAGTTATCAGGTTGAACCAATACGACACTGGCACAACCAAAAACGTCAACACCACCGTGATGAATCCTGGAAGCCGCGCCAAAGTGCCAAGCATGAGATGGGGCTACAGCAACCGACAAAGCCTGCTATATTGGTCAAACCTGTCCGTGCAGATCAAGGAGTCGACGTTGACACTGACCACCCCCGCCCTTCTGTTTCCCGCCATTTCACTGTTGCTGCTGGCCTACACCAATCGCTTTCTTGTTCTAGCGCAATTGATACGCCAGCTTAAGCAAATGGATACGGAAGAAGACCATGCCCTTATCGCCCGCCAGATCAGCATGCTGCGCAAACGCATTTTGCTGACTAAACGGATGCAGGCTTACGGTGTACTCAGCTTTTTTGTCTGCACCATGTCCATGTTTGTTCTGTTTGTGGGAGCTCAGCTTGCAGGGGCCATCGCGTTCGGCATCAGCCTGATATTACTGTCGGTCTCATTGTTGTATTCGCTGTACGAAATCGTGATTTCGACCAACGCCATCAACGTTGAGCTTGAAAACTTCGAAGCCAGGAAACGAGCCGGGGAGTAACACGCAAACGTTCAGGAAACCGGATCCGGTCTTCCTTTTTTCATCCGGTACATGGCGCTGTCTGCGTAGCGAATCAGTGCTTCATGGTTGTCCCCGTGTTCGGGATAGACAGCCACACCAATACTTGGAATCAATGTCAGGGATGCCATCGGCAACTCGTAGGGTTCACTGAGAGTTGCCCGCAATTTTTCAGCAACACTGTCCGCGTCACTTGGCTGTTCAATTCCATCAAGCAGCACGATGAACTCATCGCCACCCAGCCGACCAACCGTATCTGCGGCCCGAACCCCCTGCACCAATCGGCGAGCCATTTCCTGCAAGACCTGATCTCCGACGGCGTGTCCGTAGGTATCGTTGACCTGCTTGAAGTCATCCAGATCGAGGTACAGTATCGCCAGAAAGCCGACTTCCCTGGCTGCACGCGCAAGCGCTGTCTGAATCCGGTCCAGGACCAGGCTACGGTTCGGCAATTCCGTCAGCTGGTCGTACCTGGCCATATGCTCCAATTGCGCTTGCATTTGCTTACGCTCCACCGCGGCGGCAACCTGTATGCCGACAAACTCCAACAGCTCTCTGTCTTCGTCCGTGTAACACGCACTCTTTGATTGCCTTTGTACGGCAATCGCGCCGAACACACCCTGGGATGATTTCAGCGGCACACCCAGCCAGTGGTGACGTACCTCAACGTGCGAGGTATCGATCGCCTGAGGCGAGAAAGCCACGCTGCTTCCGGGCGTCAGCAACAGAGCCCTGGCGGAACGGATGACCTGTTCACAGAGAGAACCGATATCCTGAGAGAAACCGGGGGTTCCCGTCTCATGACGGTCGGCATTATAGGGAAAGTACAACTCACCGCCCTGCGTATCCACGAGCGCCACCATAAAAGCAGGCGCTGACATCAGGCCTTCCACAACCTGGTGAATTCGCCGGAACATGGCAGGCAGGCTATCCGAACTGTTCGCTGCGTCCGATATGGCATACATGGCGGCCTGCATAGCCTCGGCCCGCTTGCGCTGGGTCACGTCACGGGCGACCGCCACGCGGATCTGTTCCTTTTCAGACCAACGGGCAGACCACATGATATGGGCTGTTGAGCCATCCTTGCGGATGTAACGGTTCTCAAAGTGCGGCTTCAGCTCTCCCCGCAGGATTTCTTTGACAGCCTGACGCGTTTTCTCAAGGTCCTCCGGATGAACAAAATCCAGGATTCGCCGTCCAATCATTTCCTCCGGCAGATAACCAAATACCCGCTCACTGGCTGCGCTGACGTAGCGAACGTAGCCATCGCGATCTACAACGCAGAGTGCGTCCAGCAGCAGGTCGATAAAGCTTTCCGGCGGAATGGTGGGGCCCATGGCCTATCGGGCGCCCCAGATCCGGGCTACAGCACTATCGCTGCCTAGCAGTCCTACCACGAAACAGACCAGACTGATCACGAAAAACAGCACAATAGGTAACAAAGCGCTGAAGGTTTCCGCGAAGATTGAAAAGAAAAGCGACACCCCGGACAGAACCAGGAACAGAAAACCGACCACCAGCAGTATTTTACGATGCGACTGACGATAACCCTCGGCGCTTCCACCTTTCTCGAAAAAACAGAGAATGGGCCAGAACAGCTTTCGAAAAATGTCTTTCACTGCACGCCACCTCACCTGTTTTTGGGGCTGACAATGGCCAGTGTCACCGTTGCCTTGGAGACAAGCCTCATGTTGCCGGCCTTGCCACAGTACACCTCAGACTCTACCACGGTTAACGTGGAGCCTGCCTTGAGCACAGTGGCGACACACTCGATATGTGTCCCGCTGGCTGACCGCAGCAGCTTCAGCGAGAAATCCGATGTCAGGACCATCTGCCCGGATTTAACAGCGGAGGCACCGGCAGCACCGGCCGTATGATCCGCCACCGTAGCCTGCACCCCGAAGTGCACGAAACCGTCCTGCTGCAGATGCCGTTCCGCCAGTACCAGACGGGAGCGACATTCACCGGTTTTGATAGACACCAGTTCCAGACCAATATCTGCAACAAACGGTGCCGATGAAAAAATCCGTTCCACTTCGTTATTGTTAAGCGTGTCCACGTTGTCTCCGGAACTGTGGTTGGCAATCCAGCGGTTTATGCCTCAAAAGTATGCACTGCAAGCTCGCTACGAACCGCTTCAGGGATGGGGACCGACTTTTGAGTCTCGTAGTCGAAATGAATCAGCACGGTAACGCCACGCGCAACCAAAACACCATTTTGCCAAGCTTCCTGGATTACCTCGAAGGAAGAGTTGCCGACTTTGCCAATGCCGGACCGCACCTTAACAGGCGTGGCCCAGTAACACTGGGCTTTGAGATCAATTTCCATGCGGGCGAGAATCAGTGGCCAGCCTTTCGGCTCCAGGGAAGGATGGAATATACGGAACACCGGTGTTCTCGCCTGCTCAAACCAGACCGGGTAAACCGTGTTATTGATATGGCCAAGTGCGTCGGTGTCGCTGAATCTTGGTTCGGTTTCGTAGTGGAACATTTGACTCCCCTTACATCGTGTTAGCGGCAAAGTCTCTCGGGATTTCCGGCGAGGGGAAACCGTTCAATGATCTGATAGACAGACCCATGAGCCCCCTGTGTGCTTTCAAACAACGCGATCCCGCCCACCGAAAAGGTCCCTATAGGTTGTCGTTCCTGAGACTCAAGCAATTCGGCGACTGACCCTCGCTGCCTCTTGAAACGAGCCAACGTGATATGTGGGCAGAACGGGCGTTTTTCCTGCTCAAACCCAGGCATGCACAGACTCTGGTTAAGCACCTCGTGCAGCTCAGCCAGTTTATCCGCTGGCTGAACTCCGGCCCACAGATTTTCTGGAAAGTCCGGTCGGCCGAAACAGCCCAGGCCGCAAACCGTGAGATCAAATTGTCCAACTGGCAGGTTTCGGGCGGCATCACATACATCTGGCAACCGCTGTCTGGCCACACTACCGAGAAATACCAGCGTAAGATGCAGCTGATCCGGTCGCTGCCAGCGCGCCCCTGCAACCGGTTGCTGAATTGACACCAGACGCTGCTTCACCGAATCGGGGATTTCCAACCCGAAGAACAGACGATGTGTTTCTGGTTTATCCAACCCGCACCCCAAACCATTCCGGAAACCGACGCAGACAGTACAGCGCAATCATGTCGTAAACACCATGCCAGACCATTACCAGCAGCAGGCTGTCCGTCAGTGCATACGCTACTCCCAACACCACTCCCAACCCGGTCGCCAATAGAAAGTAGGTGAACGAAAGATAATGCACCATGCCAAACAGCACCGACGCAGCGACTATCGCAACCGCATCGTGGGTGTGTTGGGCCAGCCAACCCTGGATCGCCCCGCGGAACAGCAATTCTTCACCGACTCCTGCGAAGACTGCCAAGGCTACCAGCACCGACCAGGAATACTCGCAGGCGAAACGATGCAACTGCTCCAGTTGGGATTCCAGAGAGTCACGAAGCCGGCCCGGAAGCCAGGTCAGCATCATGATCACGACGTACGTTGCCACACTGCCGGCCACTCCCCATAGAACGACCGAGCCAAAGCTCAAACCATCGTACTGAACCGGTATACCGAACAGAAAAATCGCCAGCAGCCCCACCACACCAATGCCGGCCTGGAATCCCAATGCGGCCGTGGATGGGATCTGCGGGCGTTTTCGAGCCATGGCCACTCATCTACCTCGCTTGCCAGGCGGCATAACTACCCACTCAGGGTCCTCGAATTCGCCAAGCGGCGTAATTTCGCAAAATGGCGCGGCGCTGCGGATGATTCGGGCCACTTCCGGGTTATGCTGCCCTTCCATGGCATCCCGCTGCTCTTTGCTGTCCCAACTGGCGATGGCAATCAGCACATTCGGGTCACCAATTTTCCGGTGCAACTCTGTTCCGCGCGCCCCCGGCGCCTGCTGGATGATCTCGCTGGCACGAACCCAGGCATCGGCGTATTCCTCTGCCGTGTGCCCTTCTCGTATGCGAACCTCGAAGATGTATTTCATGAGTTCACCCTCGTTCCAAACGGCAATTTCCCAAATAACGGGCCTCTGACTCTCAGAGTAATTGTTTTGATTTTGGATCGCATCGGTAAATGCCTACAAATAAACTTGGCAATTCCGGGGACATAGGAGTAAAGTTCGTTTCGTAGGAAAGATTTAGCACAGCATTTCACGAATAAGACGCATCTCTGTTGTTTTGGTAGTTGTCCGTCCTGTTTTTGATTCCGCGCGTTTTTTGTTTCCGCACAACGCTGATCAGTCATCGTTCAAGATGGTCTGGCGGCACATTAAATTATCGATTTCAGGATTATGATTATGTCGACTACTACCGGTACTGTTAAGTTTTTCAACGAAGCAAAAGGCTTTGGTTTCATCACTCGTGAAAGCGGCCCTGACGTATTCGTTCACTACAGCGCTATTCAAGGCGGCGGATTCAAGACCCTGGCAGAAGGCCAGCAGGTTGAGTTCACCGTAACTGACGGCCAGAAAGGCCCTCAGGCAGAGAACGTTGTTGCTGTTTAAATAACAGTCAGCACGTTTGAAAAAGGCAGCTTCGGCTGCCTTTTTTCGTTTTGGTTTCCCCCTGGGTAAATCCTTACCAGGGCAGCTCCTCACCATTGCTGTGCCAGAAGGAGCCCGTGTTTTCCAGGTTCAGGCCCTCGATTCTCGCCGCCAAGCCCTTTGCTGACTCCTCGGGCGTAATCAGTCCGCCGAAATTCACCATACGGGTTTGCACATAACCGGGATGGAGCTGGGCCACCGCAATGCCCTTTGGTTTAAGGTCCATCGCCAGGGACTTGCCAAAGGCGTTCAGCGCCGCCTTGGACGCACGGTAGCCATAGCGGCCTCCGGAGTCGTTGTCCGCGATAGAGCCCATCCGGCTGGTGATGTTGGCAATCTTACCGCCGTACGGTATCTGGGACACCAGCGCTTCCGCCACCCTCAATGGCGCGTAAGCGTTGATTTCCATCTGGGTACGAATGGAATCGAAATCAATGCTGCCCAGTTTTTCATCCTGCAGCAGGCCGGCATTATTGATCAGCAGGTCGATCGACTGGCCCTTCACGCCGTCAATCAATGACTGAAGTCCACTTGCCGTGGTGACGTCAACAGATTCAATGACACGAGTCGCCACCTCCTTGAGCTCGGGTGACGCTTCCCGACATACGCCAATCACGTCACAGCCTTCACCTGCAAAGTGACGGGCCAACTCAAGCCCGATGCCGCGATTGGCCCCGGTAATCACAACGGTTCTTTGTTCAGGCATGACAGCCTCCTGTTATTGGGGTAAAGGTCCGTTATACGGACTCACCACTGCAGTGTTCAACCCTCAAATTGAGAGAAAAATCGCCGGGCACTGTCGTTGGCGGGAAAGATCATCTCGACCCGTAGCTCCGAGAGAAACACATCGTTCACGGGCCCGAAGTGCGCAATCATTGTGGTGGTTTCCAGGATGTCCCCTCCCATGTTCAGGCGCGTATGGATCGACGGGCTCGCCGGCATCAATTCCGGCCTGGGGGTCTTCCGCAACAGATCCTGGACTTCCTGGATAAGTGCCTGCATGCGCTCGTCCCCCTGGTAGCGGGAAGCGTCATTGACCAAGTATTCATAGGCCGCCCAGGCCACCTCGTCCCAGTTTACGACCAGTTCTTTCCATTTCGTTGAGGACAGATACTCGCGGTAGAGATTGGCAGGCGGGTCTACTTTGAACTCAGGAAACATCAGAAACGCCGTCGCGTTGCCATCCACCACATCGCCCCAGCGATTGAGTACCAAGGCGGGATATGGCTGATGACTGGTGATCAGCTCATGAATGGCCTTGCGGTAGACCGCCAGTTCCTTGCTGTCATAGTCTTCCTCGAAATAGGCCGCTGGCAACCCGGCAGCCATCAACATTTCATTGCGCTCACGCAAGGGAACCTCAAGGGTTCCAGCGAGCTTCAGTATCAGGTCTCGCTTCGGGCGGGAACGGCCGGTTTCAATAAAAGAAAGATGGCGGGGTGATATGTCCGCCTCCAGCGCCAGGTCCAACTGACTCATGCCCCGATGACGTCGCCAATACCGCAGCTTGTGGCCAAACGCGCTGTGTTCGCCACCCCGGGAAATCGATGTTTCGCTGACAGTCATGTTGCCTGGCCTTTACCTAATCGGGAAGTGCGCCGGTATAACTACAGGCGCATGATCTTTGTCGAAAGCATACTCAATTTTTACACCCCGTACACGGAGGCACACTGTCATGATACTGACTCGCATCGTCCCACTGGTTTTCGTACTTTTCATCAGTTTCACTCTGTGGGTGCTGGCCACCTCGGATAAAGACTTCTGGCAATGGGCCATCAGCCTGTTCGCCGAAAAGGAATCCCTGCAGGTCGTCCTCGATCTAGGCATCGCCCTGCTGTTGCTGATGTACTTTCTGTACCGCGATCATGTTGCCCAGGGCGGGCATTTCAGGAGCTTTGCACCCTTCCTGGTCGCCACGCCGCTCCTTGGCGTGATTGCGCCACTCGCCTATCTGACACTGCGGGCCTTCCAGCCAAAACGGCTGGTTGCCATGCCTCGGAACCCGAACAACATCTGACACGGAACCACTGAACAAGGCTCCGCCAACGTCTTGCCGGAGCCCCGACAGTTGACTCTCGCGGGCAGCCCTTTCACTATTCGGGAAAACAATAAGGCAAAGCCCGTGACGCAGAGTTCTTTCAAGGTCGTTATATTTGGCGCTGGCAGTATCGGCTGTTACCTCGGAGGCAGGCTGCTTTCTTCCGGTGTGAACGTGGTCATGGTGGGCCGAAAGACCATGCAGGAGCGCCTTCGAACCTCCCCACTGACGGTCACTGACTATGAAGGGTTTCGCTTCCACAGCCAACTGGCCGAGCACCAGTATGTGACCTCTGCCGAGGCGGCGGGCAACGCCGATCTCGTGCTGGTAACGGTCAAATCCGCCGCCACCTCCGAGGCCGGCAAACAGCTCGCGCCCTGGGTGAGCGAGGGCATACCGGTGGTCAGCCTGCAAAACGGAATCTCCAACGCAGAGCACCTCCAGGCCGCTATGCCCAACGCCAACGTATTGGCCGGGATGGTTCCATTCAACGTGCTGCAACAGGAGCCGGGGCATTTCCATCAAGGCACTCAGGGCCACCTGATGGCCGACCGGCACCCGTCACTGCAACCGGCCCTGCCCTGGTTTGAGCATGCCGGGCTCCCCCTGGAACTGCGGCGCGATATCGAATCGGTGATGTGGTCCAAGCTGTTACTCAATCTGAATAACCCGGTCAACGCCCTTTCTGGCGTTCCGCTGCTGGAAGAGCTCTCGCAAAGGGACTATCGCCGCTGCCTGGCAATGGCTCAGAGAGAGACGCTAGAGCTCCTTAAATCGGCAGGCATACCCACGGTAAAACTCACAGGCCTGCCTACCAAACTGATTCCTTCCGTGATGTCACTACCAGATTGGCTGTTTACCCGACTAGCCAAACGGATGCTCACCATCGATCCTGTTGCACGTTCCTCCATGTGGGAAGATCTTCAGGCCGGGCGCCCAACGGAAGTTGACTGGATCAATGGCGAAGTCGTGAAACTGGCCGAAAAGCTGGGCACGGACGCACCGGTCAACCGCAAACTCGTGCAATTAATGCGTGAGCGCGAAAAGACGCCGCGGGTCTGGAGCGCCAGAGAGCTGCTGTCGGCACTTGTGATCAAATAGTCAGGCCGCTGCCATAAAGATACGTCCTGTAAGGATTCACCCCCCGAGATCTATAGTCGGTGAACATTCCGTGAGGGATCGTAGCGTGTCGGTTTCTCGGCTACCTGACCATTCAGCGCGACCCGAAAGAACTCCAGCACCTTTTTGTTGTTCAACGGCTTATCCTCGAAATAGGCATGCGAATCCCCGACATAGGGCTGATCGGTAACGTCGATATAGGTCGCCACCCTGGAATCCAGCCGGCGCAGGTAATGGCCAAGCCGGGCTTTTTGCTGTTCGCCCATTTTCAGGCGTGAGGCCTTTAGTGCTCCGTCGTTTTCGTTGATGGTGATATAGAGACGATTGCGGTAGGGAATTCGGTCCACCCACTCGGCGTGGTTTTCATTATTGGTGTCCGCGGCCACCATCACAACGTTATCGAACAGCAGCCGATCTCCGCTGTACACCGAACTCCCCAGCAAATGCTTGTAAAGATAGTTCCCCATGCTGTGCAACATCAGATTCACAGTGAACGGGCAGTGCTTCTCGACTTCCTTCGCAAAGTAGCGGTCCCACGCGGCGGCGTTGTCTGCAAACCGGGCTTCCGCACGCGCCTCCAGATCCATCACGTACTGCGCATGAAAGTCGCTCACCAGGGCTTCCAGCTTCTCCAGCACGCGATTGAATGCCCCTACCGAGGCGAGGGCGTCCCGCTTGTCGCTCTTGTAGCTGAGCACGCCGTGCAACCCTCCACCATTGGCGGGCCAACTGAACACAATGACTTCAACGCCGAAGTTCTGCTCCAGCCTTTCGGCACGATCAAGCACATCAGTCATATCGTTGTTGTAACCATGAACAAACAACAGCAGGTTTCTTCCGTTCGGGCGCGCACCAGCGCCGTGGCCGGATCTCTCGATCAGTTTGCGGGCCACGTAGGCGCTCGCCGGGTAGGTATTGTCGGGATTAAGATCGACACTCTTCGCCATTTGCGGTGTGATCTGGTCAGGCAGGATATCAATATGCCAGCGGTTTCGCCGGCGGGATGCCTCCGCCAGCCGCAACTCGTTGGGGCCTTCAATGGGTTTACTGCCGAAGGCCTCGCTCTCTGTGTGTTTGCTTTCATCGACGGTTCTATTGGTTACGATATACATGGAGCAGATTCCTTTATGCTTCCATGCCACGGAACGACCTGGTGGCCACTACTGATAGGAAGTAACGAAAAGTTCCCTGACGGCCGCCCTACAACCCCCTATGATGAACGGCATCAGAATTCAATCGCACAGTGGGAATGTTGCTACCCAACACCTAATTAATTAGCAAACTGAACTAAAATGTCAAATCACCACACGGCCCCGGAATCTTGCCCATGCTGATCTACACTCTCTGCGCGATGTCCGTGATTGCCGCCTCGGTTTTCTATCTGTTTTTCTACCGCAACTGGCGTCGCGAGAGACAGCTTCAAACTCCCTTTCCGGAGAACTGGCGCGCGACGCTCGAGTCCCAGGTGCCCCTATTCCCCGGGTTGCCGGCCAAGCTGAAACGACAACTGGAACAGCATGTACAGTTGTTCCTGGCGGAGAAATCCTTTTACGGCTGCGATGGGTTCGAGGTGGACGACACCGTACGCCTGACCATCGCGGGACATGCCTGCCTGCTCATTATGAACCGCAGCTATTCCGACTTCGACGACATCCGCAGTATCCTGGTCTATCCGGATGCCTATCGTGTCAGGGATATTGAGCATGATGGCCTGGTGGTGAGCGAGAGTAACGAGATTCGCGCGGGCGAAGCCTCAAGTTATGGACAGGTGGTTCTGGCCTGGACACAGTGCGAGGAAGGTGCCGTCAACCCTGATGGGCACCACAACGTCATTCTTCACGAATTCGCCCACCAGCTGGACTACCTGGACGGCACTGCGGACGGCGCTCCGCCACTCAGTGGCGAACAGGCAAGACATTGGCAGGAAACGATGACTCGGGCCTATGAACACTTGAGGCAATCGCTTCAACATCACCAGAAGCCCTGGCTGGACCCATACGGCGCCACCGAACCCGCCGAGTTTTTTGCAGTGCTGACGGAAGCCTTTTACCAACAACCGGAGCACCTGAAAGCGGAACAGCCGGAAGTCTACGAAGCGCTGCAACGGTTTTACCGATTAGACACGGAGGCAATATCCCATGGAGAACGGCGATAAGACAAAGCGTGAGGAGTCGGGAGCAGACAACAACTCCCAGAACAGTCAGGCGCTGATTGACGCCATCAACATGCGCAGCATGTCGCTTATCACACTCACAAGTATTGCAACCCTTTATTTTATCGACTGGGCCCAGGCGGTTCTTTTGCCACTGGTGGTGGCCGTGTTAATCAGCTACGCCCTTGAACCCCTTGTTGCCACAATCAATCGGTTGAAAGTACCCCGCCCCCTGGCGGCGGCTGTGGTGCTGATTCTGCTTATCGGTATCATTGCCGGAGCCAGTATTCCCCTGAAGCAGGAAGCCATGGCTATGCTGGACAAGATACCGGTGGCCATCGAACAGTTTCAGCAGAATGAGGCCAGCCGCCCCAAGGATGGGGAAAGCATGATGGAAAAAGCGCAATCCGCCGCAAAGAAAATTGAAGCCACCGCCAGCCCCGATCAGGGCAACGAAGACGTCTCCCGATCGGGTGCAACGCCCGTGCGCGTGGTGGACGAACCCCTCGAGATCAAAGACTACGTGCTTCAGGGTTCCCCGGCAGCGCTGGTGCTGATTTCCCAGTGCTTCTCGGCGTTGTTGCTGGTGTATTTCATGCTCGCCATTGGATCACTGTACAGACGCAAGATCGTCAAAATATCCGGGCCATCCTTCGCACGAATGCGTAAAGCCGCCCGAATCATGAACGAGTTCCATCGCAGCGTACGGCAGTTCCTGTTTGTGATGTTTGTAGGTGCCGTATTTGTGGGCGTGCTGACCTGGCTGGCGTTTTTGGCATTGGGCGTTGAACAGGCCGGCTTTTGGGGTGTTTTGGCAGGCGTCGCCAGTGCCGTGCCGTACCTGGGTCCGTTCCTGGTGCTTATGGGCACAGGTGTGGCCGCCTTTATCCAGTTTGGCGAATTGGAGATGTCGATCATTGTTGCCGGCACGTCGCTGGCCATCACCAGCGTTCAGGGCTATCTGCTGACGCCCTGGCTTACCAGCCATATCTCCAGCCTCAACGCGGTTGCCATCTTTATCGGCCTGCTGTTCTGGGGCTGGCTCTGGGGACCCGTAGGCCTCGTGGTTGCCACTCCAATCCTGATGATCGTCAAGTCATTGTGCGACCATGTCGTTAATTTACGCCCAGTCGGTGAGCTTCTTGGTAAATAGAGCAAAGCGGTGCTTCCACCCGAGCCGCAACTTTCGGAGCTAAACGTCAGAAAGCCGTTGCCGACAGCCCGGCCACCCACTGGATCATTGGCGAGGGATAAACACCCAGCACCAGGATCAACACGGCCACGACCAGCAGCGTCAGCCCACCAATGCGGTTACCCCAGTCGTTGGTGGCGTCCATACGGCGCATGCCGGGTTCCGGCAGGTACAGGGTCACCATCACCCTCAGATAGTAGAACAGGCCAATGGCACTGCCTGCGACGATACCGCCCACCAGCCACCAGCGGTTTTCAGCAACCCCCAGTGCCAATACATAGAACTTGCCGATAAACCCCGCCGTGAGCGGGATGCCAGCCAGGGACAGGAAGCTCACGGTCATCACGGCTGCCAGCCATGGACGGCGCCAGAACAGCCCACGGTAATAGTGCAGTCCGGCGGCATCTTCACCACTGAACGGGCTGGACAGCTGGGTAACCACGCCGAAGGCTGCCAGTGTGGTGACAAGGTAGGTCACCAGATAAACCCCCACGGTTTCTACTGCCAGTGCCCCACCTGCAACGATAGCCACCATCAGGTAGCCAAAATGGGCAATGGAGGAATAGCCAAGCAGTCGCTTCAGGTTGGATTGGAACAACGCCAACAGGTTGCCCCCCAACATGGTGATCAGGGCCAGCAGTGTTATCAGCGTGTTCAACCAGTCGCTGTTAAACACCGGCGCAACGGTCACCAGACGCAGTAACAGCACGAACACCGCCAACTTGCTGACCGTGGCGAGGAAAATGGTGGCCGGCGCAGGCCCACCCTGGTATACGTCCGGCGTCCAGAGATGAAAGGGAACAATGGAGAGCTTGAAGCCAAGCCCCACCAGCATCAACACAGCCCCAGCCAGCGTCCACGCATCGGAGGTGTTTGCCAGCCCCGTCGCCAGGCCCGCCAGGTCGAGATGCCCGGTACGGGCATAGATCAACGCCATGCCAAACAACAGGAACGCCGTCGCGGCCGCAGACAGAACCAGGTACTTGATGCCGGCTTCCAGAGACCGTTCTGCCCGAAAGCTATAGGCCAACATGCCGTAGAGGGGCATCGACAGCAGCTCCAGGCTGATGAACAGGGTCGCCAGATGGTCGCTGGCCACCAGCCCCAGTGCCCCGGTCACCGCACACAAGAGCAACAGGTAAAACTCTTCCTTGGGGCCAATGTAACCGGTCAGGTAATGATGACTCAGGGCGACCGTGACCAGCGCACACAACAGCACCAGCACGCTGCCCATTAACGCCAGCCCATCCATAGTCATCAGTGGCGGCGATGACAATGCTGTAGAGGCCACAGGCACGCAGGCCAGAGCCAATACCAGCCCAACGGCCGAAACCAACGCCGTGGCGCCATGGTGCCGCTGCCAGGCTACGCCAAGCATGACGATCACCGCGGTGGCACCAACGACGATCATTGGTATGAGTGCAACCAGATTTGCCAGGGTCAGCATCAGTTCACCTCCCCTGCGCGGCTGGCCAGTTCTGCCCCGGCTTGCTCAAACAGCTCGGCAGCCGGGCCCGCTATCGGGGCGGTAATGTCGAGTATTGGCTGAGGATAGAGCCCCACCATCACCGTCAGCACAAGCAGCACCAACATCATGCCGTATTCTCTCGCGTCCGGCCCTCTCAGGGCGCCCTGGCGGTATTCCGGGCCATAATGCACCCGCTGCATCAGCAGCAGGGAGTATATCGCCGCCAGCACCAGCCCCACGCTGGCAATCACCACCACGACCGGCGCGCTGGGGAAGGTACCAAACAGCACCATGAATTCACCCACGAAATTGGCGGTGGCAGGCATACCCAGGGAGGCGGCAACGAAACACAGGGTAAAACCGGGCAGCACCGGGATTCGACCCCATAAGCCGCCCATGATCCGCATGTCACGGGTGTGAATGCGCTCATACAGTTGGCCGCTGAGAATAAATAGCCCGGCGCTGGAGAAGGCATGGGCCACCATTAGGATGATCGCGCCCTGAATCGCCAGTTCCGAGCCTGAATACAAAGCAATCAGCACGAAGCCCATGTGGGAAATACTGGTATAGGCGATCAGGCGCTTGATGTCCTGCTGTCCACACGCCAGTACGGCGCCATAGATAATGCCCACCAGCCCGAGTGTCATGGCGACAGGCGCAAACGCCTGGGACTCTTCCGGGAACAGCGGCAGCGCAAACCGCAGGATGCCGTAGGCGGCGGTTTTCAACAGGATACCGGCGAGGTCGACACTGCCGGCGGTCGGCGCCTGGGCATGGGCATCCGGAAGCCAGCCATGGAATGGGACCACCGGCAGCTTCACGGCAAAGGCCACAAAGAAGCCCAGCATCAGCCACGGCGCCAGCGCCTCCGGGACCTCGGTATCCAGCAAGGTGTCGTAGCTGAAGGACAGTTCGCCGGTGTTGGCGTAATGCACGAACACCAGTGAGAGTATCGCCACCAGCATGAGCAGGCCACTGGCCTGGGTGTAGATGAAGAATCGGGTAGCGGCTCGAATCCGGGTCTGCCCCGCCGAGCCGCTGTGCCCCCAGAGCGCAATCAGGAAGTACATCGGCACCAGCATCATTTCCCAGAACAGGAAGAACAGGAACAGGTCCAGCGCCAGGAATACGCCCACAACACCACCGAGGATGAACAGCAGGTTCAGGTGGAAAAAGCCCACACGGTGGTCAATCTCGTGCCAGGAACAGAGCACGGCCAGTGCGCCGAGGAAGCCAGTCAACGCCACCAGGATCAGCGACAGGCCGTCCATCGCCAGATGAATCTCAATACCAAAACGCGGGATCCAGGACGTTCTCCATTCCAGCAGCCAATGCCTGGTGACCTCGCCCGGCAACGCAAAATCACCGGTTGCCCAGAGCACCAGGCTGATAACCAGTACAAACAACATGGTGGCCAGCGCTATCCAGCGAGGTGCCCTGTCGCCCCACTGGTCCGCCTGCCAGCACAGCAGTCCACCCACAAACGGGATCAGGATCAGCCACACAAGGATCATGCTACCCCTCCCGGCAACACCGCCAGAGCCAGCAGGATGATCGTGGCGCCCAGTACCATCACCAGGGCGTAGCTGCGCACGCGACCGTTCTGGCTTTTCACCAGCCCGGCGTTAAGCGCACGCGCCAATAGCGCTGGCAGATTCATCACCAGGTTCACCAGATCCACCCTCAGAACCTTTACCATCCACTGCCAGGGCTGCACCAGCACCCGGTCAAACAGGGCGTCAAAACCCCACGCATGGTGCCAGAGTGTCCACAGGCGGGCGCCTATGCCCTGCCCGACCTGTTTTGCAAGCCAGTCACGCCGCCAAAGGAACAGCCATGCTGCCAACAGCAACCCCGCGATAGCGGCGCCCATGGCAAGCACCTGCAACAGGGTGTGGCCGGTTTCCGCTGCTTCTCCGGGTGCATCCGGGAAGAGTCCGCCAAGGCCCGGATAGAGCCAGGCGCCGATAAAGGTCGACAGCGCCGCCAGCACCATCAACGGCAGGTGATGAGTCAGTGGGTTGGTGCCGGGTTCCGGATGGCGGGCGTGGTCGCTTCCCGGCTCGCCATGGAAGGTGCCGAGGATCAGTCGAACCGTATAGATGCCGGTCAACACCGCGCCCAGCAATCCAACAATCAATAGGCCGGTCTGGTCAGCCGCCATTGCCTGCCACAGGATTTCGTCCTTGCTGAAAAAGCCAGCCGACACCAGTGGCAATGCCACCAACGCCGCACCGCCCACGAGGAAGCCACCATAAGCCACGGGCAGCTTGCGCCAAAGCCCGCCAAGCCGCCGCATGTCCTGTTCGTGGTGGCAACTGATGATCACTGCCCCGGCTGACAGGAACAGCAGTGCCTTGAAGAAGGCGTGGGTCACCAGATGGAAGATCGCGGCATCGAACGCGCCTACCCCTAACGCCACGAACATATAGCCAATCTGGCTCATGGTGGAGTATGCCAGCACGCGCTTGATATCGGTCTGGGCCAGAGCCGCAAAGGCCGCCAGCAGCAGAGACACTGCCCCGATCACGCCGACCAGCAGGAGCACATCCGGGGCCAGCAGGAACAGGCCATTGAGCCGGGCAATCAGGTACACGCCCGCCGTGACCATGGTCGCCGCGTGGATCAGCGCAGACACCGGCGTGGGGCCAGCCATGGCGTCGGGCAACCAGGTATGCAGCGGCACCTGAGCCGACTTGCCGAGGGCACCACCAAGTACCAGCAACGCCGCCAGGTTGGCGGTGGTACTGCCTTCCTGCCACTGCTGCGGAGCCAGGGCCAGCAATTGTTGGATATCGAGCGTGCCCAGCTCCATGAAGATCAGGAACAACCCGAGCGCCAGGAACACGTCGCCAATGCGGGTTACCACGAACGCCTTGAAAGCCGCCCAGCCATTGGCGCTGCCCTGGTAGTAATAGCCGATCAGGCCATAGCTGCAGAGGCCGACACCCTCCCAGCCGAGGAACAACAGCAGCAGGTTGTCTCCCAGCACCAGCAGCATCATGCTGAACACAAACAGGTTCATCCAGGCGTAGAAGCGGGTAATGCCTTCCTCACCGGTCATGTACCAGGCGGCGAAGAGGTGAATCAGGAAACCCACACCGGTAATCACTGACATCATCACCAGCGCCAGGCCATCCACTGCCAGGCCGATGGTGGGCTGGAAATCCCCGACGGCAATCCAGGTCCAAAGGGTTATCCCTTCACTGCCGCCGGCATGAGCCATCGTCGCCCAGGCCGTGGCCAGCGCCGCCAGCCCCACGCTACCGACGCCCACTACGGAACTGGCCAATGCGCCCAAGCGCCCGCCGCTGAACGCGAGTATCAATGTGCCCGCCAGAGGCAACAGAAACGAAAGAGTCACTGCCATCGCCATCATCCACGCATCCTGCTAACGGCATCCAGATTCAGGGCGCGGAAGCGCTGGTAAAGCTGGATCATCAGCGCCAGCCCAACACTGGCTTCCGCCGCCGCCAGGGTAATGACCAGCAGGAACATGGCCTGGCCGTCCGGCTGGTTCCAGGCCGTGGCCCCCACCACAAATGCCAGCGCCGCCGAGTTGAGCATGACTTCCAGGCTCATCAGCACAAACAGCATGCTGCGGCGCAGCATCAGCCCCAGCAGCCCCAGGCTGAACAGAATGGCGGCCAGGATCAGCCCATGCTCCATGGGAATACCCGTCATGAGTTGCCTCCCTGGTTGCGGTTGTCCAATGTCGTCTGCTTTCGCAAAGGATTTGATCGCCGCCCCACATGGGACGCTGTCACCAGGGCCGCCAGCAGGAGAATGGCGGCCAGCTCCACCACCATCAACCAGGGCCCGAACAGGGTCAGGGCTACGGCCCGTGCGGTCAGCAGCTCACCATCGATCATCTGCCCGATGCCACCCTGACCGATCAGGGCCGCCAGGGCACCCAGAAGCAGCAACGTTAGCAACGATGGCCCTGCCCAATGGCGAGGATTCCGCCAGGACTGTTCCCGCTCCGCATCCGACCGCAGGTTCAGCATCATCACCACGAACACAAACAGCACCATGATCGCCCCGGCATACACGATAATTTCCAGGGCGCCGGCAAACGGTGCCCCCAGGGCAAAGAACACCAGTGCCACGGCGATCAGCGACACGATCAGATACACCACCGCATGAACCGGGCTGGTGCCAGTGATCACGCCAATGGTCGCCAGCACCGCCACCAGTCCACTGACATAGAAGGCTAGCTCCATCAGGTTGCCTCCTCCGGCTTACGGTCACTATTGCGGTGACTATCAGGGTAACAACGTGCGCACATCCTCCGGCGCCTCCTCGTTCTGGGCCTGGCCCTTGTCTTTACCCCCGATGGCCATGCCCGCTACCTTGTAGAAGTGGTAGTCATGGTCCTTGCCGGGACCATTGATCAGCAGATCCTCTTTTTCGTACACCAGTTGCTGGCGATCATACTCGCCCATCTCGAAGTCCGGCGTCAGCTGGATGGCCGACGTCGGGCAGGCTTCCTCGCACATGCCACAAAAGATGCAGCGGGAGAAGTTGATGCGGAAGAACTCCGGGTACCAGCGGCCGTCTTCCTGCTCTCCCTTCTGCAGCGAGATGCAGTCCACCGGGCAGGCCACCGCACACAGGTTGCAGGCCACGCAACGCTCTTCGCCGTCCGGATCGCGGGTCAGCACAATGCGGCCGCGGTAGCGCGGTGGCAGATAGACCTGTTGTTCCGGATAGTTCACTGTCTCCCGCTTGCGAAAACTGTGCATGAACACCATGCCCAGGGTGCGCAATTGCGACCAGGTGGCCGGCAACAGCCAGAGCATGTGTTTGATGATCGGGACCTTTTCTCTTTCCATAAGTCCTCCCTTATTCAGCCACCAGGAGCATCACCGCCCCCGTCGCCAGTAAGTTGATTAGTGTTAGCGGTAGGCACACCTTCCAGCCAAAACTCATCACCCGGTCATAGCGGGGCCGGGGCAACGATGCCCGCAGCAGGATAAACAGCATCAGGAAGAAGCCGGTCTTGAGCGCGAACCACAGGATTGGTGGCAGCCACGGGCCGTGCCAGCCGCCAAAGAACAGCGTGACGATCAGCGCCGACACCAGCACCATGCCGACGTATTCGCCGATGAAAAACAGGCCGAATTTCATGCCGGAGTATTCAATGTGGTACCCGTCGGCCAGTTCCTGTTCCGCTTCCGGCTGGTCGAACGGGTGGCGGTGCGTGACAGCAATACCGGCGATCAGGAAGGTGGCGAAACCGAAGAACTGGGGAATGATGAACCAGAAACCTTCCTGGGCGTTGACGATGTCTCGCAGGTTGAACGACCCGGCCATGGCCACCACCCCCATCAGCGACAACCCCATGAACACTTCGTACGACAGTGTTTGGGCCGTGGCTCGCATGGCGCCCAGCAGCGCGTATTTGTTGCCGCTGGACCAGCCCCCGAGCAACACCGCGTAGACGTTGACCCCAGCCATGGCCAGGAAAAACAGCAGGCCAATGTGCATGTCCGCCACGCCCCAACCGGGGGTGATCGGGATAATGACAAACGACAGCAGCAATGAGGCAAAGGCAATCACCGGCGCCAGGACGAACAGCGGCCGGTCGGCGAATGGCGGTATCCAATCTTCCTTGAAGAAGATCTTGATCATGTCCGCAACCAATTGCAGCGTGCCAAACGGCCCGACCCGATTGGGCCCGTAACGGTCCTGCCAGAGCCCCAGCAGGCGACGTTCCACCACTGTCATAACCGCACCCAGAAGCACGGCGCCCAGCAGGATCACCAGTGCCTGGAACATCCCCCAGGCAATGGCAGCCAGTTGCGGAGTCCACCAGCTCATGGCTCACCTCCGGCAGAGTTGTCCAGTGCTACCGGCTCTCCCGGAAGCAGTCCGGCAATCAGCCCGGCTGGAAGACCGATCCAGCCTTTGGGCCAGCCATCCTGCTGAACCACCAATAGCGCTTCCCCAAGAATGGTCACCGTGTCACCGCCCCGGATCGACAAGTGTTCAGCGTCATCCATGCTCAGGGTGACACTGGGCGTTTGCGTACGCTCCTGAATGGGCACGGCCAATGAGGACGTCTCTTCGCCACCAAACAGCCGCGGCAGAATCAGGGCCCGTAAAGCTGGCGAGCGTTCTCCACTTTCGACGCTTTCGACGCCCTCGGCACGTTGAGGCGGTCGGCTGTAATGGCCCTGCCCCGGGACCGGACACATCAAACGCACGCCGGGGTCACCGCCGCGCAAATGGCCGCCTACTTCGTCGGTAAACTTGTTCCAGGCCTGGGGCGAGTTCCAGCCGGGCGCCCAGGCAAAGGGCACCTGCTGCCGGGGCTCGTGGTAACCGCTGTAGCCCTCCATGGAATAGGCAAACGCGGAATCCGGGTCCTGCGGCACTCGTGGTTCGCTGACGTCCTGGTTCGCCCGCATGGAGGTACGGCCACTGTACCGGTGGGGCTCCCGCGCCAGCTGCAGGCCATCAATGCGGTAGTGTGGGGCGGGAGCGGCTTCCTCCATACCGCCCAGCTCTGGATGAGCCTCGACACACGCCGCAATGACGGTATCCAGGGTGATATCACCGGCTTTCTCGCCTTGCATGTTCACCGCCAGTGCGTGCAACCAGCGCCAGCTTTCATGAATACGGCTTTCCGGCCGCATGTAACCGGGGTCATATACCTGGAAGAAGCGTTGCGCCCGGCCTTCCAGGTTAACCAGCGTACCGTCCGCCTCCGCGAAACTGGCCGCAGAAAGCAGGAAGTTGGCGCGCTCGGCCGTTGCTGTGCGTTGATGATCAAGCACCACGCAGATCTCTGCCGGCGCCAGCGCTGCATCCACCGTTTTCCGGGGCACTCGTTGGTACAGGTCGTTTTCCAGCACCACCACGGCATCCGCGTGGCCATTGGTCAGTTCCTCCAGCGCCCAGTCCAGTGGTTGGCCGCCCATCAGGGACAAGCCCGTGCTGTTGGCCTCGCGCCGTATCAGTGCCAGCCCGCCCCGTTTGGCACGCCGGGACAATGCTCGGGCCACATTCCCGGCCGCTTCCAGTACCGGTTCGGAGGCCAGCGATCCACCACTGATAACCAGCGGACGCTCCGCCGCCATTAAAGCAGTGGCAATGGTTTCAGCAGCCTCAGCCATGGCCTCAGAAAGCCCTTCCACTGGCGGGGCTGCCGGGTCGATCCGATGGGCCACCGCAAAGCCAAGGTTGGCAATCTCATCGGGACTCAAGGCATAGCGAGCCGCAGCCACATCATCGAGGTCTGTAGCGGTGGGCCAGGCGATAAACAGCGGGTGGTAACGATCCTGCGCCAGGGTTTTGAGGGCTTCAGCATTCCAGGCGGGCACACCAATGGTCTCGCCCAGTGCCTCACGACGCGACAGCGCGGCCTGACGAAGGCTCAAGCCCAGACGACCGGCGCTCTGGACCGGGTCTTCGCCCAGAACCAACACGGCGTCGTGATCTTCCATCTCGCGGGGCGTGGGCGTTGGCAGGCCGGTATGGCGTTGCAGATGATTCATCAGGTCAAGGCAGGCCTGTTCCCGCGACTCAATGCCGGTGGAAAAGTTTTCCACGCCGACCAATGCCTGCAACTGGTGATTACTCTCCAGGCTGGCCCGTGGCGAGCCGATGCCGATCACCCGGCGGGAATGGCGCAGAGCGTCGCTGATACGGGCCAGAGCGGTGTCCACTTCGAGGCTGACCGGATCACTGCCTGACGATTCCCGACATTCCGGCAGTCGCGGCCGATCTGCCCGGTTGACGTAACCGTAGCCGAACCGGCCCCGGTCACAGAGGAAATACCCGTTCACCTCACCGTGGTAGCGATTTTCAATACGGCGCAACTCTCCGTACCGCTCCCCCGGGCTGATGTTGCAACCCATTGAACACTGGTGGCAGATGCCGGGCGCAAACTGCAGATCCCACTTGCGGGTGTAACGTTCGGAATGGCTCTGATCCGTGAACACGCCGGTGGGGCATACTTCCGTAAGATTGCCGGCGAAGGGGCTTTCCAGAATGCCTTCTTCGTAGCGACCGAAATAGACATTATCCTTGGCACCAAAGGCCCCCAGGTCGGTACCACCAGCGTAGTCGTTGTAAAAACGCACACAGCGGTAACAGGTAATGCACCGGTTCATCTCATGGGCAATGAACGGCCCCAGATACTGGTTCCGGCGCGTGCGCTTGCGGAACCGGTAACGGCGGCGATCATGGCCGGTCATCACCGTCATGTCCTGCAGGTGACAATGCCCGCCCTCCTCGCACACCGGGCAGTCATGGGGATGGTTGATCATCAGCCACTCCACCACACTGGCGCGGAAGGCTTTGGCTTCCTCATCGTCGATATCAATGCGGGTCTGGTCCGCGGCGGGCGTCATGCAGGACATCACCACCATGCCCTTGTCGTCGTCCTTGTCCTTATACTGTTTGACCGCGCACTGGCGACAGGCACCCACACTGCCCATGGCCGGGTGCCAGCAGAAATAGGGAATATCCAGGCCGAGGGACAGACACGCCTGGAGCAGGTTGTGGGCTCCATTGACCGTATAGCGTTGTCCATCCACGTGAATCGTCGCCATGTTGCCTGCCTATCCTTCGATGACTTTTGCTCAGACTTCTCCCACCGGAATCGGGTCCTGATGGGCCTTACCCCTGGGTTTGCTGACGCCCTGCTCAAACTCCTGCCGGAAGTGTTTGAGGGCCGTCTGTAACGGCATGGCGGCGCCGGTCGCATGGGCGCAGAAGGTCAGCCCTGGGCCGCAGTCCGCCGCCAGCTTGTCCAGTAGTTCGATATCGCCGGTTTCACCCTGCCCCAGTTCCAGTGCCCACAGCAGTTTGACCGTCCACGGCAGCCCGTCCCGACAGGGGGTGCACCAGCCACAGGATTCCCGCGCAAAAAACTCCTCCAGGTTGCGCATCAGCGCCACCATGCTCTGTTCCTGAGGTACCACCGTCAGCAGCCCCGTCCCCAGGCGGCTGCCTTCCTTGCCCACGGTGTCGAAATCCAGCGGCAGCTCGAGATGCTCCGGCAACAGAAACCCGGTGCTGGCGCCACCTGGCAGCCAGGCCTTGAGTGATCGGTTGCCACGCATACCCCCAGCCCGCTCGAGAATTTCGGCGCCGGTTGTCCCCATGGGCAACTCCCACAGGCCGGGCTTCTCCACCGGGCCGGACACGCCATAGAGTTTGCTGCCGCCGTCATCAATGCGATCACCGGAAAGTGCCTGATACCAGTCCGCACCCTTGAGGATCACCGCCGGCACGTTGCACAGGGTTTCCACATTGTTCACCACCGAGGGTTTGCCCCAGGCCCCGGACTGACCCGGAAACGGCGGCTTGGCACGTGGGTTGGCCCGCTTGCCTTCCAGCGAATTGATCAGCGCGGTTTCCTCGCCGCAGATGTACCGCCCTGCGCCGGTATGCACGGCAATGTCGAAATCAAAGCCGCTGCCATTGATGTTGACTCCCAGCCAACCGGCCTCCCTGGCTTCGTCCAGAGCTCGGTTCAGAACTCCCGCTGCCTCCACGTATTCACCGCGTAGAAAGATGTAGCCGTAAAAGGAATTGTTGGCCAAAGCCCCCAGTACCATGCCTTCGATCAGCAGGTGAGGCTGTTGCTCCATCAACAGGCGATCCTTGAAGGTGCCTGGTTCCATCTCATCTGCATTGCAGATCAGGTAGCCCCGGGGCATGCCGCCGCCCTGCAGGGTCAGGCTCCACTTGAGCCCGGCGGAAAAGCCTGCACCGCCGCGGCCTCGCACATTGGCGCCTTTCATGGTGGCGATGATGGCCTGAGGGTCGCCGTTGTCCAGCGCCTTGCGAACCGACTGGTAGCCTTCCTTGCGCAGGTATTCGTCAAGCCAGATCACTTCGCCGTCGTCCCGCAGCCGCCAGGTCAGCGGATGGGTATCCGGATGACGGTCTGCCTCCGGTTGCAACAGCCGGCTGCGATAACGCACGGATGTTCGCTGGCTGGAAATGGACTCGCTCATGGGTAACCCTCCAGCAGGCCCGGCAGGTCGTCCGGCGACACCGGGCCATAGGTATCATCGTCAATCATCAGCGCCGGCGCGCCATCGCAGGCACCCAGGCAGCAGACCGGCAGCAGGGTGAACCGGCCGTCTTCTGTGGTCTGGCCATAGTCGATTCCAAGATGGCTCGCCAACGCCTGTTTCAATTCGTCGAAACCACTCAGAAAACAGGAACTGCTGTCACAGACCAGCACCACATGCCGGCCCACCGGCTGACGGAAGATCAGGCTGTAGAAGGTCGCCACGCCCTCTACCGACGCGGGGCCGATACCAAGCACCTTTGCAATAGCGCCAATGGCACCGTCCGGCACCCAACCATAACGGCGCTGGACAATTTTCAGGGCCTCAATGCACGCGGCCTGAGGCTGCTCGTAGTGCCCTACTTCTTCCAGCATCGCAGCCTCGTCCGCGGGATCAAGTTCGAATCCGTCGGTGCCGATAACCCGATGTGTCTGCGGTGTTGTTGCCATCATCAGCGGTCCACGTCTGCCATCACGAAGTCGATACTGCCCAGGTGGGCGATCAGGTCCGGCACGAAGCCTCCGCGCATCACCGCCGGTATCTGCTGCAGGTGCGGGAAGCTCGGGGTGCGGATGCGGGTACGGTAGCTCATGGTGTTGCCGTCACTGGTCAGGTAATAACTGTTGATGCCCTTGGTGGCCTCAATCATCTGCAGGGATTCATTGGGTTCCAGCACCGGCCCCCAGGACACCTGCAGGAAGTGGGTAATGAGAGTTTCAATGTGCTGGAGCATGCGTTCCCGGGGTGGCGGCGTGGTCAGCGGATGATCTGCCTTGTAGTCACCCGTGGGCATATTGTTGACGCACTGCTGGATGATTCGAAGGCTCTGGCGCATTTCGTCGATACGCAACTGTCCCCGATCGAACACATCCCCGTTGTGGCCCAGCGGCACCTCAAAATCGAACTGTTCATAACCGGAGTAAGGCCGCTGCTTACGCAAATCAAAATCGCAGCCGGTGGCCCGCAGGTTAGGCCCGGTCACCCCCCACTCCAGTGCCTCGGCTGTATTGAAGGCCGCCACATGGCGAGTCCGCTCGCGCACGATGGCGTTTTCCATCATCGCCCGCTCGTATTCCTTCAGGCGTGCAGGCATCCAGTCCAGAAAGCCCTGCACCAGTTTTTCCCAACCCTGGGGCAAATCCTGCATCACACCGCCAATGCGGTACCAGGCCGGGTGCATGCGAAATCCGGTAATGCCTTCGATCACCTCATAGCCCCGCTGCCGGTCGCTGAAGGTGTAGAACACCGGCGTCATGGCCCCCAGATCCTGCAGGTACGTCCCGAGGAACAGCAGATGGCTGGTGATGCGGAACATTTCGGCCATCATCACCCGAATCACCTTCACCCTGTCCGGCACCTCAATACCGGCCAGTTTTTCTGCGGCCAGCACGTAAGGCAGGTTGTTCATCACGCCACCGGTGTAATCAATGCGATCGGTGTAGGGAATAAAGCTGTGCCACGACTGGCGCTCGGCCATCTTCTCGGCGCCCCGGTGGTGGTAGCCAATGTCTGGCACGCAATCGACGATTTCCTCACCGTCCAGTTGCAGCACGATGCGGAAAGCCCCATGGGCGGATGGGTGGTTGGGCCCCAGGTTGAGGAACATGAACTCCGCCCCGTCACGTTCACGCTGCATGCCCCAGGCTTCCGGGTCGAACCGCATGGCTTCCTGTTCTGCATCCTGGCCTTTCACAGTCAGGGTATAGGGGTCGAACTCGGTGGCCCGGGCGGGGTAATCCTTCCGCAGCGGGTGGCCTGTCCAGGTCGGCGGCATCAGGATCCGCTCCGGATGCGGGTGTCCGGCGACGGCGATGCCAAACATGTCCAGAATTTCCCGCTCGTACCAGTTGGCATTGGCGAAGACGTTGCTAACGGTGGGCACCCGCAAATCGCTCTCTGGCAGCCCAACCTTCAGGATCAGGTCTTCATTACGCTCCACCGACAGCAAGTGGTAGAACACGGTGAAGTCAGCCTCTGGCAGACCGTTCCTGTGACCACGCAAGCGCTCATCCACGGCCGACAGGTCATAGAGCATGGAAAATGGCGCTGGCTGCCGCTTCAGGTGCGCCAGAATATCGACGATACTCTCTCGCGACACCCAGAATACGGGCATGCCCGTCAGCGTGGGCTGTACATGCAGTACATCCTCTCTAAAATCGCCCAGCAGGCTCTCGAAGTCAGCGGTGCCTGTCGTCATCGTTGCGTTTGTCACAGTTTGTCCGGCGTTCGCAGTTCGGTGGCCTGGATGCGCTGGTCCCGCCATTTTTCACGCTGGGACGGCATCTCCGCCCGATAGACACCCTGATCGCCCACCACCCAGGACAGCGGGCGGCGTTCTTCCTGGATGGAGTCCTGCAGCAACTGCAACCCCTGCAGAAAGGCCTCTGGCCGGGGCGGGCAACCGGGCACATACACATCCACTGGCAGGAACTTGTCGACGCCCTGCACCACCGAGTAGATGTCGTACATACCGCCGGAGTTTGCGCAGGAGCCCATGGAGATTACCCACTTGGGTTCCAGCATCTGGTCGTAAAGTTGCTGGATCACCGGCGCCATCTTTATAAAGCAGGTACCGGCAATCACCATGAAATCCGCCTGTCGGGGCGAAGCCCGGATAACTTCGGAGCCGAAACGGGCAATGTCGTGGGGCGCGGTGAAGGCCGTGGTCATTTCCACGTAGCAGCAGGACAGCCCGAAGTTGTAGGGCCAGAGGGAATTCTTGCGGCCCCAGTTGACCGCGGAATTGAGAACGTCGCTCAGCTTGCCGGTGAACACATTGCGTTCAAGCTGGCGTTTCACCGGATCTTCCGACGGTTCCTGTTGCCTTACCGGGTATTGCGTGTCACCGTCCGGCGAAGGTTCCGCCCTGGTCAGTGTGTAGGACATGCTGCGCCTCCATGGGCGCTGGTCCCAACAGCGAAATCGCCGTTGGCCCGCGCCGTAATCGGGTGCGTTGAATCAGCCTGCCGGACTACGAGGTCTACCGCTGGATGATTCCGGGGCCCAGTCCAGGGCACCGGTACGACTGTCATAGAGCAGACCGGCCAGCAGAATCAGGATAAAAACCGCCGCGCCCCAGAAACCTGTCCAGCCCACGTCGGGAATGACAATGGCCCAGGCAAACAGGAACACGGCTTCGATATCGAAGATCACGAACAGCATCGCGACCAGATAAAACTTGACGGAAAAGCGTTGTCTGGCATCACCGGTGCCGACAATGCCGGACTCGAAAGGGAGGGATTTGCTGACACCCCGGCTACGCCCTCCAAGCAAGCTGGAGGCACCTACCATAAAGGCACAAAGGCCCAATGTGGCAACGATGAAGAAGCCGGTGGCCCAGTAGCGGACCAGCAAGTCAGTGACGGTGTCTGCCATGCGCTCTCCCTATGAATTCAGGATGAAGCCCTGACTAGAAACCTAACAGTGGATTAGCGTTTGCGCAAATAATGAACGGCGAAAATCAATGACCTGGGGCAACTCAGCCGCCCCTCACACCCAACCTGTCCAGATAGACATGGAGCTCCGCTTCGCTGATGTTGACGTATTCCACCACCCGGCCATAGAGCATAACCGTTGGCACGTTACGACCTTTTAACTCACGCTGGGTTTCGTGTAACACATAGAGAATGATCCGCTCCGTGCGGGTGAGACCGTCACGGGCGTCGGGGATGGTTTCCAGCAGGGTATCGATTTGTTCCGGCGTCAATGAACTTTCTACCTCACATCTGAAGCGCTGTTCTCAACAACGCACGAATTCACACCACAGACGGATCGGCCCCTTTAATTCAAGCGAGACCATCACTACAGTATTTCCGCACAACCCCACAAACTTATACGGACATCCAGACTAGCGGACAAGCGGGGACGGACGATTGATGCGGCAAACCATCATCAGCCTGACGTCACTGATCCTGAGCATCATTCTGCTCATCGCGGGTAACGCTTTCCTCATGACCCTGCTGGGGCTCAGGCTCAGCATCGAAGACTTCAGCGCCAGTGTGATCGGGTGGATCCTGGCGTTCTACTCCATCGGCTTTGTGGCCGGCACGCTCTATGCCGGGCGCATCATTGAAAAGGTGGGACACATCCGCGCGTTCGCGGTTTTCGCTGCGGTGCTTTCTGCCTCAATACTGATTTATCCAATGGCCGTCCAGGCCGGACTCTGGGGTGGCCTACGGGCCGTTGGCGGCTTCGTAATGGCCGGCCTGATGATCGTGATGGAAAGCTGGTTCAGCAGCAAGGCCGACAACCGTAACCGGGCCAGCCTGTTTGCCATTTACCAGGTCATCTTCTTCCTATCCACCGCCGGAGGTCAGGTGCTGATACGCGTTGCCGACCCGGCGGGCTTTATTCCCTTCTCCCTGGCAACCATCCTGGTGGTTCTCGCCCTCACGCCCCTGACAATGACCCGCCGGGAGTCACCGTCGGTTTCGCAGGGTGAACGCCTGTCATTACGTAAACTCTATAACAAGTCACCAACGGGCACGCTCGGCGCACTGATCGCCGGGCTGCTCATCAGTGCCTTCTATGCCATGGGGCCAGTGTACGCCAATCAGATTGGCCTGAACCTCGGGCAGCTCTCCAACTTCATGGCTTCGGCCATCGTGGCTGCCATGCTGATGGCCTGGCCCATCGGGCAACTGTGCGACCGCTTCGACCGATACCGGGTCATGCTGGTGGCCGCCATCGTCGCTGCCGTGTGCAGCCTGGCTGCCGCTGCTATTGGCAACATCAGCATGGTGGCCCTGGTGCTGTTTGTCGGGTTGTACATGGGTATCAGCGCTGCCATCTACCCCATCGCTGTGGCCATCACCAATGACCTGATGGAAACCCACCAGATCACCGCAGCAAGCACAGCGCTGTTACTGAGTTATGGCATTGGCAGCATCATCGGCCCGCTGATCAGTTCCCTGTTCATGGACTTTCTGGGGCCGCGGGGCCTTTTCGTCAGCAATGCCCTGATGCTGGGAGGGCTGATCCTGTTCATGGTGGCGGGGCCGAAGCGCCAACACCCGACTGTGGAGCAGCAGGAGCAGTACTACACCGTCACTCCGGAAGCAGGATTGGGGGTTGAGGAACTTGATCCGCGCAATACGGAGTTTGAATCACGAGACATCTAAGATGCGTAGGATGCGCCTGCAACAACCCCACTGCGCCACCTGTCCATGGATGGTTTTGGCAGCTAATCCGGACAACGAACAACCCTCAATTTTCCACTCTGGCCGCCTCCGCAGAAGAAGCGACTACGACCATCGGCCCCAAGTCCCGATATGCCAACGCCGGACGGCATTGCAATGCTTTTCAGAACGTCCCCGGTCTGAGGGTCGATCTGCCTGATCTCATTGTCGTCACCGTCCCAGGTGGCGTGCCAAAGTTCGCTGTCGATCCAGGTAACACCGGTCACATGTCGGTTGGATTCGATGCTACGAAGAACCTTCCCTGTTTGCGGGTCCAGCTGATGAATCTTGCACGCCTGATACTGCCCCACCCAGAGAGAACCTTCCGCCCATGCCAGCCCCGAGCAGCCGTCTGGCGCAGGGATGGTTCCAAGTACCTCGCCGGTTTTTGGATCAACCTTTTGAATCTGGCTGTCCGCAATCTGAAAGATATGGTGCCCGTCGAAAGCGGTCCCAGCTTGTGCGGGCACACTAAGGGAATCGACCGGCTTGCCGCTATCAGGATCGATCGCATTCAGTTTGTCACCGGATGCGAACCAGACGCGTTGCCCATCGAATGTAACCCCATGGATCTGCTCAGCTCCGTGGAAGGGGCCGTACTCGTTGAGAATCTCTGCACTAAACTGTTTCATGGTCGTCTCCTGGTTGACTGAATCACGTCCCCATATTAGCCAAGGGCCAGTGAACCAGGGAGTAACAAGATTGTCGCGAATCCGGCAATGGGTGGCGTTGTCCAGCGGCGGTTGCGGCCCCGGCCAAACGAGTAAACCTTGCCTTCTGTCGCTAACGTATCGAGTGCCCGCTGCACGCTACGCTGGCCGATATTCAATGCCAGTGCCAGGGCAGAGCTCGACCAGCCCTCACCATCGGAAAGCAGCGCCAGTATAGGTGCGTATTTTTCCTCCACTGGCTGTGCCAGGACGGCCACCTCGCACGCCTCGTGGGGCACCAGAGCAAAACCCCGTGAGGTGGCATCCACGGTTGCCAACGGCTTCAATAACTCACGAAGGCGCCCGATCTCCACCCGCAGGCGTGCACGATGGGAATCATCAGCCTGTTTCATGCGAAATGCCCGTGCAATCAGCTCGTCTCTGGATGCTTCTTTGGGCCAGGCTTCAGCCATGATGCGAAGCAACACGAACAGCACTGGGCGCGTCGCGAGTGACACCACGGCCTCCTTGTGCTTCACGGTATAACGGCACCCGTCGACCACAAACGCCTGGGACGCCATTAACGCTTCTACTTCATTCAGAAGCAGCAACCGCTCACTACCCATCCTGGTCAGGCGAGCGGCGGGCAAGCCCAGGAGTTCAACTTTAATGGCGACTTCAGCCACAAGAGCCGGAATACCGGCGTGCTGTGAGGCGCGTTCGGCCTGCAGGAGCGCATCGCGTGCCACCTGGGTTTCCAGGCGCCGCATAGCGATCCCGGCAACAATGAGTTCGTGGATGGTTCTCAACGCCGGCGGCAACGAGGCAACGTCCGTACCCCCTAGTTCGAACTCAGCTTCATTGAGTCGACCAATCAGCAGCCGGCGCCGGATATCGATATAGCGCGCATGCGTTGCGTTCACCCGGTCGCCATGCTGTTCCAGCACCTCGCGCGCTGCGTCAAGCTTGCGGGATGGCCAGCCGAGATCACGGGAAGCAAGCGCAATTTCCGCCTCGGCCACAATGCACTTTGCGCGTGCCAACGGTTCCTGCGAACCAAAAGCACGGGTAGCGTTGCCTATCAACACCCTGGCCCGGTCCAGTTCTCCGAGCTGGGCCATGGCGATGCCACGCAGCGCAAGCGACGGCGCGTCGTCGCGCAAGGCAACGCAGTTCAGCGCGGCCAACGGGTCGCCCATCGCAAGCGCTCGGCCAGCGGCTGTGATCATCGGGTCCATCGCGAGCTCGTCACGGTGTTTTAGCTTTCTAAGGTGCAGACTGAGGCATCTGGCTCAACCACTCTCGCAGGTTCTCACCCACGTGCGACTGGGGATAGGACCAATTCGATTCCTCCATACCAATCTCTTCTTCCCAGGTTCGGATCTGCTGGTTGATGTCCTCGAACATGACATAAGGGGCGGCCAATGACAGCCCCACACTCTGATAAACCGCCTTGGTGAACCAAGTCATTTCCGAGTCATCACCGCAGCCGAAAGAGGTACGATCTGCCCGGGCGGAGGTCATGATCAGTGTGTCTGCGTCCTTGAGTGGCTCTATCCACTGGCCGGAGTAGCATGCGGAAATCACCAGCAGTTTTCGGCGTATGTTCAGTGGTTCCAGCATTTCCGCAAAATCCTGCGGCGAGAGGTTCGGCAACTCGATACCGGGTTGCTGCAACAGCAGTTGTCCGTTTTGCATACCGTGGCTGACCAGGTGAACCACAAGCAGGTCTTCCTCAGGATTCATCTGCGCATCCAATGCCTCCAGAGCTGAGGCAATGGATGGCCGGGTAGCCAGAGGAAACGTTTCATAGTCCCGGTGATTGAGCAGCATGATGGCGCGGTTTTCCACATCGAACTGCGCCTGAAGGCCAGTCTTAGCAACCTGGATATCGCGCATGAACACCGACTCGGTGCCGTCGCCACCCACGGCCAGGAAGTAGGCATCTGCCACCCCCGCCTGTTCCGGGGCGAGACTCTCGATCTGGTTGCTCAGGCGCTGACGGTCTTCGACGAGAATAGTCTCAGTCAAAAGCGCTGGTTCTTCCGGGACAGATGCTTCCGCGACGTACTCTTCCTGATCGACGAACTCACCAAACTCCCAGGTTCCTGTGAGGCTGCCCAGATCCTCCGATTCGCCGGTAAAGGCGTAGCTGCCTTCCCCGTGGTAATACCAGTCACGGAACTCCCCTTCGTAGGTGCCGTAATCCGTAACGTGTTTTCCCTCCACGGGCTCGCCATCTTCAAACTCAGCGATATAGACACTGCCACCGGCTTCGTAACGCCCCTCACCGTGAAACTCACCGTTCCGGAATTCCCCCTCGTAGCGACTGCCGTCGTCTTCGATTACGCCCTGTCCCGACATCGTCCCTTTCTGGAACTCGCCCTCGTAATGCCAACCCGCCGGGGACTCGAGCTCACCATGGCCGTGCCAGTAGCCCTTCTGGAACTGACCGGTGTAAACCATGCCACTGGCAAATTCCTGAACGCCTTCACCGTGAAAGTAACCGTCCTGAATATCACCGGAATAGGTACTGCCGTCCGGAAGGCGGGCGTCAGGCGGAAGCAGTTGTGGCGCATCGCAGGCGGTGAGCAAAAGGATTGCGACAAGCGGGAAAGCTCGCCGCAGGGGGCTTGATACAACGGGCTTGCTCATCCAGTCTCCTGTGTGTCCGCCGCCTTGGGCGCACTGAGTGCTTTGCTGTAATACCCTGAAGGATCAAAGCAGCAAACGCGCCGCTTTCCCGAGGCCAGCATGTCGCACGCATCGCTAATTCGCTTCGTCCGGGTTTTTGCCTGCTTGGCTGAGACAATCCAATGAATCCAGTCCAGACGCGCGATGGTGGTTGTCTCATTCCAAACCACCCGAGCCTCGGGGGCCGCTTCCAACGCCTCTTGCAGGTCCGAGGGAACTTCTGGTTCAGGTTCCTGGTCCACCGGCCTGATGCCCAAATCAACAACATCACCGACGCTCACACCTGCAGCTTCGAGATGTTCCTTGCTCACCTTTAGCCAATGGCTCAATTGACCATCGGGCTCGAGCGTTACCTGAAAATGATGACCGTTGAGGCTGGCCTCTACCGTTGTTCTTCCCCGCCTGGGAAGCTTTTCGCTTGCCTCCCGGGGCAGAACGATAAAGGCCCAGGGAGCGCCTTCGCCGGGCTTCGCCGGACAAAGTAATTCCGCGTTGAACTGAGAGTTTGTTTCACTTTGCTCCATGCTTTTCCTCCCCTCGACATGCACTAGGCATTACCACTTTCTTTGACTTTATCGCCGACATGTTTGGGAAATCTAACCGATGGCTACACCACAGACAATGGAGCAGTTTCCAACGACTGAAGCACCCATACAAGCGCTGGAAGTGATTCGCCGCTACCTGCTCGCCGTTGCCAGCCCCACCCCAAAACCAACAAACGTCGCCCCACCCAGTTTATTGACTAACTGCCCACCTTTCTCGGAAGAAAGCCAGCCACGGGCTGATCTGGCGAGGCGCGCATACAGCAAGTGGATGGCGACAACCAAAGCGCTGTAAGTCACAACCAAAAGGGCGAACTGGCCGACAAATTCAGTCGAGTAATCAATAAATTGCGGGAATACCGACAAGAAGAAAAAGACGGCTTTCGGGTTTGTCAGTTGCAATGTCAGCCCCTCAAGAAACTGGAGCTTCCTGCTCCGAGCTGCCGTCGTCGCTTCCTCAATTTCGGTGACAGGAGACCGCCACAGTTTTACCCCCAGATAAATCAGGTAGGCGGCACCAATAAACTTCATGATGCTAAACGCCGTCGCCGACGTCGCCAGTACAATGCCCAGGCTTGTGGCTGAAATACCCGCAACAATGAAAGTACCAAAGGCAATCCCCAGAATTCCGCCGAAGGCACCGGACACACCGAACCGAATGGCGTTGGTCAGTGTCAACATAACGCCTGGCCCCGGGCTGAGGACAGTCGCTATAGCGATAACAACAAACAGCAGATAGCTACCCATCTAGACTCCTACGGATTGCAATCGACGATCCCAGGATCGTTCAAGTGCTTCAAACAGGCTATCCGTTGTCAGCGCAAGCAACCCGATCAGAATCGCTCCTTGCAGCACATACGCGGTATTGCCGTTCACCAGCCCGGCGATCACCGGATCACCCAGGGTGCGGGCCCCAATGGTTGAGCCGATAGCGGCGGTCGCGATATTGATAGTAACAGAGGTTCGAATACCCGCGAGAATAACCCTTCCGGCCAGGGGCAGTTCTACTCGCACAAGGACCTGCACTGGCGACATGCCCATACCCAGTGCGGCCTCCCGCACAGCCGGATTGATACCTTCCAGACCCGCCAGGGTATTGCGCAGAATGGGCAGCAAGCCATAAAGGACCAACGCAAGAAGGATCGGAGCCTCGCCGAAACCAAGCACTGGTACCGCCAACGCAAGTACAGCCACCGGCGGAAAGGTCTGGCCAATCGAGGCCACTTGCCCAACCAAGGGCAGGAAATCGCGGCCAAAAGGACGGGTGACAAAGATGCCGCCAGCCACCGCAACGAGAGTACCCATGGCCGCCGATACGACGACCAGCATCAAGTGATTCTGAAGCAGGAATAAAAAGCTCTCCCGTTCATAGATCACCTGCTGCTTGCCCGGCTGCACCCAATTGAACAATGGCTCCAGCACCGGCATGCCGGCACTCAGCGCTAGCAACAGCGAGGCCAAAAGAGTGGCAGGTAACCAGACACGCATTACACGCCTTCCTGGATAATGCGTTCACGGGTAATCACACCTGTCTCCTGCCCCTGCGCATTGAACACCGCGACCTGCCGCAGGTCCTGCCAGAGCATCACGGACAGGGCCAGGCGAATACTGTCCTCCTCCCTGAGCACATGCTCCCCGGGTTCGGACTGCCGCGGCTCGGTGTGATTAGCCATCAGGTCCCGCACAGGCCGCAGGCTCATCAGTTTCAGACCGCGGTCCTGCTTGCCAATCAGGTTTTCAACAAAGTCCGATGCTGGATGGCGGAGGATATTCTCCGGCGTGTCATGCTGGATAATGCGCCCCTGATCCATCACGGCAATCCGGGTGGCCAGCTTCAGTGCTTCATCAATATCGTGGGTCACGAAAACAGTGGTTTTACGGACCTGCTTCTGGATCCGCAGCATTTCCAGTTGGAGGTTTTCCCGCGTTATGGCATCCAATGCACCGAAAGGTTCGTCCATCAACAGAATGTTGGGGTCCGCCGCCAGTGCCCGCGCAACACCGACCCGTTGCGCCTGGCCGCCAGACAATTGCTGGGGGTATTTGTGGGCGTGGGCGCTGGAGTCCAGATCCAGCAAGGTCATCAACTCGTCGACGCGTGCGTCGATCCGCTCCCTCGGCCAGTTCAACAGCCTGGGCACCATGGCGATGTTGCGCGCCACCGTCCAGTGAGGAAACAACCCCGTACCCTGGATCACATACCCCATGTTCAGCCGCAGCTGTTCCGGATTCATGGTGGTGATGTCCTCACCGTCCACCAATATCTCGCCAGCGCTGTGGGGCAAAAGACGGTTTATCATGCGAAGCGTGGTCGATTTACCGCAGCCGGAACTGCCCACCAGCACGCAAACTTCACCGGTTTCGATGGTCAGGTTAACTCCATCCACTGCGATGGTATCGCCGAAACGCCGGGAGACATTTTTCAGTTCAATCATCCGACCAGTTCCTTCCCCTATCAGGCCGTTGCCGGTGTCGGCTTGAGACTGGCCGCCAGCATCGTGAGTAACGCATCAGCAAGCAGCGCCAACGCAATCGTAGGCAAGGCGCCGAGCAACACCAGGTCCATCGCCGCCTGCCCCAGCCCCTGAAATATAAAACCACCGAAACCACCCGCTCCGATGAGGGCGGCTACCGCCGTCAGGCCGATTGCCTGAATGGTTGTGATACGTACACCCTCGATCATCACCGGCAGCGCCAACGGCAGCTTGAGCTGATAAAACACCTGGTGTTCATTCATACCCATACCCCGCGCCGCATCGGCCAGGCTTTCGGGAACTTCGGTAAGAGCCACAAAGGTGTTGCGCACCATCGGCAGCAAACTGTAAGCGATTAACGCCAGCAGCGCTGGCGCCCAACCAATCCCGCGGATGCCAAGATCCTGCAGAAACGGGAGCGCTGACGAGAGCGCACTGAGTGGCGCAATCAGCAAACCAAATACCGCAAGGCTTGGAATGGTTTGCAGAAAACTCACGGCGCCCAGAAGAGGGCGCTGCCAGGCGGGGCTGCGGATCATTTTAAGCGCCAGGGCGAACGCCAAGCCGGCACTGATGGTAACCGCGCCCAAAGCCAGGGCCAGGTGCGTCCAGAGCGCTTGCTGGAACTTGTCGGGGCGAGCGTTGAACTCCCGCACCAGCGACAGACTCTCCAGGCCCTCGCCACGGAGAAAGACAAGCCAGCTTCCACCGACAAACACCAGCAGCATCAACTGCAACCAACGCCGGGCTTCGAGCCGGCCAAGGGACTCAATTAACATCAGCGAAAGCAGAAATAATAGGGACCAGAACCCTGCCCCGACCGACGAACGGGCGTAGGGCGCCCCCTCGGGCAGATGGAGGGCGGCAAACATATCCAGCAACAGCGGCATCGTTGCCAGTGAAAGCCCAATCAGACCGAGCAGGAGCTCATAGCGACGACGTAACGGCAATGTGGACAGCACAATGGTCGCCAGCAGAATCCCCGTAACCAGCCCTGCCCCTGTCCATCCCACGGCCGAAAACAGGCCATGGCCGGTGCCCGGAACAATACGGTTGGGTTGGATAGTACCAAGGTCCAGCAACCAGACCAGTGCCAGGGCCACTCCCCCAAGCACTGGAATGACTCGGTTTGGGCGCAAAGTCTCGGTGATCGCCAAATCTTAGTCCTGAGCCAGGGAATCCAGATAGTCCCGGGCAACGGCTTCGGCAGGCACACCATTCACCGCAACCTGACCATTCAGACGCTGAAGGGTTTCCAGGTCCAGTGACTCAAAGACCGGCGCAAGAACTTCGCGGATGTTCGGATACGTTTCCAGCACCTCCGCGCGCACGATAGGCGCGGGCTGATAGACCGGCTGGACACCCAATGTGTCCTCCATCACCTTCAGATCGAGTGCGTTCAGACCACCATCAGTGCCGTAGGTCATGGCGCCATTCACATCGTTGTCGGTCAGGGCCGCAGCCCGGAGCGTCGCAGCAGTGTTGCCGCCGGACAGGATCAGCAACTGGTCAGACCCCAGTTTGAAACCGTACGCTTCCTGGAACGCCGGCAACGCGCTGGCAGATTCGACAAACTCGGCACTGGCTGCAAACTTGAAGGCGCCGCCGCCATTGATATAGGAAGCCAGATCTTCAAGCGTGTTCAAGCCGTTCTCACGTGCCAGATCGCCCCGCACACTCATGGCCCAGGTATTGTTGGCTTTCGCCGGTGTTAGCCAGACAATGTTATGGGCCTTCTTATCAAGGCTGGCAGCCTGCTCGTAGGCCTTGGCGGCATCTTTCCAGATGTCCCGGTCTGCCTGATCATGGAAGAAAGCGGCATTGCCGGTGTACTCCGGGTACAGATCTATCTCGCCGGCCTTGATAGCATTGCGAACGATGCTGGTCGCGCCAAGCTGCAGGCGGTTCTCAACCGGAATGTTCGCTTCTTCAAGGGTTTGCAGGATCATCTGGCCCAACACAGCGCCTTCCGTATCGATCTTGGACGACACCACCACTGGGTCAGCAGCCATAGCCGGCCCGGCGATCAGAGCAAGGGTAAAAGCCGCTGCGCGGTAAAAAGGGGAGATAGCGGGCACGGTTATTCCTCTCATTGGTTGGCCTTTCTTTGATTATCAAGCCGCCACAACACCCTAAGACGGGCTTCCGGCTGCAGTTATCAGTCTATTGCAGGCAACTACGAAGACAAGGTTAATTTGGCTTCTCGCTGCATCATAGCGTCGACTAGCCCTCAAACATCACCGGCTCTGGCTTGCTGATTCGCGGAAGTCTCAATCTTCCATGCAAACTTGCTCCTGAGCCTGTCACTCGGTTTTGAAGTTACTTACCCACCCAATCCTGCCAGTTCCCGCGTAAGAGCTGCCGCCGAAACCTCCTTGCAGCCACCAACATTCTGTCCCGCCCACAGAGGCGAAAAGTCACCGCTCCCCTCAGCTTCGGCTTTCGCACGTAATGGTGCAATGGCGGATGATGCCAGGGGGAAAGCAGGAGCTTTGGAACTCATCGGCCCCAATTCACGCATTATTCGGTTCACAATACCCCGGGCGGCGCCACCGCTAAACAGATTTGTCAGCGCAGTTACACGGCTGGTCTCTGATTTCAGGGCGGCGCGATGCACTGCTTTGGTTTGAGCTTCGGGACACAACAAATACGCGGTGCCAATCTGCGCTCCGGCCGCCCCAAGCCCCATTGCAGCCTGTACGCCTTTGAAGTCCGCAATGCCGCCAGCGGCGATAACGGGGATTTCCACCGCGTCTACCAATTGTGGAATCAGGGCAAAGGTGCCGACCTGAGTACTGATGTCCCGCGACAGAAAAAACCCGCGATGGCCGCCCGCTTCAAGCCCTTGCGCGATAATGGCATCGACGCCCTGCGCCTCCAGCCAAAGCGCTTCGTCCACGGTTGTGGCGGTCGACAGTATCTTCCCGCCCCACCCTCTTATACGAGCCATCAACTCGGGTGCCGGCAAGCCAAAGTGGAAACTCACCACCGGCGGTTTGAAGTCCGCCAAGACATCCGCTGCCTCAGAGCTGAAAGGGGCCCTTCCCGCTTGCGCGGATACATCATTGGAATCGATACCCAACTCGTCGAAATATGGCGACAGCGCTTCGCGCCAATGATGCTCTGCATCGGCATCTGGCTCTGGGGGCGTGTGACAGAAGAAGTTGACGTTGTAGGGCTTGCTGGTCTGGCTTGTCAGTGCTTCCAACTCTTTTCGCAGTGCTTCAGAGCTAAGCATGGCACAGGGCAACGAGCCCAGCCCTCCAGCATTGGACACCGCTACAGCCAGTTCATGCCCCTGCACACCGGCCATTGGCGCCTGGATGACGGGCAGATCAATTCCCAGCACATTCTGGATGGTCATTTTTTACCTCTAGATTCTTAATTGGTGGAGAGTCGCTCCCAAAGTTCATGGGCAACCACCCCCAGAGCGCCTTCCCGACGACGCACCAGATGAAGCTGTGAACGGCGGATCGGGTAACCTTTCAGATCAAGCGTTACCAGTTCGCCGGCCTCCAATTCACGGGCAATCAAGTGCTCCGGCAGACCGCCCCATCCCATCCTGGCCAGCACGATCTCTTTTTTAGCGGCAAAATCCGACACCGTCCACCGTAGGCTCTCCGGAACCACGTCCCGGCTCTGGTCATATTGCCCCTGCCCGGTACCCGCCACCACAACCTGAACATACGGGCGCATTTCAGCATTGCTCAGCCGCTTGCGACTGCTTGCCGGACCATAGCCGGGATGGGCTACCGGGATGATATTCACGGCGGTGTAGGGCGAAGCATGAACTGCCTCTGTGGAAAGACCATCCATTGTGGCGATGATAAAATCAACCTCGCCCGCCATGAGTCGTTCTGCACTGCCACCCATGGCATCCGACATCAGCCGGATATCCGTGGCTGGGTATGCCTCCTTGAGCTCACCAATCACTGACAGGAGATTACCCAACGGACAAGTGACGGATACCGACAGCCGCACCTCCGCTTCCTGGCTGGCCGACAACTTGCCGGCCAACTCCTTCAGGGCCTGTACCTGGTCCAGTACACCCCGTGCCTGGCGGTAATAGGCCTTACCGGCTGGGGTAAGCACCGGGCGGTAACTCTCCCGGGACAGCAGGGTTAGCCCGGTTTCCTCTTCCAGGCTTTTAATAGCCTGGCTCAAAGCGGGCTGGGATTTGTAGAGCACCTCAGACGCTTTGCGAAAGCTGCCTTGCGTCACGATGGCATCCAGTACACGCAATTGCTCCAGCTTCATCGACGCCTCTTGTTTCTTCACCCAAAGATGATTCTATTAAATTATCATTATCATAATAACTCAATATTATTCTATTCTTATTGCAGGCAGTAATCTCCTCTGTGTCCAAGCCTAGTGCTTATCACACAGAGGAGATCTACCGATGAAACTGTATTTCAAACCCGGCGCCTGCTCACTGGCGACACACATTGTACTTAGAGAACTGGGTATTGATTTCACCCTTGAGCCCGTTGATACCCAAACCCAGCGCACCGAGTCCGGTATCGACTATAAAACCGTCAACCCCAAAGGTTATGTGCCGGCGCTGGATACCGGCAGAGCGGTACTGACCGAAGGCGCTGCGATCCTCCAATACCTGGCGGAATCAACTACATTGATACCCGACGTAGGCACCCTTGAGCGAGCCCGTTTGCAGGAGCACCTGAACTACATCGCATCAGAGCTGCACAAGGCCTTTGGTCCCTTCTTCAAAGCCAGCGCAACGGACGAACAGCGTGCCCAGGCACTGGAGACCATCCCCCGCCATTTCGACTACCTGGAGTCTCTGCTCGACGATGGTCGAGCCTATCTGGTGGGCGACACCTTCACCGTTGCTGACGCCTACCTTTTTGTAGTGTGCAGTTGGGCCGCCGTGCCCGGGATCAATCTCAAGGATTGGCCGTTCCTGAACACCCTCTGGAATCGCATTGCGGCCCGGCCGAGCGTTAAAGCCGCAATGTCGTCGGAAGGACTGGTCGCACAATGAACTCGCCCAAGCCTTACGAAACCATCCCGGTCCTGCTCGAAACCTATTTTGAAGGACTGCACAAGGCCGACAGCGCCATGCTCTCTGGCGTGTTCCATCCGCACGCCCAGTATGTGAGTGCGACACCAGAGGATTACCGGGTACTGTCGTTCGACGAATACCGGAAGGTGCTGGATCAACGGGTGCCGCCAGCAAGCAATGGAGAAACCCGCAACGAGCGCATCATTTCGATCGAAACGGGAGGCCCGACTCTCGCGTTCGCGCGAGTGGAAATGACCATGATGGGGCGCGACTACACCGATTTCCTGACCCTGATCTACGATCAAGGCCGCTGGGCCATCATGGCCAAAATCTTTCCCTATGAAATCACAAGCCAGGGAGACTGACCATGCCGTACGTCAATATCAAAATTACCCGCGAAGGCGGCCCGGAGGGCAAGGGACCCTCTGCGCAACAGAAAGCGGAACTGATCGCGGGCGTTACCGACTTGCTCGTCCGAATTCTGGACAAGAAACCGGCCTCAACCATGGTCGTGATTGATGAAGTGGCGCTTGAGGACTGGGGAATCGGGGGATTGCCGGTGCCAGAATATCGGGCGCAAGTGACAAAGCACAAGACAGCGGCAAGGGAATGAATCACTCCTTGCGATCCCCCTCTGGCAGGATAGTTGG
>NZ_DFMB01000002.1:0-89347 GCF_002375325.1 Marinobacter sp. UBA3604
TCAAACTAGAGTGTTGTTGACACCAGCACACCGCCAGGGCCGTGGCGTGGTAGAAAGGCATGCAGACGTACATGCGGTCCTGGCTGTTCAGCCGGACGGCGGCAAAGCCGAAGGAGCCATAGGCCTTCATGAAACGGCCGTGATTGAACACCACCGCCTTGGGCATGCCGGTGGTGCCCGAGGTGTATATGTAAAAACAGGGATCGTCCGGGAAGATGACGTCGACGGTGTCCGGGGATGCATTGGGTGCGCGCCCGGCCAGCTGCATCAGGTTGTGCCAGCCTTCCGGGGCGCTTGCAGGGTGTTTAAGGCCGTCGCTGTCGGCGACGAAATAGCGGTCATCGGCCGTCAGCGAGAGTGTGGACTCCACATCCTGGTACGCCTCGATCAGTTCCTCCCCGACGATCGCCATTTTCGGCTTCACCAGGTTGATACTGTGGCACAGAACCTTCCCCCGCTGTGAGGTGTTGACCAGTGCGCTGACGGCGCCGATCTTGGCGCAACCGGTGATCACCGCCAGAAGTTCGGGGCGGTTTTCGATCATGACGGCAACGGCGTCGCCTTTGCGGATTCCGGCCGACTGCAGGCAGTGGGCAATGCGGTTGGTCCATTCGTCAAACTGGCGGTAGCTGATCTCGCGGCCTTCAAAGGCGATGGCGGTTCCTTCTGGATTCGCGCGTGCGCAATCCTGCAGACACTTGCCCAGCCCCACCGGTTTCGTTTTGTCGGTGGTGTCGCCCACCTTGAGCCCCTTGATCAGACCGGTCACGCCTGAAACGAGTTGGGGGATCTTGGCGGCGAATTGGGGGAAGGTGATCACGTCCTGTCCGCTCATTGCTGGCACTCCGTTTTGCTGTTGTTGTTCATTGAACGATCAGCATCAAATGATAGGGGCTGGAGGCGGTTGCGGTAATGGTTTAATGTCACCAATGACTGGCAATTTGTCTCATAAGGGATCTTGAACTTGGAAATGGGAAATCGGTCACGCCCCACGGTGTCTTCGGCGCTGGTACTGGACCTCTACGACGGCTTGGCTGAGCAGGGCTTTGTGTTTGCGTCAGACCTTGAGGCCATGGGCACCTCGCGTGAGGCCTTGCATGATGTCGACTATCGGCCATCGGCGACGGTTATAGAGGCGTTGTGGAAGCTGGCCCACCAACGCGGCGCGCCAGCTCAGATCGGCTTGCTGATCGGTGGCCGCCTGCACGCCGGAGCGAAGGGGGTGCTGTCCAATCTGGCCCAGACCACGGCGACCCTGCGCGAGGCGATTCTGTTATTCCTGGAATACCTGCCCGTGATGAGCGAGATCGAGACCATCGAGGCGGAAAACCATCCCCGCGGCCTGAAATTGGTCTACGGTTTTCGGGACGCGGCTCACGACCACGAGGCCGCCATCAGCCGCAGCATGAGTGCCGGCGTCACCTGGGCAAGCTACCTGACCGGCACCGTCGTACGTCCCGTCAAGGCGGGCTTTCGCCAGTGCGAAGTGTCCAGCCCCGAGCCGTACCGCGCTATTTTCGGTGAGGACTGCGAGTTTGGGGCCGAGGCGGATTATCTGGTGGTTTCCGAGGAAGATCTGGCTCGGCCTGTTCTCTCTTCCAATCAACTGGTGAAGAACATTCTGCTGGAAAAAGCGGCGAGCATCCGGGAAACCCTGAGCCGCAATGGCTGCGTCTCACAGGCCGTGCAAACGGTGATCGAGGACAACCTGCATCGCGGGGTTGTGACCTCTGCCTTTGTGGCTTCACAGCTCGACATGAGCCGCCAGACACTGCACCGCAAGCTGTCGGCGGAGGGGGTGAATTTTACGGTGCTGCTGTCCGGTGTACGCCAGGCGCGGGCCCGGTATTACCTGGAAAAGAAGCATGACAACCTGGAGGAACTGAGCGGGCTGCTTGGCTACAGCGAGCCAAGCGCGTTTTATAAGGCCTTTAAAGGCTGGTTCGATACGACTCCCCGGCGACTTTCATGAGCCAGGTAAAGATCAATCACCGGGTTGGTGGTGATTATGAGGGACTTTTTGCCCAACCCGTCCGAGAGGTTCATCCGGCGACACAATCCCGAAATTGCGGTGTTCGATGTCGGACGGTCATTGACCTTGCGAACTGAAGCAGTCCAATTCCAATACGAATTGCCGCGTTAACTTTTTCAGCCGCCTTGTGTGTTGGTCGGCCGTGAGAAAGCCTGCCGCATCGAAACAATCTTCTGCATAAGGGATAGAAAGTTGGTCAGGCGAGACAAAGGCACCTACATTCGAGAACAGCTGTCTCGAAGCTTGCAGCCCTCGTACCCCACCTAACTTACCTGGCGAAGCAGACATTAATAACACCGGCTTACGTCGAAACGGTCCCGCTACTAGATGGTCAGGAACAGGTCGTGAAAGCCAATCGACGAAATTCTTCAGTAATGGCGTGAAGAAACCGTTGTATTCGGGGGAGGTGACAATGAAGCCCCTAGCCGTACTAATTTGCTCATGTATAAGACAAAGATCCTCAGGCAATCCATTCCGATCTTCACTATCTCCATTATACAAAGGAATGTTGAAGTTACGCAGGTCTAGGAAAGTCGAAGACACTCCCTCGCTCTCTAATTCATTCACAACAGATTTGGCAAGCATAACATTAATCGAGTGATCACGTAGGCTGCCCGAGAAAACAATAATATTACCAATTTGACTCATGCCGAGGCTCCGTTAGTTAAATTTGAGATCCGGATATATAGCACTGGCCTCGACTATAATCAAGAATTTATCTTATGAGAAAATAATAGCTAAAAAGAGAGCAATTTTTTCCAATACCGTTACGACTCGATTCCGGAGAATGTGCTTAAAAGCGATTCAATGGAGCTGATAGATGAGTGCTACTAACTTCTGGCCACGCGCTACCAAATACGACGTTCATGTGCTTCAACTGGAATATCCGGGAACTCTTAGTGACTCCGCAAGAGCCTTGATAAATGAAACTCTTGTTTTAACAGACGTGCTCAGAGCTAATCAAAACACAGAACATCGTTGGCAAAGCCAAATCACGGCGTTAACGACGCAACGGCTTAAAACTGCCTTTCTATCGCTCTCTACCCACCTTAATGACAAGGACTCTAAACTGGCTCTCGAATGGAGAGCTCAAACGTTCGATGATCAAAATACAAAGAAGGATCTATGTGAGAAAATAGCTCAGATGGACGAAAAAGAACTGGTGTGCTATTCCGGAGCCATGTCGACATGGGTGGGCAAATCCAAAGAGCTTTTTTATTCGACCTTTTACGCAACTCCAAATGAAAACCTTCAAAACGTGTCAAACGTTGTAGACGAGCATATAGATGAGGCTGTTTTAACTCTTAAGAACAACGTAAACCCAGAACTAAAATGCCTGCCGTTCTGTGGATACAAAATTGTAGATCTATTTGCTTCCTCAGGTGAGGCCAACTTATACCCCAAGCACTTCGCATATTTCATGCCTGAAGATGAAGGGGTCAAGTACGCAGGAGCTAAAAGAACAATCGTATTCGCCAACGTTTACTCTGCTTTATTTGATAATATTTCGACACAACGTCTCGCAGTTTATGGCTGGGTCGATAGCGATCTCCCCTCTACAAATAACATTAGCACGTACCTGATCGCCTGGTTTCGGGGACACGATCTTGGTCATTCAATTGTAACCCCTGCAACCAGCTTTCGTGCATTGAGCAAGTGTGACCGGTGGGGCTCAATGGTGCTACAGGAAGCTTTGGCAGACATTTTTGGTCTGCTAATTTGTACTACCAGTTCGATAGTTAATGAACTGAAACTGGACAAAGAAAAATTGGCCCGAGTATATTTGTTGGAGATGCTCCGCTACCTGAGAAGAGGGCCGTACGATTTCCCTGATGCGGGCGCGGCCTACGTCCAGCTCAAATTCTTTATCGAATCGGGCTGCTTGGAGTTAAACAGCAAGGGTGAGATTCATGCTGACCTTGCAGGCTTCTATCCTGCGGTTTTGAGGTTGGCAGGGCATCTATCTGAAAATATTCTTCAGGGCAACATTGAAAGCGCTGAACTTTTCATACGAAGCTATTGCCCACATCACGACGTTGAAAACTGTACCAATATCATGGCGAAGATCGGCGTGATAACTGACACCCTTGAGTATGAACAGAGAATAAGGGAGGTATAAATGGAATTTTTTAATGGCTTCCTATTGAGTCTTTCCTTATGCCTTGATATTGGCATAGCGAATGTTGCAATGATTACTTTAGCGATGCAGCGGGGATATTTCCAAGGCTTCTCTCTCGGTGTTGGTACGTGTATCGGCGATTTAATTTATGCCGTTTTGGCTCTTTTCGGTATGGCTGCCTTGTTGCAGTATGAATCTGTTCGATGGACTCTTTGGATTGGAGGCTCAGCAATTCTTTTGTACTTCACCTTTAAGATGCTTCGCTCTGCCGTCGTTGACAGTCATTCCGTCGAAATTGCGGACAACGGTGCATCGTCAAGTTATCTTCAAGATTTTTCGAAAGGTGTATTCTTGGCGATGTCCTCTCCCACTGCGATACTGTGGTTTGCTGCAGTGGGCGGAGTCATTATTTCACGGTCTGGCGATCAAGGTCTCCAAAGTGCCTCTCTTTTCCTAACCGGTTTCTTTGCGGCTGGTATATTCTGGGCTGGCGTACTCTGTTTTGTCGCTAGTCAAGGAGGAAAGGTACTGGGGGAAAGGCTGCTTAAATACTCATACTATGCTTCAGCTGCCATTTTTGCTTATTTTGCGGGGTACGTCATTATTACAGGTTATGCAGAGTTTCTAGGATAGTTTTATTTCTTGTGATCGAGAGTAAAGGTCAGGTGTCATAGCCATGACCTTTCTAAATGTATTAATAAAATGACTTTGGTCATAGAATCCTAGATCAGCCATCACATCGATTGGTCTAATTCCGTCTCTAATCATTCTTCGGGCCTCAATGAGCCTCAGTTGCATGTGATATTGCACTGGCGCGATTCCGACCTCTTGACGGAATACTCTCACAAAATGGTACTTGCTAAGTCCGACTGATGATGCAAGGGATGAAAGGTCGATCTTTCCATCAAGGCAATCTTTCATGTTGTTTATTGCCATGTTAACCGAGTGCCTTTTGCGCCCGGCAACAGGCTTATCTTCTTCTAATAGTGTGGCTAACAGCCAGAGAATTGACTCTTCCTTGTACTCAGTAGAGTTCCGTGCATTTAGATAGCACTCTTGTATAGCCCTGAAGATTTTTTCGTTTTTTAGGGCGCCCTGTTGCAATACTGGATAAGAGTCTCTGTGAGCAATATTATTTTCTATCGCGACCTTTTTAATTGTTTCCGGATTTATGTGTAGACTGATGAATTCGACACCGTCGCTACAGAATTGTGAGGATTGTATCGCCATTGGGTTGTATACAGTGACATATCCTGCCGGGACAACATAATCCGTGTTGTCAACCCAAACGCTTTCTATTCCTTTAAGATTTGCAGAAATAATATACTCTTCATGTGTGTGTTTCGGATAGGAAGTGCTGATTGCACATACTCTTGAGCACTCAATATCGTCACCAACATAAAAATCCTCAATTCCGATACTCACCAGTAATTCTCCTAGATTTTTTCAAGCTCTTCAGTCCCTTGCGCATGTCCTTACATGCCATACCTAGAGTTGATAAAGCTTACCATGTCCCTGTTGGGAGGGGGTAGGTTGCGCTTTATTGAGCGGGCGGATGCCAAATGGTGACCGAGGTCGACGGCATTTCCACTTTATAATTGGAACTAGGAGGGTCTAAAAAATGGGATCGCCCGTTGCCTTGACGGCATAGAACAGGCAATCGCTCTTCGCAATCACCGGGTTGGTGGTGATCATGAAGGCTTTGAGGGCCTGGGCAGGGTAGATTCGCCCATCCTTGATTTGCAGTACCTGTTCCATGTTCTCGGTCCGGTTGTGGCTGATCGCTGTGAGCACGTCCAGGCCTTTTTGCCCAACCCATCCGAGAGGCTCATCCGGCGACACAATCCCGAAATTGCGGTGTTCGATGTCGGGCGGGAACGTGAGGTCCGCGTGCCCACTGGGCGTTAACCGGTACTCGATAGTCGCATCGGGTGCCAACTCCACTCGAATCGGGTTGCGCAGTACAGCAACGTTCCATTCCGCTTTTTCCAGCGATAGCACGTCTGGCTGTGAGGCATACCGAACAAGCCCTTCGTACGCCAGTTGGTGCGCGTGATTATCCTGAGACCCGCCACACTCGATGGTCACGGTGGGGACCTCCTGCTCGGAATATTCCATCAGGGCACCCAGGCGAAGATCGGTCATGATCAGCCGGTCGGTAAAGAGCGACGCCAGCGCTTGGTGGGCAGCGTCGTTGGTGATGGTCACCGCGAAGGCGGGGCCCGTGCCTGAGGTGTTGTGCACGTCCAGCAGGCATTCGGGGTTGGCTGTCTGAAGCTCGGCGAGCATGGCCTCGGCAATGGCGCCTTCCTCTCCTTCAAACGGTTCTTTGAAGCACCGGTTCAGATCACGCCCGCCTGGCACTTGGCGCAGCGACAATATCGGCGGGATTTTCGCGGGATGGACGCCTCCCAGAAGGAACAACAGGTTGACCTCCGGGGTGTGCTGTTCCATTAGCCATCGGTGAATCGCGAACAGCCCTGAGGGTTCGTTGCCGTGAAGCAGCGTTGCCATGGCCCGGGTCCTAGAGGGATCGCGGCCAGCAACGCGAACCACCGTGGGCCGTTGCAGCCGGTTCAGCCACTCCAGGGGCGAGCGGCCCAGGGTCTGGGGTGACGGGTTGTTGAGATAATCCAGGGTGTTCGAGTGGCTCATGGTGACAAGGTCCATTCGTGCAGTGGTGTGTTTGTCTTCTGATTGCCCATGTAAAGAGACAGCATACTCTTGAACGCCTCGTCGGTAGTCTGGGACCTGAAAAAAGACTCGGTGATCTGGCGCTGCCATCGGGCGCCCGTCATCCTGGTTTGAATGCGGCCTTCGATGATTCCCAGCAGGCGGTGGATCTCCGCCTCGTCCACCGCGGTTCGTTGCAAGGCTTCCCGGGCGCGCGGCAGCAAGTCACGGGCAACGTTCAACAGGGGGGTATCCTGTAACTGTACCTGGTCTTTGTGCGGCCAGATAATGTCTGCATCAATGCCGTATTTGGCGGCTCGATAGAAATTGTGTTCGGTGTAATGAAAGGGAAGTATCGACGTCAGGTGACGGATATCCTCGAGTACCGCCAACGCCGCTCCTATGACGAACAGCCCGTTCGCGCACATATCCACGGCCGTTGGTCCGGCCGGCATGGAACGAATCTCGATGCGCAGAAGGCCGCCTTCGTTGTGATCGAAAATGGCCCGGTTCCAGGGCCACGTAGTGCCATGGTGCAGTCGCAGTTCGGCCAGTTCCGGTACGCCTCCCCGATCAATAACGTCCATCGGATCTTCTTCCGACATCAATGGAAGGATGGGGGGATACAGGGAGGCCGAAGCTGCAAACAGCTCCCAGGCGCTGCGTGCCCAGCCGTTGCCGTAATAGACCCGTGGCGGGTGTTTCCAGGTTCTGTGGTTGGGCGAGCGGCTGTCGACGCACTGTTTGAACAGGGCGATACGGGTTTCGTCCCAGAGGTGGTGGCCGAACAGGCTGGGCGAATTGCTGGCCAGGGCCAGCGCAATGGGCGTCACCAGCTGCACAGCATTGAAATAGTCGGCAAAGCGGTGGGCAGGAACGCGCCAGTGCAGTTGGAACGAGGTGTTCGCCCCTTCCATGGTGACGTCGTCCGCTTCCAGGTCGATGACGTCATTGCCACCAATATGGATGCTGAAGGGCTCTCCCCGTTGTTGGATCAATGCGTTGGATAGCAGATGGTAGCGGGGTTCGTCGGTCATCACCTTCGCGCCCATATCGGACTGGCGCAAGGTGGGTAGAATGCCTATGGGGACCAGTTCGCCATTCAATGGTGCGGCGTGCTGGTTGATTCGCTGCATGGCCTCGAGCAGTTCCTGCTCGGTTCTGGCAAAGGGGGCTCCCTTGAAAGCCTGGGGGCTGAGATTGTATTCAAGATTGAAGCGGTTGAGCTCAACCGTCAGTTGTGGATCCTGAACGCTGGCGGCTATTTCTGTGTTGATCGGCTGAACGCGCAGGTTCGGGTTTACGATGTAGAACTCGACCTCGGCACCGATGGAAGATTTTCCCTCACCAAAGCCGGGCCGGTCCAGAAGGCGGGTGAGTGCGGTAAGGTCCGTTCGCACCTTGGCGGCGAAGCGGTCAAATTCTTCCGTGGTAAATTCCGATTGTTTTATCGACAGTCCCATAGTGGTTGTGTCTCTAGCACTGGCTTACCTTGATAGTAGCGGAAATCGTGGCGAAGGATGTGCCGGGCGGGAGGCTACTAAGCCTGGCAGCGACCTGAGGGTATGCCCGTTTGTTTGATGATGAACTGTTAAATGATGAAGAAGGGTAAAGAATCAGTATAAGGTTGGCATGATTGTACCTATTTAGGTACACTGGCTTTCACCAAGGAAGGGGTTGTATGACAAGGAAAACGGTTAACGTCGTATTTTATAGAACAGCCAATGGTCGAGAGCCGGTCAAAGAGTGGTTACTGAAGCTGGATAAGGATGATCGTTCCGTGATCGGGACGGACCTGAAAACGGTGGAATATGGTTGGCCCCTGGGTATGCCCCTGGTACGTGGCTTTTCCGGTAAAGCCAATGTAGACCTGTGGGAGGTTCGTAGCGATCTCTCAAACAGTCGGATTGCACGAGTCATATTCACGATGTTTCGCGGCGATATGGTATTGCTGAACGGCTTTATCAAAAAGACTCAGAAAACACCGGATCAAGAATTGGCGAAGGCAAGAGATCGAAAGAAAGATCTTGTCTGAATGGGAGCAGGAAAATGACACAGCACAAACACGTTGGCAGCTCTCTCGATGATCTGCTGGAATCCGACGGCACACTTGAGCAAGCAGAGGCCGAGGCATTGAAGCGGGTAATTGTCTGGCAGGTTCAGCAGGCTATGGGGCACACCGGCGTAAACAAGTCCCAGCTTGCCCAGAAGATGCATACCAGCCGGACGGTGGTTAATCGACTTCTTGATGAGAAGGATACCGGTGTAACCATCACAACGCTTGTTAAAGCAGGTCGCGCTTTGGGGATGACCTGGACTTTGCAGGCCGGTGAGGATAACGGATCTGATCGCGCGGCTTGACCGAGGCGGGGAAGCATGCAAATCGGAGTGATCGCAGACACGCACAGCAAAATGCGTCCCGAAGCTCTGGATGTATTGAAAGGCTCGGATCTGATCCTTCATGTCGGTGACGTGGGGCGGGACGAGGTTCTGGAAGCGCTGGAGGCGATCGCCCCCGTGATTGCTATCCGTGGCAATATCGACAAAACAGGCCGCGCAGCGACTCTTCCCGATGTTCAGGATCTGGAATTCCTCGGCCACGCCTTCCATATGCTCCACGATGTCAAAACCCTCCAAATCGATCCGCAGGGCCGTTACCGCGTGGTCATCGCTGGGCATTCCCACAAACCCCGTAGTGAATGGATTGGCGATGTGCTTTATTTCAATCCCGGTGGCGCCGGGCCCCGGCGTTTTACTCTGCCAATTACGGTGGGGCGGCTGCAGGTGAGTGAAGACGGTGTGGTTGGTGAGATTGTTGAACTGCCGGTTTGATCGGTTGGGCAATCCTATCCAGTGACCAGTTCTTCCATGGCTTGCTCGACAACCTCAGCGGTGCGTTCGTTGAAGTTGTGTTTCAGGCCCCGCAACTGGTTGTCGTCAAAGAGAATGTTGATGACTGTCATGAGTCATCTTTTCCTGCCTCGTAAGCATATTATTGTCCCCCGATTCCTTTCAGGATTTCATTTTCGATTTCGTCCCAGCTGAAGTTGTCCAATACCAGTTGAGTAAACAGGTCCGGCTTGGCCGGTGAAGTGAGCATGATGACGGTTTTTTTGGGGCTGAAGGCAATGTAGGCGGTGATTTCACCAACGGTCATCACACTGGTTTGTTTCTCTCCAGCAGGTTCCAGCGTCATTCTGGTAATCCCTTCAAGCTCCTTTCGGAACTCAGGGTCCTCAACCGAACTGAGGTCGCGATTGAAGATGTAGCCGGGCGCCTGGTTCATCTGAATAGAGGGATTGCCCCGGTCCTCAGGTGTCACCACGGTGGCGAAGAGGCCTTTGCGGTCGTCATACAAAATGAGCTCACCGTCGCTACCGATAAAAGATGCGCCCGCAAGCGATTCGAGGGGGAGCGTAATGGGGTGTGCCACGCGGCTGACCGTGACGCCAGGAGCTTCTTTTCGCGGCTCGACCGGGTCAAGCACATTGAGCTTGGGGGAAGATGCACAGGCGACTGCCGAAAGGCAGAACAGCAACGCCAGGGTGGTTGAGCTACAACGGTTCATCGTCCGGTTCCTTTGGAGAAGTTTCAGTCCGTTGGACGAAGGTTACTTTCTGGGCGCGTTGATGGAAAGGGTTGGTTTAGCGTCATATTGCTTAATGTCGGGAAACTAGATCTGTTCCAGTTTCTCGCGGGCCGCTTTTGTTTGAATTTTCTCGTTGGATATTAACGAAAACTGGGACGGAACTATTTCCTCGGCTTTTCCCTCTATTTTTTCCTCCCCCATGCTGAGATGGATTCTTCATATCCATATACCACTCGCGTATAGCCCATAATTGCACCAAATTTCCTGAGGGCTTGTGGCACAAGGCTTATGGGTACTTAACCCTAGGTTCCTAACAAACTTATCCACAGCTTCTGTGAGTAAAGTACGTGGCAATACCGGTTTACCAACGATCCGGTACTGACCAGAATCCTCGATCCTTACGTTTTTGAATGCCTGCTCACTAACGGGCCAGGGTATAACGGGAGCCTCCATGAAAGCTGTACTTGATGCTTATCTGAATACGTCGCTGGTTCTGCGCATTGGTATTGCGCTTGTTCTTGGTCTGATTGTGGGACTGGTGGGCGGGCCCGCAGTGGCCGAATGGCTGGACCCTCTGGGAGAACTGCTGCTTCGGTTGCTGAAGTTCCTGGTTGTGCCGATTGTCCTGTTAACCCTGATGGTGGGAATCAATCAGGCCAATCTTGGCAGTATGGGGCGTGTGGGCCGGAAAATGCTGGGCTTCTATGTGCTGACTTCGGCGTTGGCGATCACGGTGGGGCTGGGTGTCGCGTCTGCTTTCTCGCCTGGCAGTGGCCTGGAATTGACGTCTTCGGAAAGTGTCGAAGTGCCGGAGAATCCGGGCTTTATCCAGGTACTTCTGAACGTTGTTCCCACCAACATGGTTGAGGCCTTTGCCGAGCCGAACCTGCTGGGGATTATCTTCACCGCGATTGTTTTTGGCATTGCCCTGTTGAAGCTGCGGGAGTCAAAGGCTCACGGCGAAGTCGCAGAGCGGGTGTATGGCGTGGTTTCTGGCCTGAACGAGGTCACCATGAAGGTGATGGCCGGGGTGCTCCAGTATGTTCCGATTGGTGTGTTTGCGATTGTGGCCAGCACTGCAGGTGAGCAGGGCATGAACACGATACTGGCCCTCGGGGATATGGTCATGGTGTTGTACATCGCTCTGGCGGTACAGTTGGTGGTCTACGGGGTTCTTATGCGTCTTAATGGCGTTAACCTGATGGACTTCGTTCGCGAGGCCCGGGCTCCGGTCGCCACGGCCTTTGCCACCCAGAGCAGTTCCGGAACGCTGCCCCTGACCCTGAACGCAGCGCGGCGTTTGGGTGTTCCCCAGAGTATCTATGGCTTCAGCTTGCCGCTGGGGGCCACCATCAATATGGATGGAGCCGGCATCCGCATTGCGATTTCTGCAGCCTTTGCGGCCAATGTGATAGGGGTGCCCCTGGACTTTGTCACCATGCTGGAAATCGTTCTGATCGGCACTCTGGCCTCCATCGGTACGGCCGGTGTGCCGGGCGCGGGTATCGTGATGATTGCTACGGTGTTTGCCCAGGTGGGCCTGCCCATTGAAACCGTAGCGCTGCTGGTGTCCATCGATGCCCTTGTGGGTATGGGGGCCACGGCGATGAATGTCACCGGGGATCTGGTGTGCACTTCGGTGATTGCCCGTTCTGAGGATAAATATGAGGCGGTAGAGTCAGGCTCAAGCCAGGAGGTGCCGCAGGAACAGTTGTCCTAGGGCAGCGTGTCAGTGGGAGCCGAGCATCGGCTGACTCACATTGATGCGGCCCCTTTCATGCTGGTCACCTGAGCGACATAGGCGGTGATAAAGGCGGTTTCCTGAAACACCTTCAACCCCGTGTCGGCGAACGCAATCGGCAGTGGGTTGGATGCCAGGGTAGATTTGGTCATTGCCGGGGGCAGCAGGGTCACAGTTAACTCAGTATCGGTGATCAGTTGAAGGGCCGCTTCCATTTTGAAGCTGATGGCGCCGCCGGCAAACTTACCTTTTGGCATCCGCTCCTTGATCGCGACGCGGGTGACCCCGTACTCGGCCATTAACTCCGCAAAGGCCGCCTGAAAACGCTTCAGGTCTTCACGGCTATGATTTTTCGGCAGTGACAGTTTGCGCACCTTGCACTCCGGCAGGTTGAACTGCCCTCTGTCCATATTCAGCAAACACACCACCGCATCGCTGCCCGTCAGTTCAACTCCGCAAACAATCATAGCCATTGTCCTCTGTGCTCCAGTTGTGATCAGCCACGAATGACTTTACCAGCATGCACTTGTCCGATGTGGTTCTTGGCAAACTTTTACAATTGACTACATTTCGCTATTTCATTTTTGCAGTAAAAACATAAGCTTGTGCCGTTGGTCTGACTGACCTTGTCATAACCAGTCTGCAGCAGGCGTTCCTGGTTGGCCGGATAGGGTTCCGTGTAGAGGGGAATCTGATTATCGACGAAGAGATCGACGGTTGCAGCGCAAACGCATAGTTCAGATTCTTGCGCGCTAAGTACCTGGAATTCTCTCGGCCGGCAGTTTCTGTCGGCCTTTTCAGCTCCGAACTCTCAAAGCACGTTTTTGTTGCTCGGCCACAGTGGCCGATGTTTCCTTGGCGAGTAGTTACAAAAATCCTAAGGCGCCGAAACGAAGACTGATTTATGTTTCACGTCGGATGGATTTAGGAAACGAAGCAAGGATGTTTGAGAAATGGATTTGAGCCCGGTCTACCAGCTCCTTATCACTCTACTCTGGTACCTGTTGCCCCTTGCAATCATGCTGGGTGTAATCAAGTCGCCCTGGTTCAAAGGTAAGTTTGGCGAGTTTCTGGTCAACTTCTCCGCCCGGTGGTTACTGGATAAATCCCGCTACCATCTCATCAAGAACGTTACCCTCCCCACAGAGGACGGCACCACGCAGATTGACCATGTTCTGGTGTCGGAATTCGGGGTCTTCGTTGTCGAGACAAAAAACATGAAGGGCTGGATATTTGGTGGCCCTCATCAGCGCTTCTGGACCCAGAAGATTTTCCGCTCCAATCACAAGTTCCAGAACCCGCTGCACCAGAACTATAAGCACGTAAAAACGCTCCAGGCATTGCTCGGGTTAAACGACCATCAGGTGCACTCGGTGGTGGTGTTTGTGGGGGACAGCACGTTCAAAACACCCATGCCGGAAAACGTGACTCAGGGGCTGGGGTATGTTTGTTATATCAAGTCGAAGATTGATCCTTTGCTTAGCCTGGAGCAGGTGGCGGAGGTTCGGGAGAAGGTGGCAGCTGGTCGCCTCAAGGCATCTTTCGCCACCGACCGGGCCCATGCTCACCATGTGAGAAATTTGGTTGCCGAGCGCTACGGTGAAGCGCCTCGTCGGCCGAGTAGGGGACGCCTCAAGTTCTTGGTTTTTCCAGCCTTGATGTTGGGCGTCGGCGCGATCGGAATGAACGCCTATTGGAATTTTGCTTCGCAGGAGATGGCAATAGACACAAAAAGGGTGCCTGAGCACAGGGTTGAAAGCGCACCGCAGCCCACTCGTCACAGACCTGAAAGCGAGCCCAAAACCGATTCACGGACGGTGGAGCCTGAGCCTTCGTCAAGTGCTGTTATTCAGCGTGTTCATCAATCTTCCTCCGAGTTTCTTTTGGCGCGGCAGGAATGTAACTCCCTGATTGCGGCTGCTATTGGTAGCTCGGATCCGCGTCTTCTAAGAGACAGGGACAAGGCGTGTGCTCGGTATAAGGTTTTGCGAGGGGAAGAGCATTGAATCTGAAAGGGTAGCGCCCCTGGGCAAGTAACCTAGTTCAGTCGATAGAATGGACGATCATAATCGAGACTGGTCGGCCGCTGGTCTGGCGAACTGGTTGTGCCTTCTCCTGTGTAGAGAATATTGTTGTTGATGTAAACGACATTGTACTCGTCGATCTCGAAGTCGGCGCCATTGAACTGAGTCACATGCGACGTGAGTTCGGTAGCGGTGAGGCCGGAACTCAGTAAAACGTCTTCACCGAGTGTGAAGTTGCCTGATGAGGTAGGATTTGGAGCTTCCGGTAACGGGGTGGTGCAAGCGCTATCGATGTAGTTCTCGATACTTGTGGCAAATGCGCTGCGGGTGAAAGAGACCGTTACGATATCGTAGTGTGCTTCGCCCTCCACGTGCCCGCATGGTTTCTTCCAGGTGCCCTCGAGGACTGTGACCTGATCGGGTGGCGTCACGGGGCCGCTATCGTCGTTCCCGTCAGACGAACCTGAACCGGGAGTGGTATTTTCGTCGGCTTTTTCCAGGTCGCTCCCACTTCCGCCGCCTCCGCAACCGACCATTAATGCCGAAACAAAGGTGCACGCTAAAATCCTTTTCATCGTTCTGTATCCTTACAATGTTATCTAAATGGAATATTGTTATATCATTATTGCATAAGGTGGGTGGCCGCGATAGACCTGGCTCTCTCTGGAGAGGGCGGCATACTCTCCTGTTCACCAGGTTGAGCCGAGGTGTTCCGATCGCTGGCTTCTGGAGTCAGTGCCGCTGCTGGCTATAATGGCCTACCTCCAACCGTTGCAGAAAACGTTATGCCAATCGAAAAGATTAAGTGGTCAGACGCTGTTGTGAATAAGTTTCAGGTGTTGGTGATTCCATTGCTGTCGTTAATCGCCGGTTGTACCAACATGGCCGGCGATGTCGCCAGAACCATTCATCCGGCGCCGTCGTCTGCTCTGGATGAAAACACGCTGTTTTCCGTTGCCAGTGAGTTCTTCATCGGGAAGGACTATGAGTGTGATGCCAGGCATGACCTGAGTACGCTTAGGTGTGCCAAAGAACTTCGCGATCTTTATATTCACCAGACCCAAGCGGTGGTGCAGATTTATCCCGGCGACGATGTGGCGTATCCCCATACTTTGGTGACGTCTCGATGGGATGAAGGGCTGATTCCGGGTGAGTTTATTTCCAGTGAGTTCACCAATCCCGATGTGACGGCGTTTTGTGAGTATCTTCAGGCGCAGGCGGTGGGGAGTTGTCGATTGTTGACCGAACACGGCTCTGCCCGGGGGCCGGAATGATCAAGCCGAGTTGCTACAGCTGTCGGAAAAAATTTGACCCATCCAAGCTGAGGCTTTCCTACTCAAAAAACTACTGTGAGGGCTGCGGCGTTGGGCTGTTTGGTGGCGACTATTTTCGTTTCGCCAGAAAGCCCGCTCCAACGGCCCGGAAGAACCTGGCTGTTCATGTTGCCGTGCTTCTTTCTGTGGTTGCCGGCTTGTCGTTATGGCTTTTGATGGGTAGGGCGTGACGGCTCCAGCCTATTTGTAGACCTCCCGCAAGGACAGCAAGGTAGAATCCGGAACAACGCCAAGTCTGCGAGTCAGATCGATGGTTTCTTTTTTTGAAACTTCGTGGTATGGTTTCAAAAAAGGAAACAAGGAACGTTTGTGCACATTATTTCAAGAAAACCGTTTAACGATGCTGGCAAGCAGTTTCCCAATGATCGGGAGGCTCTGGTGAATACCTACACCACGTTGCGAAATGGACGGTTTGAAACACCTGAGCAGCTGCGCAAGGTGTTTCCGTCCCTGGACAATTTTAAATACCGGGACAAATGGTGGGTTATCGACATCGGCGGTAACAATCTTCGGCTGATTGCCTTCATTGAATTTCGTGATAATCGCATGTACGTAAAACACATTTGCAGCCACGCCGAATACGACCGGCTTACTGACAAATACCGTCGCAATAAGGAGTGAGGCTTATGTTATCGCCTGCTTTTGTTGAGATCAGAGAAGCGCTATCTCAGGTGCCTTTTGTGGCACATATTGAGACTCAGGACGACTATGAGCGAGCGTTGGAGCTGATGGACCAGTTGGTGGACGACTACGACGCCAACAGGCTTCTCATTGAGGTTCTGTCTGTCAGCATTGAGCGCTGGGAGGACCAGGCTACAGAGTTTTCCGACTTTAATGCCGCTGTTGCTGAAACGGACAGGGGGATTGCGGTGCTGAAAACCCTGATGGCTCAACACGGCCTAGGGGTTGCTGATCTACCGGAGTTGGGTTCAAAAGGCAATGTGAGCAAAATTCTCAATGGTGCTGAAGGAAAGAAGCTGACCCGCAAACACATGGAGGCCCTAGGCAAGCGGTTTGGGGTGTCTCCGGTACTGTTTTTCTAGGATGCCCGCGTATTCTGGAGCCCCTTTCAAACTCCGCCCCTACCAACGGGAAGCCGTCGACGCCACGCTGAATCATTTCCGCAGATCCGATGAGTCTGCCGTCATCGTGCTGCCAACCGGCGCCGGCAAAAGCCTGGTCATTGCCGAGCTGGCCCGTCTAGCCAAGCGTAAAATTCTGGTGCTGACCCACGTCAAAGAACTTGTGGAGCAAAATCACGCCAAATACCAGAGTTATGGGTTGGCCGGCGGCATCTTCTCCGCCGGGCTGAAGCGCAAGGAAAGCCACCATCAGGTGACGTTTGCCAGTGTGCAGTCGGTATCGGCGAATCTGGATCAGTTCCGGGATGAATACTCGCTGGTCATCATCGATGAGTGTCATCGGGTCAGCGGCGATGAAACCAGTCAGTATCAACGCATCATTGAGTTGCTACGGCAACAGAATGACGCCCTCAAAGTGCTCGGGCTGACCGCTACGCCCTACCGTCTGGCCATGGGTTGGATCTATCGCTATCACTACCGGGGCTTTGTTCGCGGCTCTGTTGACGAGCAGGACAAGCCCTTTCAGCACTGCATTTACGAACTGCCGTTGAGCTATATGATCAATCGGGGGTATCTCACCCGGCCCGAGTTGGTGAATGCGGCAGTGGCGCAATACGATTTCTCCGCGCTGGCTCGGGACCGCTTTGGCGAGTATGCCGAGAAGGACGTCAACCAGCTGCTGAGCAAACACAAGCGTGTGACCCGCGCGATCATTGAGCAGGTGATGGAACTGGCCGCTGAGCGCCAGGGAGTGATGATCTTTGCGGCCACGGTGGAGCATGCGAGGGAGATCACCGGTTATCTTCCTGAATATGAGACCGCTTTGGTAACTGGCGCGACCGATCAGAAAGATCGGGACATGCTGATTCAGCGATTCAAGCAGCGGCAGTTGAAGTACTTGGTGAACGTGTCCGTGCTCACCACGGGCTTTGATGCGCCCCATGTGGACGTTATTGCCATTCTTAGGCCTACCCAGTCGGTCAGCCTGTATCAGCAGATCGTGGGCCGTGGTCTTCGCCTGGACGAGGGCAAGCAGGATTGCCTGGTGATTGATTACGCGGGCAACCACGTGAATCTGCATCATCCGGAGGTGGGCGAACCGAAACCGAACCCGGACAGTGAGCCGGTGCAGGTATTCTGCCCGGGCTGTGGCTTTGCCAATATCTTCTGGGGCAAAACAGACAGTGAAGGCCGTGTGATCGAGCACTACGGGCGCCGTTGTCAGGGGCTTCTGGAGCCTGTGGACGGAGACGAGCCTGCTTCGCAGAAAGGTCGCCTTGAACAGTGTGATTACCGTTTTCGCTTCAAGGAGTGTCCCCACTGCGGTGGCGAGAACGATATTGCCGCCCGCAACTGTCACCGATGCCAGAAAGCCATTATCGACCCGGATGATCAGCTGAGAGATGCGCTGAAGCTCAAGGATGCCATGGTGATCCGTTGCGCTGGAATTGCACTCAGTGTTGATGGAAACAAGCTGAGAGTGACCTATCACGGCGAGGACGGGGAGGAACTCAGGGAGTCGTTTGATTTCAGCAAGCCTGGCCAGCGCACCGTTTTCAACAAGCTGTTCGGGCGGCGTTTCGCGAACGGCCGAGCGCCGAAAACATTCAGCAAGGCGGAGGAAGTACTTGAGAGCCAGGCCTTGTTGCCAGCGCCGGATTTTGTTGTTGCCCGCAAGCAGAAGCATTATTGGCAGGTGCAGGAGCGGATTTTTGATTATCAGGGGAGCTATCGAAAGGCGAATGAGGCTTAAGCCCGCTTTTTCTGCCCCGATTTTCGCTCCTGCAGTCAGCGCCGCCGCCAGCTATAATGGCCTACCATTTATCTTTGTAGAGAACCCTATGCCAATCGAAAAGAATCAGGTGGTCCTGTTTCACTACAGTGTCCGTGATGAACAGGGCAACGAAGTTGAGAATTCCCGTGGTGGCAAGCCGAACGCCTACCTGCATGGCCACGGCGGTGTTATCCAGGGTCTGGAAGAAGCCCTGGAAGGTCGCGAGGCTGGCGATACGTTCAGCGTTACCGTCACTCCGGAAAAAGCCTATGGCCCGCGCAAGGCCGATGCCGTGCAGCGCGTGCCGGTCAAGCATCTGATGGGGGCCAAACGCTGGAAGCGGGGCATGATCGCCCAGGTGCAAACCGAACAGGGCCCGCGCCATGTGGTCGTCGCCAAGGTCGGCCTCAAATTTGCCGATGTCGACACCAACCACCCGATGGCCGGTAAAACCCTGACCTTCGATATCGAAGTGATCGAAGTACGTGCCGCCGATGCGGAAGAGATAGCGCACGGCCACGCGCATGGGCCGGGTGGGCATCACTGAAGATTAAAGAGGGCGTAGATGCAAATTGGTGTGATCGCAGATACCCACAGCAAAATGCGCCCCGAAGCGTTGGAGATTTTGAAAGGCTCTGACGTGATCCTTCACGACGTCAAAATCCTCGACATCGATCCGCAAGGCCGTTACCGCGCGGTGATCGCCGGCCATTCCCACAAACCCCGCAACGAATGGATCGGCGATGTACTTTACTTTAATCCCGGTGGCGCCGGGCCTCGCCGCTTTACCTTGCCGATCACGGTGGGGCGGTTGGAGGTGAGCAAAGACGGTGTGACCGGTGAAGTCATCAAACTGTCGGTTTAATCAGTTGGGAAATCTGTGTGGGTATCAGAACTGAGACTCGTAAGTTGGGGGCCGGCATCTGAAAAAAGGTCAATACATCGCGTTTACTACCGACCCGAAGCCCAACTGCCACGGGCCAGGTCCATGGCCCGGTTGACTTCATCGGCAGGGATGTCGCCCGGCTCGCCTTTTTCTATCGGGTCATAGTGGAACACGTACAGTCGGGAGACGAACTCGGCTACCGGTAAGGAGGCTTCGCCGAAGAGTTCACCGTGGCCATGGGTGGAGGTGATGACGCCCTGGCCCCAGTTCTGGCCGCTGTCGTTGTTGGGGTTGAAAAAGTAGACGCGCATGGTCTTGTCGGGGTCCATGGCGAGCCGTTGGATGGTGATGGCGTGCCAGCCGAGAAAGCGCGTGGCGCTGTCGGTCACCGCGATACCGGCCGGCTGTGGATTGATCACGGGAATGTTGCCGTTATAGAACGGGTGATAGGCGGCGTAGAAATCCCGGACAAACCCTTCGAAGTCTTTCAGGCCGCCGGTGAAAACGTCCACGGCGATGCGAAATCCGTGGCCGACGTGGTCGCCGTGAAACTCGGCATTGACCCATTTATGGGGATCCTCTCCGCGGCCAATACTGCGCCGCCCCATTTCAAAATAGATACGGTCCAGATGCGGCACGGTCAGCAGGGATACGGCGTCGACATCCACGGGCGGTTCGGTTGCCAGTCCGGCGCCAAGCTCCTTTGAAGAAATGCTGTTGCCTTCGAAGCGCATAACGATCTCATCGTCCCGCGCTGCCCAGGCAAGGATGCGCAGCAGTTCTGCCGGCATGTTGTACGCCCACATGGACAGGGCGCGGGTGGACTGGCAGGTCGGGTAGTTGCCCTGGCCCACGCCCAGTGGCCGCCCCAGCACGTTGAGTACGTCGGCAAGCAAAAAACATTCGGGGGAGTGGCTGCTGCCGAAGACCGTCGCGATCTTCTCGGCTGCGGCGTCACAAAGCGTCATGCGTATCTGGCGCCACAGGGATGGCGCTACCGGTGGCGAGTAAAGAATGCCCCGCTCCAGCATCATGGCCAGGCCGTAAGTGCATTGACTGGTTTCCGGAAACACGGCGTCGTCGATCAGGCGGTGAATCAGTGCAGGGTAGCAGTGGAATGCATCGGCACCGGTGTAGCTCAACCCGAGGGCTGTGGGGATCAGGGCGTTCCAGCGCCCGCGCAGGTAGCGTATGAACACCGGCATGTAGGCCGACACCAGGCCGGTGTTGTGCATGGCCTGGGCAAAGGCGATGGCTTCCTGCATCAGGGCGGCATCGTCCATGTCCGCCAGTCGTTCGGAATAGACTTCAAAACCGGGGTCTTCACGGCAACCTTCAGTGGGGCTGAATACGGCGTTGATCAGTTGCAGGGCGTCGTCGCCGACTTCTCCGCCCAGGGCATCGGGTTTTTCCAGGCAGACGGCAATCTGGGTCACCATGTGTTTGACGCCCTCAACCTGCACCGGGCGCTGCTCCAGAATCCGCCAGACTTCGGCCACCAGGTGCTCCAGCAGGTTATCGTATCCCAGATGCTGGAGCAGGTAGTGATACAGGTTCTGCACGGCATGGCCGAGCTGATCGGGCCGCAGCCGGTCGCTCTCCTGCAGGTCATCACTGACCACCAGGTCCAGGTTCATCGCCATCACCTGGGCGAGGAAATTATGGGCATGTTCCGCCGAGATAGAAGCGTGGACGTAGTCGCCTTTGGTGACCGCCAACAGGCGAACCTGACTCAGGCATTCGACCAGTGTTGCGGTGGGCTCCCCGTGGCGGACCGTACGCGCAGCCAGGGAAGGCACCAGTGTCTGGGGGTAGTCCCAATCGCTGCCACCAAAGAACCCGGCGGATTCAATGGCCGGAACGCGTTCGTAGATTGCGTCCAGCCCTTCGGGGCTGAGCACCAGGGGCCTTGCCGCATCAATTACTTCGAATACGGGCGAAACGCCCTCGATCGCGTTGATTGCAGCAAGGCGGCTAACGGCATCGTCAAATGCATTTACAAGTTCCGTTGGCGCGCGGCTGTTCTGGTTTTCGGTTTCTTTTTTTTGTCTGGCCATACAACCATCCTTGAGCCAACCTCGGACTGTGTCAACCTGGACTGTCGAAAACATCCGTGCCCACCGGTTGGCTGAAGCCAGGAACCTGTTGGTCCACCATTTCGGATAGGATCAATGGCTGATGATTGGTAAACAGGCTGACGTTAACCTACATATCATTATGAGCAAGAGATCCGATAAAGTGACGCCCACCCCCACAACAAAAGAAGAGCAGACACCTGATGGCTGAATCCTTTGGTACCGAGCTGGTTGAACAGCTCCAGCGAAATATTGGCGATGCCTTCCTGGCCGTGTCAGGTGAGGATTTGGACTGGGGCGCGCTTGTCGTACAGATGCTTGGCCAGTTGTTGGTCTCTGTAATCTATCTTGGGGTGTTTTTCGGGATCTATCTGGTGGTGACCGGTGCTATCCGGCTGGTCTTGGGCAAGCAGCGGGCCAAAACACCTCTGTTCATTCAGGTGCGAAGCACTCTGCGTTATCTGGCCGGGTTAGGGGCGCTGGTCTTCATTCTTGCACAGTTCGGGACGTCTCCTGAGGTTCTCAAGGCGATGGCGAGGGCGGGCTTTATGGCCCTCGGTTTCTATGTGGCCTGGCTGGTTCTGGCACGCCTGATCAAGGACAGCATGGTGCGCTACAAAATGGATCCTTCGATTCGTCAGCTGGTCGAGAACCTGTTTTCGGTGGTCGTCTCAGCGCTGGCTGTGGTGACGGTGCTCGCCCAGTTCGGTTTCGATGTGGTTTCGATTGTGGCGGGGTTGGGGATCGTCGGTATCGCCGTTGGCTTTGCGGCGCAATCAACCCTCTCCAATTTCATTGCCGGTATCACCCTGCTGATTGAGAGGCCGTTCCGCATTGGTGATTGGGTGACCATCAACGGGCAAGACGGCAAAGTGGTCAAGATTGCCTTGCGCACCACCTGGCTGCGCACCCGGGATAATATCTTCGCGATGATTCCAAACGACAGTGTGGCGTCATCCGACATCATCAATTACAGCGCAGAAGGGGTCACCCGCCTGAATATCCCGGTGGGCATTGCTTACAAAGAATCCGCGAAGGCCGCGAGGGATGTTCTGATGCCGGTTCTGCTGACGGACCCTGAAGTTTTACAGGGTGCTGGTATGGAGCCCCGTGTTCTGCTTAAAAGCCTGGGCGATTCTTCAGTGAACCTTGAAGCCAAGGTGTGGATTACTCCCGATAATCTGGATGTGCAGCCCAGAATCATGGCTGATGTTCTGGAACAGATGAAAGAGGCGCTGGATGCCGCCGGCATTGAGATTCCTTTCCCTCATTTGCAACTGTTTATAGATGATGCAAAAGGGCTCAAGCCGGTTCTGGAGCCCCTCTACAGCAAGAGGGAAGCTAACGGATAACTCCTTGCTCCCCCCCCCCTCCTCTCTCCCACGCCGGGTGACGTGAACCCTGTTATGACAATGGTGACACTCTCGTGATCATTCCGTGATGATCTGGTCGGCCCATGCAGCGCACTATTTGTTCAGGCGGGAAACACATGCTGAATGGTTGCCTGCCGCTCCGAACTCATAGATGAAAAGGAAACAGATATGAACACGATGCTAAACGGTGCCCGCATTGCAGCTCTCGCCGCCGCCTTCGCGACTTCAGGAATGGCGTATGCCGCCGAACCACCTGCTGGCTCCAGCGGTGCAGCGGTTTCCGGCAGCGATAAAGTGCATTGCTACGGGGTGAACTCATGCAAGGGAACGGCCGACTGCAAAACCACCGAAAACGCCTGTAAAGGACAGAACGCGTGCAAGGCCCAAGGTTTCAAGGGGATGTCGGCAAGCGACTGTCTGTCGGAGGGTGGTGTGATTGGCGATCTGGGCTGAATAGGCCAGGTCAAATGTGTTTGTCCGGAGGCGTGTTTCGGCGCGCCCCGGGTTTTCAACGGGAGATTTAACGGATGATGAATCACTCTGCCAAGGCCAAACCGAATGGGCTGAAGAACAGTCTCCGTGAGCCGTTCCAGGGCTTTGGGCTGGGTTTGCGCCCGCCTCATTACAACAGCTTTCTTGCCCAGCCGCAGGCGGTGGATTGGCTCGAGGTCATCTCCGAAAATTACATGGTCCAGGGCGGAAAACCGCTTGCGATGCTCGACAGGATTCGCGCCGACTACCCAATCGCGATGCATGGTGTGTCGATGTCGATTGGTTCCGTCTCTCCCTTAGACCACGATTATCTGCAGCGCCTGAAAGCGCTTGCGGACCGTGTCCAACCGATGTGGGTTTCCGATCACTTGTGTTGGACCGGTGTGCACGGCACGAACCTGCACGATCTTTTTCCCTTACCTTATACCGAAGAAGCCTTGCGACACGTTGCCGCGCGCGTTCGCGAGGTGCAGGAAACGCTTGGGCGCCGTCTGGTGCTCGAAAACGTTTCAAGCTATATCGATTACGCCAGTTCAGAGATGAGCGAATGGGCGTTTCTGACCGCCCTTGCGGAGGAAGCCGACTGCCTGCTGCTACTCGATGTAAACAACATCTACGTAAGCGGCATGAACCACGGCTTTGACCCGCGTGACTTCATCGACGGTGTGCCAGCGCACCGCATCCAGCAGATTCATGTAGCCGGGCACTCAAACCTGGGTGACGTCATCATCGACACCCACGATGCGCCGGTACCCGACGAAGTGTTTGATCTCTACGCCTATGCATGCCGTCGCTTCGGGCAGGTCAGCACGATGATCGAGCGCGATGATGCCATTCCGCCGCTGGAGGACCTGATCGCGGAACTCGACCGGGTCAGGGCCGTGGCGGCTCGTCACACCCCTGTGTGGGATCGAGAGGAGGCATTCGCATGACTGATTACGCCCCTCGTTCGTTAGCCGATCTGCAAGCGGGACTGCAAAACTATGTTTTGGGCGATGGTGTTTCGGACGACATTCTTTCCGAGCTGACGGGCGGTGCTTCTGACCAGAGTAAGCGGCGCCTGCATATCTACCATTCTGGCTATCGCTCGCGGATGAACGAGGCGCTCCAGTCTGCTTTTGAACAGACTTGGACCTATCTCGGAGACGACGTTTTCGACGCAATTTGCACACGCTACACCGAGACGAATCCATCGCATTCGCCGAATCTGGGCGACCATGGCCGCAACTTCCCACGCTTTCTGCAGCACGCTTTGTCTGCCGATCCGGAAATCGCCGAGCTGGCAACCATGGACTGGCGGCTCCACAGCGCCTTCGATGCACCGAATGCCGCCATTCTCACCGGTGAGCAATTGGCAAATGTCGGCGAGGCGCAGTGGGCGTCGCTGGGATTCGTCTTCCACCCGTCCGTTTCGCTCGCTCAGTTCGAGTGGAACGCACTGGAAATCTGGCACGCGCTGGATCAGAAGCAGACACCGCCAGTCGCCGAAAAGCTGAACAGCCCGGTAGGACACCTGTTCTGGCGCAGCGACCAGCGAAGCTACTTTCGCACACTTGAGTCGGATGAGTATGCCGCACTTAAGGGCCTGCTTGAGGGGCTTGGTTTTGCACAAGTGTGTGAGCAACTCGCAGAAAGCTATCCGAATACCAGTATTGACGCGTCGATTGGCACCTGGCTGGCGCGTTGGCTGGCGGATGGGCTGTTGTCGGAGGTCAAGCCGGGGCCTGTTTGAGTGACACCGTAACCCTTATCGGCGTGCTTTGGCCGACCGTAAAATTCAGGAGTCTGACATGTCCATATCCAAAATCTCACAACCCGAGATCACCAAAACCAACACCACCCGCACCATGACCGCTGCTGCCATGGCGCTCGCCCTGGGTTCTGCGATCTCCATCGCTGCCGTTCCGGGTGTTGCCCAGGCGGAGGGCATGGAAAAGTGCTATGGGGTTTCGCTCGCGGGCAAGAACGACTGCGCCGCCGGGCCGGGCACCACCTGTGCGGGCACGTCCACTATCGATTATCAAGGGAACGCCTGGACGCTGGTTCCGAAAGGCACTTGCGAGGAGACCGCGTCACCTACCTCACCCACAGGCTTCGGACAGCTCGAAGCCTTCGAGGAAAAGTAGCAATGCTGCCCACACGGGCAGGCCTGGGCCTGAAACCAGAGCACTTTCGGGACATTCTGGAATCGGGCCCAGACATTGGTTTCTTTGAGGTTCATGCCGAGAACTACATGGTTCCGGGTGGCCCTATGCACCATTATCTGGGGAAAATTCGTGAGCACTACCCGTTGTCATTGCATGGGGTAGGGCTCTCGATCGGAGCCGACGCTCCCCTGGACAAAACACATCTTGATGCGCTGGCGGTGCTGATTGATCGTTATGCGCCGCAGGTTTTTTCCGAGCACCTGGCCTGGTCGAGTCATGGTGACTTCTTTCTCAATGATCTGTTGCCGCTGCCATACACGGCCACCACCCTGAACCGTGTGTGTGACCACATCGATCAGGTGCAGGCTCATCTGGGTTGCCGCATGTTGCTGGAGAACCCGGCGACCTATCTGGAGTTCTCGACCTCGACCCTGTCGGAGACCGACTTCATCAGCGAAGTAATACGCCGCACGGGCTGTGGCCTGCTGCTCGACGTCAACAACGCCTATGTTTCGTGCATCAACCATCACCGCGAGCCCGGGGCTTATATCCGTGCATTACCGCTTGACCGGGCGGAGCAGATTCACCTTGGTGGTTTTGCCTCCCAGGCCGATGCCAACGGCGACCCGCTGCTTATAGACAGCCATAGCGCACCCGTTGCGCAAGACGTGTGGGCACTCTATACCGAAGTACTTGAGCAAATGGGGCCGACTGCCACGCTGATCGAACGCGATAACGACATTCCGCCATTTGACGTTTTGCTGGCCGAGGTCAATCTCGCCGACTCGTACCTTGTTGAAGCAGGAGGCCAACGTGAGTGAGCAGACAGTATTCGCCAGCGCATTGCTTGATCCGGCGCAACCCTGCCCGGACGGGTTACGGGCGTGGAACGGTTCCGATCCGAACCAGCGCTTTGCGGTGTATCGCAACAACATCGTGGTATCACTGATTGATGCACTCGCTGCCACGTTTCCTGTTTGCCAACAACTGGTTGGCGAAGCCTTCTTCCGCGCCATGGCCAGGGTGTTTGTGGTGGCGCAACCACCGCGTTCGCAAATCCTGACCTTCTACGGGCGCGAATTTCCGGCCTTTATCGACACCTTTAGCCCGGCATCATCAGTACCCTATCTGGCCGACGTGGCCCGGCTCGAAAGACTACGACTCGACGCATTCCATTCTGCCGATGTTGAGCCGCTTGGCACGGAGGACATAACCGGAGTGCTGTCTGCTCCCCATCGGCTACCCGGGCTTCGCATGGATATCCATCCCTCGGTGGCGGTGCTGCAATCACGGTTCGCCGTGCTTTCGCTATGGGCCGCGCACCAGCAGGCAACCCCTGAATTGGCCCGTGTCGAGCCCCTGCAACCAGAATCCGTATTGGTGCTGCGTTCCGGGCTGGAAGTCCAGTGCATCGATATCGCAGAGGCCACCGGCGTTTTTATGGATCGACTGATACAGAAGGAAACGTTGTCGCAGGCTGAACAGGACGCCAAGGCATGCGAGCCCGGTTTTGATCTTGTTGCAGCGCTGACCCTTTTGCTGCGCTGGCAGATCATTACCTCCCTTTACCCCGGAGATGAACATGGACAACTCGACTGAAACCGATGCTCAAACCTCAACCGCTACGGGTGTCCTGCCAGGTCTGATCAAGCAGGCAAACACTCTTTTCGGACGCATTCCGGACACCCTGATCGCTATGATCGCCCGCTTTTCGATTGCCGGCGTGTTCTGGAAGTCAGGCCAGACCAAAATTGAAGGGCTGGCCATCGACATTGTCTCCGGTGAGTTCAGCCTGGGGGTACCACGGTTGTCGGACAGCGCGCTCTTTCTGTTCAAGGAGGAGTACAGTCTGCCGTTGATCGCCCCCGAGCTGGCGGCCTTGATGGCGGCGTTCGCCGAGCATCTGTTTCCGATTCTGCTCTTGTTGGGACTGGCTACGCGTTTCTCGGCGCTGGCCCTGCTGGTGATGACACTGACCATCCAGATATTCGTCTATCCCGGTGCCTGGCCAACGCACGGGGTATGGGCGGCGGTGCTGCTTTATCTGATGGCTTACGGGCCGGGTTGGTGTTCAATTGACCACTTCATCGCGGTACGTTACCGGCGCTGAAGTGCATCCAAACACTTTTTTCCTATTTCATATATCATGGGTGTTTAGTTGTTGGATAAGCCAACAGTTAACGTGGAGAACACCATGAGCAAGAAGCCCGAGAAAGTGACACTAACCTCTGCCACCATTGAAGAGCAGACGGCAGCTTTTTTAAAGGCTGGTGGGGCCGTTGAGTACGTAGGTAAGGGTAAGAGTGGCCAAGAAACCTCAGCGGGCCCGAAGCAGATTAGCGTGAAATAGTCACCGGGGCAGATCTGGTTCTGAAGCGCAGGGATTAAAGCGTTAATGAAAGTCGTAAACCCAGTCCTTGTTTTTCTACTCTCTATGATCTTTGCAGTCTCTGGTCATGCAAAGATTTATAAATGGGTGGATGAAGACGGGAAGATTCATTTCAGCGATCGGGAAGACCATCGCGTTGAGCAGGAAGTTGTCAACGTGAAGCCTGGCGCGTCGAAATGGTCGCGTTTTGATATCAAGATTAAAGCCGTCGATGTGGAGCTGAGTGAAGAGGAAAATCAGCAGATTGTTGATGGTGTGAACAACGTCTACGAGTTCTTTGACCGTGTGATGTCCTTTGATATGTACAGGACGGTTCCGGTCAATATATTGATGTTCAAGGATAAGGCTGAATACCGGAATTACCTTGTTCGCAGGAATAAAGGTCTGGCGGTTGCTTCATACGGCCTGTATATACCTTCCGAACACCAGATAGTCGTCTATGTGCAGGAAAACAGAAGCCGCACCTTTGAAACGATCAAGCATGAGGTGAGCCACGCGGTTGTCGATACCATCGTTCCTTATGCGCCGCTCTGGTTGAATGAGGGGCTTGCCGAGCAGATGGAAATGCTGGAACGTGATGAATCGGGCCTGTACTTTGAACGTCATCAGGAAAACAGTTGGGTGGTTGCTCAGGCCCGTGAACAGGGCCGTTTAACGGGCATTTCACAGTTTCTGAAATTATCCAGTTATAAGTGGCGCCATTCAGAGCTGTCGGGGCATGGGAGTTTGAGGGCTCAATCCGGTCAATTCCTGAGTTTCCTGCTCTCCAAACCGACCCGCCGCAACTTCGTGGTGCGGCTGATGCACAACTTCAACCGGGGTGACCGCACTCTCGCATACTACCTGGTGGATGATAATTACATCGGCGGAGTCAGTATGTTGGATTTGGACTGGCGGCGTTGGCTGCACGAACAGGGTAACGACATCATCCGGTTTTAACCGTCGGTCGTTGCTCTTCATCTTTGAAAACCCGCAATGAGAGGACTCACTATGCCTCACGTTCGTTTTACCCACCTGCTCGGTTTTGCGTTTCTTGTTGCTGTTCTCGCTGCCTCTGCCGCTCATGCTCATCACGGTTGGGCCTGGGCCACGGACGAGGAATTTGAAATCACCGGTACCATCCAGTCAATGCGCCTTGGTAATCCCCATGGCGAGGTCACGATAGACGTTGATGGCGAGGCATGGGTTGTGGAAGTCGGCCAACCCTGGCGTAACGACCGTGTCGGGCTCAGTAAAGAGATTTTGAGCGTCGGCCGGGAAATGACCGTGCACGGTCACCGTTCCGCCAAAGAGGGCGAACGGTTGGTCAAGGCCGAGCGGATTGTCATCGATGGGACGAACTACGACTTGTATCCCGGTCGTGATTCCTGAGCCTGGGAATGATTGAGCCGGCGCTGGTCTTTGTTGAAAACCTGGCCTTTGTATCGGCGCTGCGCAATTCCACCCTCGCATACCCGCTGATCAACGCCGGGCATATTCTTGGTGTTGCCCTGCTGATTGGTGGAATTGTGCCGCTGGATCTGCGTTTGCTGGGGCTCTGGCGCCGCTACCCTGTGATGGTGTTTGTCGATGTGCTTCGAGTCACCTCCGCGTTTGGTTTGGGGTTAGCGGTGGTCTGTGGTTCGCTTCTATTCGCCACAGCGGCGGTGGACTACGCCGGGTCGATGTTGTTCCGGGTCAAGATGGTGGTTGTCCTGTTGGGAGTGTCGAACGCGTTGCTACTTGCTCGGGTGTTAAAGCGCCGGGATATACGGAGCCTCCCAATGGGTGCTTCCATGCCTTTGCCCTTGAGGGCAGGTGCCTTGATGTCTCTGGTGTTCTGGATGAGTGCGCTGACTCTTGGCAGGCTATTGGGCTACTTCTGAGCAGGCGGGTAGCGACAGGAGTTGCCGCTACCCGGTGTTTCGAAGGCTAGCTGAATGCAGGTTCAAGAGGTTTACTGCCAGCAACCCGTTTCATCCACGCCATGTCCAGTGGAACAAGAATGTTCACTGCGAACAGCACCCAGCCCAACGCCTGCAGGCTCTCCGCAAACCACAGCATCAGGGCGAGAGACAGCAGGGCCCAGCTGACATCCACAACCATCATCAGGTTGAAGTATTTCTCCAGCCACCGTGCGTTCATGGCCATAGCGGCCATATCCACGCACCAGAGCAACATCACTATGCCCACCACCAGATAGAAGGTTGCGCCGGGACCTCCCGCTAACTGGGCGATCGGTTCTGCGGCCAGGATCAGTGCCAATGCCAGTGGCGTGGAGAGGAAAACATCGCTCAGGACGATCTGTTTTACGCTGAATTGACGGACGAAGTTTTTCATAGGATCACCTCAATCGGGTTTCACAATGTGTTGGACTACGCTACAAAGCATCTACCTGGGCGGTGATGGGCACAATTACCTGTGAGGTAATGGTGCAGCACACCCTTGAGGAAGATAATCGCTGAACACTCGAATATTCACAGGAACTACCATGAGCGCCTTCGGTACGCTTTTTAGAGAAATGCGGCAGGGTAAACGGTTGAGCCAGATGGATTTCGCCCTGGAATGCGAAGTATCGGCGAAGCACATCAGCTTTCTGGAAACGGGCCGAAGCCAGCCCAGTAAGGGCATGGTTCTGCATTTGGCGCAGATGCTTCAGACGGATCTGGCGGCGACCAACCGCCTGCTGTCTGCGGCGGGTTACAGCCAGGTTTACAGCGATCAGGATTTGAACGCGCCAGGCATGGCAATGATCAAAGAAGCGCTTGATCACCTCTTGCAGGCGCACCTGCCGTACCCGGCGGTTGTCTTTGATCACGAGTACTATCTGGTGATGGCTAACACGGCCATGCAGGCGATGATGGTAAGAATGGTGGAACTGGGTGCTCACTTTCCCGCAAGGCCGAACTTTCTGCTATCGCTGTTGGACAACGAGGGCATGAAACCCTTTGTGGGAGATTGGGAAAACATCGCATGCCACATGCTGCAGCGGGTCTACCATGAGCATCTAGCCGGCCCCTTCCGGGACCAGCCCAACCGATTGCTGGAGCATGCCTTGACTCTGCCCGGCGTTCCGCAGAACTGGAAAAGCCACGTGGTGGAACATCTCGACTACCCGGCGATTCCTTTTACCCTGAACCTGGGAGATCAGCAGCTTAGAATCTTTTCGACCATTGCAACGATAGGCACGCCTTTGGATGTCACCGCACAGAACTTGCGGATCGAGCATTTTTTCCCAATGGATGAGCGTAGCAAGGCTTTCTGGCAAAGCTGAAGCGGGCTGCTGCCGGGGAAAAGACTTCCGGGCCGGCGAGGTAGATGCGTTTGGATCGTGTCATGGGGAATCAACTGGTCATCAAAGGCCGAAAGGTACGTGTTTCCTGTTTTATCCTACCGCACCGTCTTTCCAGTGGCATAATTCAGCCTGTTAATAATAACCACGGAGCGACGGTATGTCTCTGGCTGAAAAAATCTGCCTTTCAGCGGCTTTCCTGTTTTTTATGACAGGCCTGCTTACCGGCATTTGGAAATACCGGCATATGGCGCGGAGTGAGGACGCTACCTCGCCGGTATATGTGGATATCGCTCACCGCAGTTCGCTGCTCTACAGCTTTGCGGCGCTGCTGCTGGCGGCGTTCAGCGCTCATAGTGTGCTGGCTGATTGGGTTAACACGACTGCCGCCGTGGCTGCACTGGTGTTTTTCGCCTTTGCAATTGGTACCTATGTGATTCACGGCCTGCTTCAGGATACAGACAACCAATTGCGCCGGCCCCACCGCCTGGGTAAGCGGCAGTTGCCGTCCTGGGTGACCGGGTTCTTCATGCTGTTGCTGATCGTCGGGGAAGTCGGCGGGGCGCTCGTTCTGGGTGCAGGCGCAATGCTGGGAATCTGGCAGGGTTAAGTAGGAGATATTCACTGCACCGCCTTGCGAACGTTCGGACTCGTTAAGCTCCAACACACTCGATGATTTCAAGCGACGCAGGCAGGCCTATCTGTTTTCCGGCACTAATGAAGTCGGTGTAGAAGCGATCCACATACTTGAATGAGGCAACTTTACAATGAGAGCTTTGGGTCCATTTGCTATGGTTGGCCACCAGCAAGCGTGACCGGGTGTTGGAAATGATGGCCCGGCTGACTTCGGCCTCGCGGATATCAAAATCCATCAGGCCATGCTGTGGGTCCATGCTACCGGTGCTGATGATGCCAAAGTCGGTGATGAAGGAGCTGAAAAATCCGGTCACTTCCGGCCCGACCACATCATGGTGGTTGTGCCGGTATTGCCCACCGGAAACGATGACTTCGATGCCGGAATTGCCGGAAAGCGCAGAGGCCACACTGAGATTGTTGGTCAGGATGCGCAGTGACTGATGATGAATCAGCGCTTTCGCCACCAGTTCGATGGTGCTGCCGACTCCCAGGCTGACGGTGGCGCCTTCAGGAATATCCATTGCAACCCGCTGAGCCATCTGCTGCTTGGTGGCATGATGATGGATCCGCGCGTTTTCAACGGGAGAAACCGTGGCACTGGCCGGTAGGCTGACGCCGCCATAACGGCGACGTAGCACACCCTGTTCGCACAGTTTGTTGATGTCTCGGCGAATGGTTTGGGTGGTGACTCCAAAGCGTTGGGCAATGTCTTCAACCTCGACATGCTTCTGCTCGTTCACCCAATCCAGAATGCTTTTTTGCCGATCTTTGGCGCCCATCAGATTAGATACTCGGTCCATTACCCCTGGCTTGATCACACAGGATGTGTTTCGGCCTGCGGCAGGTCGGATTCGGTCCGTTGCCTCAGCCAGTTTTCGGCCATTTCCGCGAAGCCCAGCCCGGAACGCTGGCTGACAACGGCGGCCGGCCGATGGGCCATCCCGGGCAGATGCTTGCGAATGTTTGCCACGCCAACACTTAGTGGAAAACATCGAAACATGCTTTCGTCATTGGGTGCGTCACCAATGAAAACTGCGCGCTGTTGCAACGCCTGCAGATCCAGTCCCAGCACTTCCTGCCCTACACGCACGGCCATCGTGGACTTGTCAAAATCGCCGAGCCAGACGTTGAGGTGAATTGAGCTTTGCCGAACGTTGAAGCCCTGGCCAACCAGAGCGTTATGAAGAGCCGCTACTTGCTCTGAGCTTAAAGACTGCTGCTGGTTGTAGTCGACCGCTACATCGACATAGCGGAAGGCCTGGTCGCTGGCGAGTTGTGGCTCGAAGTCCAGATCCAGTGCGGCGACTGCAGTCAGTATGGCCTCTTGGTCGCGCTTATGGACGGCTGCGTCGTTCCAGTAGTGCCAGCGGACCGTCTGGGGGGCGGTCCTCTCGGCGTAGAAGGCGCCGCCTTCACCAATTACGGCAGTGACCGGCCAGGTCCTGATGATCTGGTCGCACCAGCCGGCGCAACCCCCGGTCACCGGAATCACGCGAATGCCAGCCGCCGCCAGTCGGCAAAGGGCCAGATAGGTTTCTGGCAGCAATTGACCATTAGTGGTCAGGGTATCGTCCACGTCGGTGAACAACACGTCCGCTTGGCCAAAGTTAAAGCTGTTTGTCATGGAATGGATTTTCCGCGTCAGATAACTTTCTTGCGCAAGGCGCTGGTTAGCGCTTCGCCCAGAATCACCAATACCACAATAGCGAGCAGAATCGTGGCCACCGTCTGCCAGGCAAACAGGTCGATAGACCCTTGCAGCAGCACTCCGATGCCACCGGCGCCCACCAAACCAAGCACGGTGGATTCACGGATGTTGATATCCCAGCGCAGGATGATGATGGCAAAAAAGGCTGGCATTACCTGCGGCACGATCGCGTACAGCACTACTTTCATTTTGCTGGCGCCGGTTGCCTGCATAGCTTCGACGGGGCGGCGATCGATCTCCTCGATAGCCTCGCCCATCAGTTTACCAATGAAACCGATTGACCGGAACATAACCGCCAGAATGCCCGCAAGTACCCCGGGGCCGAAAATGGCGACGAACAGCAGGGCCCAGATGATGGTGTTTACTGAGCGGCTGGACACAAGAATAAACCGACCGAGCCACAGGGTGGCCTTGTTCGGCGTGGTGTTCTGCGCCGCGATATAGGACACCGGCAGGGCAATGAATATCGTGAGCATGGTAGACAGGGTGGCAATGTGTACGGTTTCCAGCATGGCCGCGAAGATGGCATTCCAGGTGCTGAACTCCGGTGGCCACATGCGTGCGCCCAGGTTCTGGATCTGGTTGGGGGCGTCCCACACCCAGGGCCAGAAAATGTCGATGTCACGCACCGCCCAGACAATCGCAATCAGGGTTACCAGGTAGATCCCATAGCGGGTCCACTGTTCTTTCCGGTCGTAGCGGGACCAAACACGGTCAGTCAGTTTCGCAGCGTGATCTACCATACTTTTTTCCTCACCCATCCGCTTATGCCTTCGCTGACCAGAATGATGCCAATAATCATCAGCAGAATGGCAAAGGCGAAGTCGTAATCGTAACGTCCGAACGCATTCATCAGTGTGCCGCCAATACCGCCTGCTCCGACAATGCCAACCACCGCGGAAGCGCGCAGGTTGCTGTCGAGCTGGTACATGGATAGCCCAATCTGGCGTGGCATGATTTGCGGAAACACGCCGTAGATCAGCATCTTCAGATATCCTGCGCCGACGGAGCGCATGGCTTCCACCTGGCCCCAGTCGATTTCTTCGATTTCTTCGGCCAACAGTTTGGCCACGAACCCGATGGAATAGAGTGTCAGGGTCAGGATGCCTGCCATGGGGCCAAACCCGACGGCCGCCACAAACAGGATGGCCACGATGACCGGGTGGAAGCTGCGGGAGATAATGATGATAGCGCGCCCCACCAGATAGACTGGCTTCGGAGCCACGTTTTTGGCAGCCATCACCGCAATAGGTATCGACAGAAACACCCCAAGCAGGGTTGCCAGGAATGCAATCTGGAAGCTTTCCTTGAAGCCGGTCCACAAGAGTCCGGCACGCTCAAAGCTGGGAGGAAAGGCTCCACCGAATATTTTGGCGGCTCGGGGCAGGCCCTCGGAAATTCGCGCCCAATCAAAGGGCAGCGTGGAGAAAGCCCAGTAGAGATAAGTCAGGGTAACGGCGATCAAGCCATAGCGGAGCCAGGGGTTGGCTATGAACGGGGGCTTCTTCCAGACCCTGCCCGACGTCATGTCGGTTGCAGTTCTGCTGGTGGTCATACGGTCGCCTCCTGGGTTTGGGCGCCGGCCTCAGCCGCATCCTCGTCCGGGGACTCAATGCCGCCGTAAATGGCATCCAGCGCATCCTGGTTGAAGTCCTTGGGCGAACCGTCAAAAATCATCTGACCGTGCCGCATACCCACAATGCGATTCGTGTACATCCGCGCCTGAGTGACGTTGTGGATGTTGATCAGCACCGGCAGCGACATTTCGCTGGCCAGGGTTTGGAGCAGGCTCATGATCTGCTGAGAGGTTTTGGGGTCCAGCGACGCGGTTGGCTCATCCGCCAGCAGAATCTCCGGCTCCTGCATCAGTGCCCGCACTACGGCTACCCGTTGCCGTTCACCCCCGGACAACTGGTCGGCTCGATTATTGGCGTAGTGGGCGATACCCACGCGCTCCATCAGGTGGAAGGCGCGATCGATATCCGATTGAGGGAAGCGGCGGGTCAGGGCCTGGAACAGTGACACATAGCCCAGACGCCCGGACAGTACGTTCTCCATGACCGTCAAGCGATCAATCAGGTTAAACCCCTGAAAAACCATGCCGATACGCCGGCGGGAATGTCGTAATTCGCTGCCGCGAAGATTGACCAGTTGGTGGCCATTCAACTTGATCGAACCCGATGTGGGCTCAACCAGCCGGTTGATGCAGCGCAGCAGTGTGCTTTTCCCCGCGCCCGAAGCGCCGACGATGGAAACGACGCTGCTGCCGTCAACCTCAAGATCCAGGCCTTTTAGCACCGGCTCATTGTGCCCGTATCGCTTTACCAGGTTGGTAATTTCTAACATGAATTCACTCCGGCCAGAGCTTCCGGCCATTGGCCGGAAGCGCCTGTTGCTCTTATTTCAGATTGTCGGGCGTGTACTGAACGCCGTTGGACGCCTGGATGGTGCGAATTACGCGCCAGTTGTCCTTGTAGTTGATGGGGATGAAGGTCTCGACGCCCTCAAACTCTTCGCCCAGCTCGGTGCCGGAAAACTTGAAGCTGTAAAAGGCTTCACGAATTTTCTCGACCAGCTCGGGATGCAGGTTGTGGGCGTGGTTATAGGAGGTTGTCGGGAACCGGTCGGACTCCCACACCAGACGCACATCTTCCTCGTCGTAAAGCCCACGTGCGGCCATACGCTCAACCACTTCCGAGGCTACAGGGGCCGCGTCGTAATCCTTGGCCACCACGCCGAGCATGGACTGGTCATGGCTGCCGGAGAAGGTGATTTCATAGTCGTCACCTGGTACCACGCCCATTTCCGGGAACAGGGCACGGGGGGCCTGGTTACCGGAGTTCGAGGTAGGGGAGGTGTGTGCGACGCGCTTACCTTTCAGGTCGGTTATTTCATGGATGTCGGAATCGACGTGGGTGTAGACCTGAAGCGAGTAGCCGAACTGCCCGGAGTCTGAGCCCATCAAGGCGAAGGGCACCGCACCGGCGAGATTAACCGCGAAAGGCGTTGGGCCGGTAGAAAAGCCCGCCACATGCAAACGGCCGCTGCGCATGGCTTCCACTTGCGCGGCGTTGGATTGCACGGCGAAGAAGCGAACATCCTTGCCTGTCACTTCAGACAGATGATCGATGAAGGGCTGCCAGATGTCGGAATAGATGGCGGGGTCTTCAACCGGCGTGTAGGCAAAGATCAGAGTGTCGGGATTCACCCACTCTGATTCGTCCGCTGGCAGGTCAGCAACCATATCGCCGTTTTCGTCGCAGTACTTGGCGTCTAGCGAGCCTCGCTCGTAATCCGCAAATGCCTGACCGCTGAAGCCGACCAGCAAGGCGGATGCCGCCAGAGTCACCGACGGGAGAATACCGGGGAACACTTTCTTAGACAGATTCATTCTTTTTCTCCATGTGGAGCGGTCCATGCCTGAGGTTTCTCTGCCTCGCATTGAACATCCGGGAAGGACCAGCTCACTCAGCTTGTTATTATCAGATGTTCAATTGAACATTCAGCTTAACAGCAAATGTCCATTAGACAAGGTCAGAAAGATCTGCCCAGGAGAGTTGGTTTTGTGGCGGGTGAGGCTTATGCTCGTCACACATTTCTTATCCGGGAGTCGCTTTATGGGTCTGGCTATCGCATTACATGTTCTCTCTGCCGTGATTTGGGTTGGCGGTATGTTTTTCGCCTATATGGCCATGCGGCCAGCAGTGGTGGAGGTCATTGATGCATCGCAGCGGGGTACGCTTTGGTGTCACACCCTGTCCCGGTTTTTCCGCTGGGTATGGGTGGCGATCATACTGTTGCTGGTGACCGGTTACTGGATGGTCTTCAGCGTATTCGGTGGCATGGCGGGTGCCGGCTGGCATGTCCATGTGATGCAGGGGCTGGGGATTGTGATGATGCTGCTCTATTGTCACGTCTATTTTGCCCCCTTCCGGCGGTTAAAGCAGGCCGTTGCCAATCAGGACCCACAGGAAGGCGGGCGCCAGGTGGGACAGATCCGCAAGCTGGTGGGCACCAACCTGATTCTCGGGCTGGTCGTCGTGGTGATCGGTGCTGGCGGGCGCTATCTGTAGGCCTATCTGGTAGCGGATAACGCCTTGTGCTGTTGCCCTGTCGTCTTTTTTCTTTGCGGACTGCACGGGGATTTGCAAGAACTCATGGCTTTCCGGGATGATTTGTTGATACACGATAAATCATCCTGGAGAGTGTGATGAACGAAGCCTGGCTGAAATCCCTACCCAAAGCGGAGTTACACCTACACCTGGAAGGGGCGCTTGAGCCTGAACTGATGTTTGCACTGGCTCGGCGCAATGGCATTGAGTTGCCGTGGAGCGATGTCGACGTGCTTCGGCAGGCCTATTCCTTCAATAACCTGCAGGAATTCCTGGATCTTTATTACCAGGGTGCCAATGTGCTGCGCACGGAGCAGGATTTCTACGATCTCACCTGGGCGTATCTGCAGAAGTGTCAGGCGCAGGGCGTTGTCCATGTTGAACCTTTCTACGATCCGCAAACCCATACCGAGCGCGGCATTCCCTTTGAAGCGGCCATCAACGGCATCAGCGGTGCCATGCGCGATGGGCGCGAGCAGTTGGGCATTACCGGTGGGCTGATTCTCAGTTTCCTGCGGCATCTGTCTGAAGATGACGCCTTCCGGACACTTGAACAGGCGATGCCATTTCGTGATCAGTTTTTTGCGGTGGGACTGGACAGTGCAGAACAGGGCCATCCACCCAGCAAGTTTGAGCGAGTGTTCGCCAAAGCGAGATCTGAAGGCTTCCTGGCAGTTGCCCATGCCGGTGAAGAGGGGCCGCCTGAGTACATCTGGCAGGCTTTGGACCTGCTCAAGGTAAGCCGTATTGACCATGGGGTCCGTGCCGCGGAAGATCCGAAGTTGTTGGACCGACTGGCGGATGAGCAGATCCCGTTAACGGTTTGCCCGTTGTCGAACATCAAGCTGCGTGTGTTTCAGGACATGACCCACCACAACATTCTGGACCTGTTGGAGCAGGGGTTGAAGGTTACCGTGAACTCGGACGACCCGTCCTATTTCGACGGTTATGTGCTGGAAAACTTCGTGGCTCTGCGTGATTGCCTGGGGATGACCGAAGAGCAGGCCCGCCGGCTGGCGCAGAACAGTATGGACGCTCGGCTAGCTCCGTAGATGCAGCTTATACAAGACAGTATCGATATTCGGCAAGATGCGAGAATCTGTCCTACCATTGAACAGTCAATCCCGCGTTCAAGGAATGAGTCATGAGCATGATCAGCAGCACACAACGTTTATTGCTTGGTTCGGTTCTTGCCTTCTCAATGGTTGCCGGGGTCCATGGAGCGACACCCGCCCCTGAAGGCGCGTCGGTGTATTTTATTACACCAACTGATGGCCAGACCGTGAGTTCTCCAGTCACCGTGAGATTCGGTCTGGATGGGCTGGGTGTGGCGCCAGCGGGCGTGGAACGTAAGGGCACCGGCCACCATCACCTGCTTGTGGATGTAGACGATATGCCGGCGACGGACCAACCGGTTCCGTCCGATGATCGTCATATTCATTTTGGTGGCGGACAAACCCAGACGTCCCTGGAGCTGTCACCGGGCGAACATACCTTGCAGTTACTGGTGGGGGACCACCTGCACGTACCTCATCAGCCGCCTGTGATGTCCGAGAAGATCACCATCACGGTGGAGTAGTAGCCACAAGTGGCTCAGAGGCAGGCCAGAACGCTGTCGCCAATTGCCACCTCGCCCCCTTCAATCACTCGCGTCGTTATACCGCCATGCCCACGCATGGCGTTATAACCGCCCGGCCCAAGGGCAGTCTCCATCTTGCTACAGGGGTGACACAGGCCGGTGTATTCCAGCACCACACCCCCGATTCGGAACGCTTTGCCTTTCAGGGCCAGGAGGTTCAGGCCAGAGACCACAATGTTGCGCCGGAAAATGTCTGGGTCAAGAGCATCCCGCCCGAGGCAGGAGGCAATGGCATGCAGGTGCTCTTTCTGGATCAGGGTGACCTGCCGTTTGCTGGTCTCGCGGCCCTCGAATCGATCGCCTTCCAGGCCTTTGCCCGGCGTGATCATCACGTTATCGAGTATTGTCATGGGCTCACCACGGGCAGGGCGGATGCCAATCCATTCAACCCGGCCGCTCTGAGGAAGGGTGTCGAATAAGGTTTGAAGCGGGGTTGGTTGCGCCATGGGTGCCTCATGTGAGTTCTGGTCAGTTTGGCCCTGCAGGTACTGATTGTAGTTCAGGAACGGTCAGTCCTCCCTGCCTGGGAGGCTCTTGCCTAAATCAACCCGGCTCTGATCATGTCGAACGTGTCCAGAATGCGGGCCACATACTGGTCTTTTGGCCGAAAGCTGCTTTGGGTGTTGAGCGATACGTCCCGCTCCAGGTGATCCAGCAGCTTGTGCAGGCGACGACGGTGCAGGCCGAGTGCCGCCTGCACGGGGTCGGAAATAACGCCGGACAGCGCTGCGAACGCTGCCAGGGCGGCCATGACCGCGAGCATGACGCTGGCGGTCGTTGCCAGCGACGGCTCCGGTGGAAAGACGCTGTAGTACCACGTGCCAATGGTCTCGCCGAGGATAAAGTCCCGTGCGGCCAGGGTCTTTGCAAGCATGGACGCCAGCACCACTCCGAGCCCTATGCCCCCAGGCGTAAACTTCTGGAATGCAAACGCGCCCAGCACGGTGCATGAAATGCTGTTGGTGATATCGGCAGAGGCCGTCCGCGTTACGCGGTACTGACGAAGAGCGTCGGCAATCACAGGCTCTACCAGTTTGATAAAGTGCTGGTGGTCGACTGGCTCAGAGCTGTGGCGCTCGTAAACCTCCTCCAGCGCTTCCACCAGATAGTCCTCCAGCAAGTGGCCCGTTGGCTGGCCATTGTTCAGCAGGTCGGCCTGAATAAGGCTCGAGATGTGCTGTTGTACGCGGGTGGTAAAACCAGCAGGCACACGATCAGCCATTCCGTGCAGCCATCTCAGACCGGCTCGTTTGCGCGTTGGAATTTTTACCATGCAGGCAAGGGCGTAAACCGGCGCCCAAAGCAGATTGATCGGCGCCCGCAACATGTCCCAGCCCAGTGCCATCCGGTTGGTTGCCACAGCGCCGGGATAGTGGAAATGTCGGTCGATAAACGCCGGCACCCGCGACCGGCAGTCGGCGAAATACCGTTCAATGCCCGAGCCTATGGCCAGCTCTATCTCTGCTTCGGAGATGGTCTGCTCGGGTGGTATGGCAATGGGCATAAGTGACAGGTGCAGTTACCGGTAAGTGGGACGGAGTCGTTTACAGGCGCTCACTTTATCAGGAATCGTTACGGTTTCCTGTTAACGCTCTGATCATCCGGTAGAGAAACTTCAGAACTTCCCTAAATCAGAGAAACTTAGTACCTTGCGGACATTCCGAACAAAAACACCAACAGGATCATCGTTATGAAAATCCGTGCCGCTGTATTGGAAACGATAGGTGCGCCACAGCCTTTCGACGAAAACCGACCGCTGACGATTGAAGAGCTGGAACTGGATCCACCGGGCGATCATGAGGTGTTGGTTCAGATACGGGCGGCGGGGTTGTGTCATTCAGACCTGTCCGTGATTGACGGCAACCGGCCAAGGCCCGTACCTATGGCCCTGGGCCATGAGGCGGCAGGCGTGGTCAAAGCCGTTGGGGCAGGGGTGACAGATCTCAGCCCGGGTGATCACGTGGTCACTGTCTTTGTTCCCAGCTGCGGGCATTGCAGCCCCTGTGCCGAAGGTCGCCCCGCCCTCTGCGAACCGGCGGCCGTCGCGAACAATGCCGGTACGCTAGTTGGTGGCGAACACCGGCTGCATCGGGCGGATGGTACGCCGGTGAATCACCACCTGGGCGTCTCTGCGTTCGCCGATCACGCAGTGGTGTCCCGACATTCGCTGGTACGGATTGATCCAGACCTGCCGTTTCATCATGCCGCCCTCTTTGGCTGTGCCGTGCTGACGGGCGTGGGCGCCGCCATCAACTCGGCCGATATCAAAGCCGGCCAGACGGTCGCCGTTATCGGGCTTGGCGGCGTGGGCCTGAACAGTGTGTTGGGTGCGCTGGTGGCCGGGGCAGGACAGGTCATTGCCATTGATCTGGATGAGGACAAGCTTGCGATGGCCAAGAGCCTGGGCGCCAGCGCTGGTATCAATGCGGCGGACGAAGATTGCGTGAGCCAGGTGAAAGCCTTGACCAACGGAGGCGTTGATTGTGCGATCGAAATGGCGGGTTCTGAAAAGGCGCTGGAGTTGGCTTATCAACTGACTCGTCGTGGCGGTACAACCGTAACAGGTGGGTTGGCACACCCTGACAGGAAGGTGTCGATTCAACAGGTGAGCCTGGTGGCAGAGGAACGAACCCTCAAGGGTAGCTATGTGGGAAGCTGTGTGCCGGTGCGAGATGTGGCCCGCTACGTCAGCCTGTTTCGCCAGGGACGGTTGCCGGTCGACAAGCTACTGAGCGACACCCTGACCCTTGATGAGATCAACGAAGGCTTTGAGCGATTGGCAAACGGCAAGGCCATTCGCCAGGTCATTCTTTTTGACGACCACTGACGCCAGGCTGCCTCCATGGAACGATCTGACTTTCCCGTGTTTTACCCCATCATCACCCGATGGATGGATAACGACATCTACGGTCACGTCAACAATGTGACCTATTATTCCTACTTCGATTCGGTCATCAACCGCTATCTCATTGAAGAAGGCGGTCTTGATATACACAACGCACCGGCAGTGGGTTTCATGGTGAGTTCAAGCTGCCAGTTCAAGAAGCCGGTTGCCTACCCTGATGCCCTCGAAGCCGGCGTTCGGGTTGCCAGAATTGGCACCCGTTCTGTGACCTACGAAGTGGGGATTTTCATGGAGAACGAAGCCCAGGCAGCCGCACATGGCGAGCTTGTCCATGTGTTCGTGGATCGAGCCACCCAGTCCTCGACACCGATTCCCCCAGGGATTCGGGAGGCCCTGGAGCGAATTACGGTGTAAACGCCGCTCTCGGGAAGGGCAACTGCTTCAGGCGTCCGGTGTCCAGAGGCCCTGCAGTTGCCCCAGCAACGAAGAGCCAATCCCCTGGTTCCCCAGGAAGCTCATGATAACCGGGACAAACTGCTGGATCATGCCGCTGTCCATACCCAGGGCTGTAAAGGCCGACCGCACGCCGTCCATCGACGATATATTGGAGAGCAGGCTTTCGCTCAGGCTGCTACCACCGCCCAACAGGCTGGACAGGCCAGAGGCTTTGCTGGTGAGGGTGCTCATGGAGTCGTTGCCCAGCTGGTTTTTTGCGAGCTGTAACAGGGCGCCAGTACCACCTGTTGCCTGGGCCTGCGTGACGCCGAGCTGGCTTTGGAGTTGGCCGACCAGTTGCTGGGCTTCACCGCTGACTTCTGATGCCGAGGACATTGCTTCGGAGCCGCTGGAAAGCGCGTCGTTAAGGTCGAAGGCGTTAGCGGCTGGGGCGAGTAGGTAAATGCTTGAAACTAGGAGGAATTGCTTGATAGTCGCGTTCATTGATAGATCCTGAGGGATGTATGGACGAAATCTGTCTCCTATACTTGGTGGCGGATGGCGTTCAATAAAAGTGTGGGAAACCGAGACATATCTGAATATCGGTTTGGTGTTGCCTTCTCGCTTCTAAAAAAGGGAGGGCGATGAGCCCTCCTCTGTCCTCTCAGGCAAAATCGTATTCACCGCCCTTCTCAAGTGCCTTCTGATAAGCGGGTCTGGCGTGTGCTTTCTCAACCCACGCATTGATATGAGGCCTGTCTGTGCCAACGATACCCCGTGCCACCGAAGCTTCCAACGGGAAGCTCATCTGAATGTCCGCCGCGCTGAGGTTGTCGCCAAGAAACCAGGTGTTTTTTGCCAGGTGGGCTTCGACAAAATCCAGGTGTGTTTTGATCATCGGGCCGATGAAGGTGGCAGTAGTTTTATCGGCGATGCCTTTGGCCACCGGCTTGATAAAAAACGGCATCGGGCTGTTTTTTACCTTCTGGAACACCAGGCGCATTACCAGCGGTGGCATCAGGGAGCCTTCGGCGTAATGCAGCCAGTAGGTATAATCAAGCCAGGCCTGGCCACCTGCTTCAGGCAACATGGTGTCTTTGCCGTAGGTGTGGGCCAGGTACTCGATAATAGCGCCTGACTCCGCTACCACCAGATCGCCATCGGTGATGACCGGTGATTTACCCAGCGGGTGCACTTTTTTTAGGCTGGCCGGTGCCAGCATGGTTTGAGGGTCACGCTCGTAACGCTGGATTTCGTAGGGCACTCCCAATTCTTCCAGCATCCAGAGAACGCGTTGTGAGCGGGAATTGTTGAGGTGGTGAACGGTAATCATGCAGTGACTCCACTTGTGTCAAAAGAATGAGCAGGGTAATAGTGTAGTCTGCAAGTGGCTTTTTGGTTCACCGCCATGCTGCTGGTGCTGGAGGGACCCTTTTCTTTAGCCACTGATGAGGGAATCCTGACCTATGAGGCCGGAGAGGTCTGTGAACTTTCTGCGGGTGTTCGTCATGTCGAGCGCACCGGGCCTGCCGGTGCTCGCGTGCTTCTCGGTAAAAAGCCCCTAAACCGCTGATTCCGTCAGGAGCCTGTTTAACCGTCACCGGGACGGGCATCGCCAAGATTCCCCAGGCGTTGGGCTTCAACGATTTCTATCCAGTAACCATCAACGTCCTTGATGAAGGCAACATCCCGCATTTTGCCTTGTTCGGGGCGTTTAACGTAGGTCACGTTGTTGGCGTCGAACCAGGCAATGGCTGAATCCAGGTCTGGTACTGAGATGCAGATGTGCCCGAATCCCTGAGGTTGGGCGTTACCATCGTGGTAGGAAAAGTCTTCCTGGTTTTCCGTCCCCCAATTGTGGGTCAGTTCAAGAATACCGGTCTGACTGAATGTCCAGACGGTACGGTTGCTCTTTTCTTCTGGCACTGATTGGCTGTCATCCAGTCTGGTCAGGAAGTAGAGCGAGAATTGCATTTCCTCGAAATCCAACCTCCTCAGCACCGTCATTCCCAGTATGTGAGTGTAGAAGTTCAGGGACTGCTCCGGGTCTTTGATCCGGAGCATGGTGTGGTTGAGGCGGAAACCTTGGGATTCTTTCGTTGGAGTCTTTACGCCTGGGTAGTTTTCACCGCTAAAGCTCATACAATTTATCTCTTGGTGGTTTCTGGTTCACTGGGCAGGAACGGGTCAAACCGTTCCCTGTTTCAGCATCTGTCCCATTTTCTCAGACTGGCGGAGTGCCAGGGCCACAATGGTCAGCGTGGGGTTTTCCGCCGCTGAAGTGGTGAACTGACTGCCATCTGATATGAACAGATTCGGGATGTCGTGGCTCTGGCCGACACCGTTGCAGACGCCGTCCTGCGCCTTCTCACTCATGCGGCAAGAGCCCAGGTTATGCGTGGAGGGGTAAGGCGGTGTGCGGATGGTTTCCGTCGCTCCGACCGCATTGTAAATGGCTTCTCCACGCTCGAAGGCATGCTGGCGCATGGCGACGTCGTTAGAGTGGTCGTCGTAATGGACGTTGGCCACCGGCATGCCGTAGGTATCCTTGACGTCGGTATTCAGCGTTATACGGTTGGACTCCCGCGGCATATCTTCTCCGACCAGCCACATGCCCGCCATGTGGTCATACTGGTCCATCGCCCGGGTGAAGTCCCGGCCCCAGGCGCCGGGATTCAGGAAAGCGGCCATGAAGGGGAGGCCAAGAGAGAGCGTCTCCATCTCGTACCCGCCCACAAATCCGCGAGTGGGGTCGTGACGGGCTTCGTCGGAGATTATGCCTGCCATGGTTGTGCCCCGGTACATGTGAACCGGTTTCTCGAACGTGGCATAAACTGATCCGGTCATATGCCGCATGTAGTTTCGGCCAACCTGCCCGGAGCTGTTGGCCAGGCCATCCGGGAACATGCTGGAAGCGGAGTTGAGTAACAGGCGTGGTGTCTCAATGGAGTTGCCCGCCACGGCCACAACACGGGCCTTCTGGCGCTGCTCTTTACCGTCCTTATCGAAATAGACAACAGCGTTTACCCGGCCATTCTTGTTGTGTTCGATACGGGCAACGTGGGATTCCGGCCGGATTTCTAGGTGGCCAGTTGCGACCCCTGCGGGTAGCTCGGTGTAGAGCGTTGACCACTTGGCGCCAAAGCGACAGCCCTGGAAACAAAAGCCGCGTTGCTGACAGGCCAGGCGGCCATCGCGAGGCTGGCTGTTGATGGCCATGTGGCCGGTATTGCAGCTGTAACCGAGTTTCTTGGCGCCAGCGTTCATTACCTTGAAGTTGTTGTTGCCGGGCAAGCCGCCAATGTCGTTGGTCCGGGTTACGCCCATGCGGTTTTCGGCGTTGGCGTAGTAAGGGGCCAGTTCATCGTAATCGATCGGCCAATCCAGCAGGTTGGCATCGCTCAATGAACCATAGGTAGTGAGTGCCTTGAATTCGTGGGGCTGAATGCGAAGGCTCGCGCCCGCCCAGTGGATAGTGGTGCCGCCTACTGCTTTGACAATCCACGCAGGCAGGCCAGCAAAATCTTTGGCGAGACGGAAACTGCCGGATGTGGTGCGCGGGTCAAGCCAGGCCAACTGGGAAAATGATGCCCACTCGTCGGCGAGGAAGTCAGCCGTGGTATGCAGTTGGCCTGCCTCCAGTACAACGGTATCGATGCCCTGTTGGGCCAGCCCGTTTGCGAGGGTGCCGCCACCGGCGCCTGAGCCTATGATAATGACAACGCTGTCGTCGTGCGCAAAGGTTTTTTGTTTATCAGTCAGTGCCATGGGACTCTCCAGACTGGTTCTTGTATGAATTATTGATGGGAGTGACCAGCGGTCAGGCAGGCTTGATGCCGCTATCTGCCTGTGCTGGTTCTGGCAACCAGTCGAGGTCGTCGAAGCCGGCATGCAGATAACCGCCGTCACCTTTTTCACCCTCATAACCGAAATGGGCAAAGGCCAGTTCGTTGTTGTAAAGCGAGACCACAGCGGTACTTCGGATCTTCTCGAAGAACGGTGAATCTGAAATTGCTTCCACATGGCGGAATTGTTCGTCAGAGCTGAGGGACATCCATTGCCCACCCGCGCGGTGGTTAATGTCCTTGACTCCACTGGTCAGAAGCGCGAGAGCGTCGGCGTTACTGGCGGCTTTGTCCAGGTCTCTGACAACAAAGGCGTAAACCGCGTCTTCCAGCCTGTTGTGGGGGAATATGTGCCGGGTAAGCTTGAGGATGGTCTCGCCCTCTGCGCTGCTTAGTTGCTGCAGCGGCATGGACCAGGCTTTTGAGGGCGCGAGCAGCGCAATGGCGCCATTGCTGAAGGCCAGGGTTCCAATCAGCGCGTTCCGGCTGTTTCTCAGGAAACTTCTTCGGGATAATGACATGGTTACTCCCTCGGAGCGGCAGGCCATGCTAAAACAGCAAGGCAACCTGACTCCCGATTTGTTGTTGTGGTTTTGGTACGGTCGTTTGGAGTAATCTCAGAGTAGTCAGGGATGAACCCAGTCTGGAAGGAAAAATTCTGGCTTTCTTAATTCCAAAAAATGGAACACTGAATGCGTAACCTGCCGGAGGGCACAGGAGGCCATGTACGATCGTTTTCGCCTGTTAAAGATTTTTGCCACCGCAGCGCGTTCTAGCAGCTTTCGTGAGGCTGCCTTTCAACTTCAAACATCTCCGCAGACCATCAGCAGAGCTGTTAAGGAACTTGAAGATCAGCTTGGCGAATTACTGTTTCATCGAAGCACTCGGCAGATCCAGATCACCCAGTTCGGTGAGCAATTCCTGAGAGAATCCAACAGCTTGATGTCCGAGCTTGAGTTATTGTTCGATCACACCAAGGCACCAGAAAACGGACGGTATGCGGGACGGGTTGGAATCACTGCTCCCCACTCCGTAGGAAGAGGGCATGTTTTGCCACTTCTTGCGCCTTTGATCAAAGCGTCCCCTGAGTGCCTGATTGATCTTCGGCTGGAAGATGAGGTGACAGACACGGTGGGGGCCCAGATTGATATTGGCATCCGCGTGGGAGCTCTACGAGACAACCGTTTGTGGCCAAAGAGGCCGGCAAAGTGCCTTTGCTGGTGGTTGCAACACCTGATTTGGTGAAGGATGTCGGCGAACCACAAAAGATAGCAGACTTGATCGCCCGGCCAGTTTCTGGCCGAATTGATCGGAATTCCGGCCGGATTTGGCCCTGGCGGTTCAATGGCTTTACCCATGCGCCTCAATCGCCCCGGTTTGTGTCCGATGATCCGGAAGCAGAGCTGCAGGCCGTACTCAATGGTTGGGTTTTCGGGCAAATCGCGGCATTTCTGGTGATTCCTTACATCCGTGACGGGTTGTTGGTGCCCGTCCTACGCCAGTTTGAACCGCCCCCTTTGCCGCTTTACGTATATCGACCACAGCGCGGGCCTGTACCGCCGCGAGTCCGCAGGGTGTTTGATACCTTGGCCGATGGATTCTCGGACGAGCGACGGTTTCCCTCAACCCTTTAACCCATAGATCAGGAGGTCGACAATGTCGGAACCATCACTTAAGGAACAACTCAACACTGCAGTGAAAAATGCAATGCGGAACAAGGACAAAACCCGGCTTGTCACCCTGCGTATGGCGCAGGCGGCAGTCAAGCAGATTGAGATTGATGAGCGCCGTGATTTGAGCGACGAGGATGTCCTAAAGGTGTTGGACAAGATGCTCAAACAGCGCCGTGACGCCGCCAGTCAGTACGATGAGGCGGGGCGCGAGGAGTTGGGTGACAATGAAAGAGCGGAAATGGTAATCATTGAGGAATTCATGCCTGCGGCCCTGAATGAGGATGATCTGGACGGCCTGATTCGAATGACCATCAGCGCTACCGATGCACAGGGAATGCAGGATATGGGCAAAGTGATGAACGAGCTAAAGCCCCAGGTGCTTGGCCGGGTTGATATGGGCCACCTGAGCAAGAAGGTGCGGGCAGCACTGGCGGGCTGATGGTAACCCAGGTGCGTGACGCACTGGTAAACGAGAAAGGACCACTATGGCCGACAAAGAACTGCGCCCCAAATCCGATAGACAGGCCATCGACCAGTTTATCAACGAGGTTCGCACACTGCCTAAACAGGGTGGCGGGCAGGGTAGGCTGATATTCGCGCTGGATGCCACCGCCAGCCGGGAGGCAACCTGGGATGAGGCCTGCCACTTGCAGAGTGAACTGTTCATGGCGACCCGGGATTTGGGTGGTTTGGCTATCCAGCTTTGTTACTACCGCGGCTTTGGCGAGTTCAAGGCCACAGGGTTTGTGACGGAGACCGGTCAGTTGTTGAACCTGATGAACGGCGTTTCCTGCCTGGGTGGGCGCACCCAGATCAGCCGGGTGTTGGCTCATGCCGTGAAGGAAACCCGGGAAAAGGCCGTAAGGGCGGTGGTGTTTATTGGCGACTGTTGCGAGGAACCGGTGGACGAACTGTGCCATACCGCGGGGGAGCTGGGGATGCTGCGAACGCCGGTGTTCATGTTCCACGAGGGCGCCGATGCTCATGCCAGAGAGGTGTTCCAGCAGGTGAGCAAGTTGTCTGGTGGGGCTTATGCCCCCTTCGATCGCAACAGTCCGCAGGTTCTCAAGGATCTTATGGCTGCGGTGGCGGTCTATGCTTCCGGGGGAGCCAAGGCCCTGCAGGATTTTTCCAGCCGCAGCTCTCCAGAGGTCAAGCGCTTGACCCAGCAGATCAAGTAGCGCTTGTTTCAATCCACGTTCAAGCCATCGATGGACCGATGAGTTCCGGGGTATCTGAGTGCCACTAACGCTTCTGGTCATAGCACTGTCGGTTGTTGCGTGGGTCTGGCTGCGCAACCAGCCGGCCAGCCAACGTAAGCCGGCGATGATAAAGCTGGCCTTGATGGCCGCTATCGGGATAGTGGTTCTGATGGCCGTTACCGGCCGCTTGCACGCCTTATTCGCGTTGTTGGCGTTTCTCTATCCACTGCTACGCCGGGTGCTGCCATCATTGTTGACGGGGCGCATGGCGGGGGCCGGAACGGGAGATGCAAACGCAAGTTCGGGCAACCAATCCCATGTCTCCGGCGACATTCTGGAAATGAGCCTGGATCATGACTCCGGCACCATGAGTGGCAAGGTCCTGAAAGGCCCCATGGCCGGGCGAGAGCTGGCGGACCTGGGCGAAAGTGAATTTCTTGAGCTGTTGCGATACTGCCGGGCGCACGACGAGGACTCCGCCCGGCTGCTGGAAAGTTATCTTGACCGCCGGTTTGGTGACTCATGGCGTGCTGACGATGAGGCCAGCGCTGGAGGCGAAGAATCCGAAGAACAAGCCAATGCTGGCGGTCCACTTACCGAGAGCGAAGCACTGGACATCTTGGGGCTGAAGCCCGGTGCAACACAGGACGAGATCATTCAGGCCCACCGCAGGATGATGCAGAAAGTACACCCGGACCGCGGTGGGAGTAACTATTTGGCCGCCCGCATCAACGAGGCCAAGGCGTGTTTGTTGGGCTGACGGCTTCTGTCGGATCTAGGCGATCATTGTGCCAGGGGAACGTTACCCGATGTGTTAAGTGCAAAGCTGAGCAACCAACGATTCCCACGTTCAATCTTCGAAACCCGGTGTTGGTAGAGATCTGGTCGAAACAGGTATACCCGGCCAAACAAGTTGAAAATGTTCTTTTCGCAGATGAACTCACCGCCTGCTTTGGGCTTTACCAGAACACAATTGAGTTTGTACAGCCGGCCTTCGGAAGTCATGTCCAGGTGCGGTCCCACCTTGTGACCTTCTGGGTAGCGGACGAGGTACAGGTTCAGGCGTTTGGAGCGGAACAAAATCCGGGTTTTTACGTTTGCTGGCATCGGATGTGGATTTTTTGTGGAATGATGTGTTCGTTCAGTTTGCGGGCTCCGTCGGGGCGTGGTCAACTTTGGGGCAGGTTCATCGAATTTCCACTTATGCCTATATATCCAATTCAATAAGCATGCTAAAACGTCTCGCCCGGTGCTCGCTCGCTTTTTTCGGGCGCCGGGTACTCTTCCATTCATCGAGATTTCAGCATGTCAGACAAGTTCTTCTACAAAGGCCGGCAGGACGCGCGCCAGCACCACACCGCCCATGGTGGCTTCCAGACCAAGGCCAGTCAGAAGAGTGGCAGCAAGAAGTTTCCGCTAACACTGGTGGTTACCAGTGAGGCGCGCAGGCAGGAGGTCGAAGCTCAGGTGGCGGAAGCCAATCTGCATGCCAACATTACAGTGGATGCCCGCGAGGGTGCGGTTGAATTCATCACCGAACTGACGGCACTCCTGAACAAAGGGGCGACGGTGACCACGGCGAAACTGCCTTCCCGCAATGATCCTTGCCATTGCGGGAGTGGTGCCAAGTTCAAGAAGTGCTGTGGTTGACCACGCGTTTCTCAATCGCTCTGTTTCAGACCCATTTCCCAGAAATCGATTTCCAGCCGGGTGGCGTCGCTGAATATCCGGGTAAGCTGCTCGAACCTGGCGGGGGATACATCCGCCAGTCGTTCATCCAGCCACTGGATTTCCGCGTGCATGGCCTGCTGGAACTCGTCGCTTTCATACATGGCGATCCAGGCGTCATACGGGTTTTTGTCTCCCCGAATGGTTTCTGCCCGTTTGTTCAGCCAATTGGCGATTTCCCCGTAGCCCACCATGCAGGGTGAGAGCGCAACATGCAGGTCGAGCAAATCGCCGCGGTTGCCCGTGTCGAGCACATAGCGTGTGTAGGCAAGGGTGGCGCGCGCTTCCGGCAGGTTGGCAAGTTCTGCTTCTGAAATGCCCCATTCCTTGCAGTAGCTGATGTGTAGGTCCAGCTCTACATCCACGATGGCCTGCAAGCCTTCCTTTGCCTGGCGGAGATCCAGCAAGGTTGGGCTTTTGTAGGCCGCCAGGGCGAAGGCGCGGGCAAACTGGATCAGGAACAGGTAATCCTGCTTGAGGTAGTGCTGAAACGCTTCGGGAGCGAGCGACGCATCGCCTAACTGCTTTACGAAACTGTGTTCAATGTAGTCGCGCCATTCTGTCCGGCAAGCCTTCCTTAGGTCTTCGAACTGATACGTCATTGTGAATATCCTTCGTCAGATTGAATGTGTTTGGGTCAGGCAACTCAACGACAAATCCTTTTCCAGCCGATAGGTATCAAAATCCTGCGCCAGAAACAGTTGGCCCTTGTAGTGCTGCATGGCTTCGGCCGCCAGTTGGTTGATGTGGGGCGCGCCTCCCGGCCCGGACTGGTAACGTGAGCTGAAATGGGTCAACACCAGGTTGGGCAAGTGAGCTTGTTGGGCGAATCGGGCGACCTGTTCAGCGGAGCTGTGTTGTGGCCAGGGGCCGACCCGGTCGGCCACGTCCTGGGTATAGGTGGCTTCGTGGATCAGCACGTGGGTGCCGTTGCAGGCATCGGCCAGCAGGTCTGGGGTGTCGTTGTCGCCGGCGACGATCAGGCGGCGGGCCGTGCGGGGAATGTGTGTGTAATCGTCACTTCTGAGCAGGCGGCCATCCTCCAGCGTTATATCGTTGCCTTTCTGCAATTCGCCCCAGCCGGGTCCGGGCTCGATGCCTTCCGCGCTTAATTTGTCCCGCAGTAGTTGTCGCTCCAGGCTTTGCTCGGTGAACACATAGGCGCGGCAGTCGACACGATGGGACAGTGCCACATTGGTAACCCTGACGTGCTCATCCTGCCACTGGAAATCCGATGCTTCGGAATCGATAAAGTTTAGCGAGTAGCTGAGACTGGAGTCGCTGTTTGCGAGCACTGCGCTGATGAAGCGTTGTACCTGGGTGGGGGCAACGATGTCCAGCGGTTCCGTGCGGCCAAGCATGGAGGCGCTGGTGAGCAGCCCTGGAAGGCCGAACGTGTGATCGCCGTGGATATGGGTGATAAAGATGGCGCGCAATTGCACAACCGAGTAGCGGGTGCGAAGCAACTGGTGCTGCGTGCCTTCACCGCAGTCGATCAAATACCAGGGTTTGGGACCGGAGTGACACAAGGCCAAGCCGCTCACATTTCGTGACCGTGTCGGGGTGCCGGCGGATGTGCCCAGGAAGGTGAACTCCATTGTTAATCCGCCCATTGCCAGGGTGGCGCATCCAACAAACCCTGCCCCAGGACGATGGTTTCGCCAAGGTCCTTGTTCAGGGCGATGGAGTTACAGTCGCCATCCTGTTCCAGAGTTGCCACCAAACGTGGTGCGTGGGAAACGACCCACACCTGGGTTTCACGTGATGCTCGATTGATCAGGCGCCCCAAGGCAGGCAGCAAGTCCGGGTGCAGGCTGGTTTCCGGTTCATTAAGCACCAATAGTGACGGTGGTCTTGGCGTGAGTAGTGCGGCTACCAGCAACAGGTAACGAAGCGTGCCGTCCGACAGCTCCGCCTGGTTTAAGGGGCGCAGCAACCCCTCCTGCAAAAACTGCAGTATGAAACGGTTGCCGGAGTCTGCCTCAAAGTTGATGGTTGCCCCGGGAAAGGCATCCTCAATGGCATCGTACAACGCCGCCCGGTCGCCAATCTCGTGGATGGTCCGCAGAGCCGCGACCAGGCTATGGCCGTCGTGATCAAGCACCGGCGTTCGCGTACCGATTTGGGGAGTGCGGATGATGGACTGGGGATCGGTTCGGAACTGGTCGTAGAAGCGCCAGTTGCGGATGGTTTGCCGGACAGCATGAACCTCGGGCACAGCCACCGGATCGCTGATTTCGTTGAGGATGCTTTCGTAGGTGTTGAGGTGGGCGTTGTAGACTTCCCATTTACGACCGTTGCGCACTTTCACCACAGGCCCGACCCGGTCAATCAGGCAACTGCTGGGACGGCAGACGTCTCCCGCCCAAATGCACTCGCGCTTGATTTCCGGGTCAAACTGAAACATGGACGGGTCCTGGTAGCCCGCAAATCCCTGAGGGGCGGGCATACCCAGTGAGATGGCGTAGCCGAAGTCTTCACCCACGAAGCCGAGTCTGAGCCGGCTGTTCTGTTTTTTGGCAGAGCCCTGTACGGGATCGACACCGTCTTTCATGCCTTTGGTAAAGGTCTCCGGCCCTGCCCAGAACGTGTAATCCAGCCCGCCTTCCTGCGCGATCGACGAGATTAAGTTGCCCTTTGCGGTTTCAGCCAGTAACCGCAGAGACTTGTAAAGGTTGGATTTGCCGCAGCCGTTGGGCCCGGTTACCACATTGAGGCCGGTCAGGGGCGCGACGATACTCTTGAGGCTGCGGTAGTTGGATACGGCAAATGCGTTGATCATAATCTCAAGATCACTGAGTTTGGTAAAAAAGTCTCGTTATCTCAAGCGCTCTCAGCCGCTTGAATTCGGTTTCGGCCGCTCTCTTTGGCTTTGTAGAGTGCGGCATCGGCGGCAAAGACCAATTCTTCGAGACTGCTCTTGTCATCGGGAACGATGGTGGCGCAGCCCACGCTGACGGTGATGCAATCTCGCGCCGTTGAATGGTCGTGCCTGATGTCCAATGCTTCGATGGCAACGCGGGCATTTTCAGCGACCTGTATCGCACCATTTTCGTCAGTATTGGGGAGTATCAGAATGAACTCTTCTCCCCCGTAGCGCGCCACCATGTCGGTTGAGCGCTGCAGTTGCGCCTGCAGTGTCTCGGCAACCCGGATCAGGCATTCGTCACCCATCTGGTGGCCGTAATTGTCGTTGAAGTGCTTGAAGTGATCCACATCGAGCATAACCACAGATAAGGGCTGGGGCTGCCTTCTCAGGCGCAGCCAGGTGTCTTTGAGGTAGGCGTCACCGGAACGCCTGTTAGCGACGCCGGTCAGGCCATCGCGGTCGGCCAGGCGTTGCAGTTCTTCATTGAGTTCTTCCAGCTCTGCCGTGCGTTCAACCACTTTCTCTTCCTGGAGCCGGGAATGGTCCTGTACCTGGGTGTAGAGCCGGGCGTTTTCGATGGCGACAGCCGCCTGGGCGGAGAGCAGTTGAATCAATTCCACCCGGTCGTCGGTGAAGACGGCGTCGGTCAGGTTGTTCTCCATGTAGACCGCCGCCTCAAAACGTTCCCGCACGATGATAGGGACACACAGTACTGATCGTGGATGCAGGTGAACAGTGTAGGGGTCGTTCACAAACGGGCCGTCGGCCATGGCATCGTGCAGGACCACGGCTTCGCCCCTTTGAAACACCTGGCTGATCACGCTCATTGGCAGGGCGAGGGCCTTGCCCTGACGATCGCTGAGTGTTGAGTGGGTAGGGATCTCAACCTGTGGTGACGGCTGCTCTGGCCGGATTATGGCCTCGACACTGAACGCACCACCGGCCCGGACAATCAGGCAGCCCCATTGCCCACCGGCATTTTCCAGCAGAATCGCCAGGGTTTTCTGCAACAGCTGGTCCAGCACCATCTCGCCGGAGATCTCACGGGAGGCTTTCATAACCGATGCCAGGTCGAGACTGGCCAAATGGCTTCCTGGTGGGCTGAGGTGGGCCTGAACCCACTGACGAAGCACCGGGAACTCGTCTTCCAGCTGTTCTACCTTGCGTTGTGCGCCCCAGCGGTTGTATACCCCGTGGGCACCACGGAGATAACCCTCGGCTGAACGCCGTTTACCCACTGCCAGCAGGTGCCGTGCGGCGCGCTCAAAGGCAGTGGCCTCATCGCGCAGGAAGCCGTTTGCCCGTGCCGTGTCGATGGCCGTGTCATAGAGCTCCAGTGCGGCGTCGTGCCTGCCATCCAGGCGGGCGAGTTCTGCGGTCATCAGCCATTGAAGGTGGCGGAAATTCGCTTCGCAATTGTCCGCCCAACGGGTCATGCGCGCCAGGTCCCGTTCCAGGCGTTCTCGTGTGGCCTGTTGGTCAGCCCTGTTCATGGTGGGGAATAGGGTCGTGAGGGTGAGGTTGGCAACAATGTAGAAACGCACGAGCTGGGGCAGGGACATCGCGGACTTGATTAGCTTGTCCTGCTTTCTGACAAAGTGCAGTGCCTGTTCGTAGTTCCCGTAGAGCAGGTTGATCTCGGCACTGTAGATATGATGATTGGCAATGCCGGTCATGAACTGGCGCGTACTCATTGCCTCGAGACACGCCTGGTCATCAAAATCATCGGTGCTCAGACTGGCCGGTGAGTGGGTGGTGCCAAGAAAATTGCGCTGCATCTGTAGGAAGAGGGAACCGGAGTCCAGCGAATCCTGGTAGGCGCACTCGCGAACGATGTCGAGGTTTTCCTGATGCAACTGGCTTGCGGTTTCCAGATCCATGCCCGGGTCCCAGATCACGCAGTCCTGGGCACTGTAGGCCAGATAGAGCAGGTCGCCGGATTGATAGCCGGCTTCGATGCCCTTGCGGAACCAGGGCGTGAGCGTTGCCCAGTGGTTGCTCCAGTGATGAACGAACATGGCGTATACATAGATAACGCGCGCCCTCAGGCTGAGGTCATCAAGCCGTTCATTGATGGCCAGGCCAACCTTGGCGTACTGATAGCCCAGGGCGGGCTCGTCCAGCTCACCACACAAAAGCATGCCGTAGGCGGCATAGGCAAACGCCGATTCCGGGCAGTTGCCCCGATGCAAAGCCAGGTTAACCGCTTTTAGCACCAGGTAGCTGAACAGCTTGCTGCCGGAGAGAAACGCGGCCGCAAAGATTTCCATCAGCAGACGCATGGCGGTCAATGTGGCTGGGTCTTCGATGACAGGAGCATCAACCAGGTCGGTGATTTCGCGGCCAGCCAGGTTCGTCAGTACCCGTTGGCGTTCGACATCGATATCGTGCTGGCTGGGGTGTTCGGTGAAATTGACACCCAATAGTGCCAGCCCCTCAATGGCAGCGTGAATAGACGCCTCCATTCTACCCAGCGTGGCATTCTGCCGGGTACGTATGGCGAGAATGTCGGCGCGATGCAGCCGGGAGTCCGCATGGTCCAGCATCTGCTCCAACCAATGGTCGGCCTCTTCGGTACGTCCGGTGAGGTAGAGGCAAAGCTGTATCTCTGACGCCAATGTGGCCATCAGTGAGGGCATCTGTGACCAGGCGTCGTCTGGCAGCAATTCCTCGGCGACCTGCAAGTAGTCGAGTGCCTGTTGATAGGCCGAGGTTTGTCGGGCGCGACTGCCGGCACGAAGGTTGAACTCGGCCAGTTGAAGGCGTTCTGACCCGGACTGGATCAGCGCGCGCCCCTGATTGAGATGATTCACGATATCAATCAATTGGTCATCGGCGACCTGCCCGCCGCCGTGTTGTAACATCAGGCGCCCGACCGTTAGGTGTACCCTGGGGAGCTCGTCGGTCGCAATGAGGTTGTAGGCAGCCTGCTGCACACGGTCATGCTGAAAACGATAGCTGGGGTTGAGCACCCGCTCTTCGTCCTGGTGTCTCGCCAGGCGATAATCACTGTGTAGCGGCAGCACGGTGTACTGTTTCAACGCCGGCAGAAGGGCCCGGGCGGTTTCCGCAACGGTATGCTCGTAGATGGTGGCGAGCGTTTGCAGGGTAAAGGTATTCCCGATGCTGGCGGCCAGTTGAAGTACGTTCTGTGTTTCGTCCGGGAGCTGTCGCAGGTTATCCAGCATGAACTCAACCACGTCATGGCTGGTTTCATCCCAACTGGCCCTGTCGAGCTGCCAGTGCCATTGGCCACTGCCCGAATCTGACCAGATTGCCCCCTGGGCATGGAACTGTCGCAGCAACTCGTTGGTAAAGAAGGGGTTGCCCTGGGCGCGGTGAAACAGCATCTCGCTCAGTGTGCGGCTCGTTTCCGGCTCGCAACGCAGGGCATCGGCCACCATTTGGTCCACCGACGATTCATCAAGCGGCCCCACAGGGATCTGATGAATTCGCCGATGGTTGTTGAGGTCATCCAGGAGCAATCTGAGCGGGTGCCCAGGGCCGACTTCATTGCTGCGATAGGCGCCAATCAACAGCAGGTGGCTCTGGTCCCTGGAGGTGACTATACGGCGTATCAGGTCGAGGGTTGGGGTGTCGCTCCACTGCAGATCGTCCAGGAACAGCACGACCGGATGGCCTTCGCCGGCAAACACTCGCAGGAATGCGGTCAGTACCAGCTGCAACCGGTTACGGCTCTCTGAGGGTGGCAGCTCGGTCACAGGGGGTTGTTCGCCGATAATCAGCGCCAGCTCCGGTACCAGGTCGATCACCAGGGCGCCGTTGGGCCCCAGCGCACCAAGCAGTTCGGTGCGCCAGCAGTCAAGCTGGTTGTCGGGCTCTAGCATGATTTGCTGCACGAGGGCACGAAAGGTGGCTGCCAGTGCTGAGTAGGCTTCGCTTTGCTGGAACTGGTCGAACTTGCCCTGGACCAGGAAGCCGCGTTCGCGGATCTGGTAGCGATCAATTTCGTTGACCAGTGCCGACTTGCCAACGCCGGAGTAGCCGTGAACCAGGCAGAAGCGGGATCGTCCCTCCACCGCCTGCTCGAACAGGCCCAGCAGCTCCTGCAGCTCGCGCTCACGGCCGTAAAGTGCCTGGGGAATCAGAAACTTCTGCAGATGATCCTTTTCACCCAGTGTGAAGGGCAGCAGTGGCAGATCCTGTTCTATCGACGTGGCGCAACGGGATAGGTCGTGCAGCAGGCCCAGGCTGCTTTGATAACGTTCTTCCGGGGATTTGGCCAGAAGCTTCAGCACAATGTCTGAAAGGGCCTCGGGTATGTCCTCAAACACGGTGTGAGGCGCCGGAGGCAGACGACTTATGTGGCTGTGTACCCACTCCAGGGTATTGTTGGCTGTAAACGGAGGTTGGCCGGTCAGAAGTTCAAACAGCAGCAAGCCGAGGGAATAGTAGTCCGAGCGGTAGTCGAGGCTCCGATTCATGCGCCCGGTCTGTTCCGGCGACATGTAGGCCAATGCCGCCTCGGGCTGATTGGGCAGCTGTTTGGCCTGCCGCTCCTGCCCCAGCTCCGATGCTATATTGAACCCCGACAGCACCAGTGCGCCACTTCTTGAGTCAAACAGGACGTTATGGGGTGTCAGCGACTTGTGCACGATGTCCTGTGCGTGGATGTCGCTCAGAATCTGTACCAGGGCCTGGGCTATTTTCAGCGCCTGGGGCAGGGGCGAGCGTCTGTTACGGCTCTCGGCCATTACCGAGGCAAGCGAACGCTCACAGGGATCGGTGATGAGCGCCAGGTTCCCACTACCGTGTGGCAGTATGTCATGAACCCTGCGTACGCCTTTCACGCCGTCGAGCCGTGAAGCAATGCTGGCTTCGTGATTGAGCGTGGCCACCTGCCTGCGGTCGGGATATTCGGTATCAAGGGTTTCAATGCAGACGTCTGCACCGTCCGAGAGTCGCCGTGCGCGATAGACCGCCCGGCCTGCTTTTCTCCAGAGGCAGAAGGAGATTGTGTATCCGGGCAGCTGTAATTCGCTCTGCATCAGGTGCCGCTCCTGGGGATCACGCCTGGCAATGGAACACTCGATCGAAGGTGGCGCTGAAGTCCTCTTTGGCGTTGTCCAGTAGGGGTTGGCCATGGCCACAGAGAACGTGTTTGAAGTTCAGTGTTTTGAGGCGGTTAAAATCCTCGGCAGCAGGTTCCGCCGCCTGCAGCCAGACTGGGCCAATGTTGGCGGGTGTGAAGAAGCCCATCTGCTCCATTCGCTGTCGCGAGGCGTCGCAGAAGTGCTCGTCGGGTTTCAGCCAGTTCTGCAGGGCGTCACAGGCTATCAGGATGCCGCCATCCCGCTGGAGGTGGAGTACGCCTTCAGGAAGTTTGGTAGTTTGGAACTGAAATAGCGATGCGTCACTCAGGGGCAGCGTCTGGCCGAGGACGTTTGCCTCTCTTTCAGACCCGCTTTGGTCCTCCGGTTCCAGACCTGGCATCACCCAGTACTGCGCCTGGTAACGGTCAACATAGAACGCATCGTCACGCCCATGCAGAGCGCCAAGCCGAATCACGTCGGTTACTTTTCCCAGTCGGTCCAGTTCCGCCAGGCCGTCATCATCAAGGCGGACCGTATTGATGAGGATCAGCCGTTCACCGTCACGGACGATGGTCATGTTGCGGCTGAATTGCCAATCCAGGTCCATAAGGACGGTTTCCATGGCACCACTGACAAAAAACAGATCCGGCAGGATCTCTTCGATGGCATTGTGTGCCAGGGCTGGCGGGAAAGACGGCATGAGAACTCCTCAGTCTTTATCATAGTTATAGCGGCCGACGTAGCGATACTCTCTGGCGTATTCGTTCAGATAGGCGTTGAGGTATCGCTTCTGGGCCTTGTTGAGGCGTCCGTTCCGGATATCGTCCATGGTTTCATCAACGTTGCTGCTGTCCAGCCGTCTGAGGTGAAAAAGCGTCATGTCCCTGCCTCCAAAAAAGCCTTTGAGGAAGTGGTGCAGAGGCCTCGCCTCGGACATATCAAACACGGCCCCGTAGAGGGCCGTGTACAGCGGCTGTTTTGCCAGCAACGCCCGGTCAAATGTTGGGTAGTCTCCGGGTGGTGCCGCGAACGTTGGGTACTCATCAAGTTGATGAATGGGCTGATTGGCCAGTGACTCCAGGTATTTGCCATCCAGTCCGGCCTGGCGGCCTCCCTCCAGAACGATGTTCAGGTAACGACGGCTTGGTCGGCAGTCGTTGTCGATAAACTGGGGCATGCCCACATAGGTGAGAGCAGAGACTTTCGGGGCCATTGCCGCGCTAGGGTTATCCGGCTCTACCTCGATCTCTATGCGGTTATAGCCATGCCCGTAAGCTTCGGCCTGATCCAACAGAGAAAGCGCCTCGTCCGGGCATTCATGGAGCACGCCGAGAACCCGGTCGTCCGGGTGGCCGGTGTTTTCGATGTTGCCAACACCACCCTCATGGCGGAAGAAGTGCTGCACGTTGAAGCGTAACCGCCATCCGCGCAGCACCGCTTTCGTAGATGCCCGAGGCTCGACACCCTTCGCTCTCAGCGAGAGCATGCTCATGTTGGAGCCAAAGCCAAAGTAGTAAAACATAGATTCAATAGATTACAGGTTAACCTGCCCTCAGGTACTTTTCTATAACCTGCCACGGCAAAGGCGGTGGCAGATTGGCTTATCAGCAATACGGCCAGGTATCGGTTTTCGCGGAGCTACCTTTACCCCGGGATATTGGGGCTTAATGGTAGTCTATATGGCATCATTATTTATGATCTCGCGTTGAAGTTATACCCGAGTATTGAAAGTGCCAAACCCCGTTCCCTTTAGCCTGAAACCATGACCTCTCTTTATTCACTATGATTCAGCATCTCACAGAAGCCCTTGTCCCTCTGCTGTCTTTGATACTCCTCGGGGCCATTCTTGGCCGAAAAACCGATTTTTTTGACGGCAAGGCATTGGCTGGTCTGGTTACCACCGTTGGAATCCCCGCGTTGCTGCTCCACTCCGTATTGAGCATGGATATGGACATTTTAGGAATGGGTGCCCTTGTAGGCATTACCGTGGCCTGGCTGTTCGTCATGGCGATGGTCACTGCACTGTTGCTTACGCTAGCTGGCCTGCCGGTGAGGTCCTATCTTCCGGCGTTGGTGCACCCGAATACGGGCAATATGGGGATTCCGGTGTGCTTTGCGCTGTTTGGTCCGCAGTCGCTTGGGCTGGCGGTGGTGATTTCCTCGGTGATTCAGGTCAGTCATTTTACGTTGGGAATCGGCTGCCTGTCCGGGCGGTTTTCCATCAGGGCAATGCTGAAGAACGGGCCCGTCTTGGCATTGATCGCAGGTGCTTTTCTGTTGGCGACAAACATTCGCCCGCCTGGACCGGTGATGATAACGCTGGATATGCTGGGCTCGATTACCGTACCGATAATGCTAATGCAATTGGGCAGCTCTATTGCCAACCTGCGGCTGTCAGGCGCGCGGGATATGCTAAGGCCTCTCGTGTTCAGTCTGTATCGGCCATTGGGTGGTCTAGCCCTTGCGTGGGTGCTGTTGCTGATTTGGCCGTTGAGCGCCATGGAAGCGCAGGTTTTCCTGATTCAGTGTGCGATGCCGGTGGCGGTAATGAGCTACGTACTGTCGGTGCGCTATCAAGGGCCGTCGCAGGAGATCGCTTTGACTATTCCAATGTCGTTGCTGGTTTCTTTGGGGATTGCCGTAATTTTTGCCCTGTTTGCGTAGTGGGCAGCGCCCGGGATTGCTGCGGCGAACATCAGGTCGGCTTGCGGCTCCAACGTATTGACGGTGCCCAGTTTCCGCAGTCACCCTGAATGAACCGTGTCTACCAGCAATCGTTTGGCCGGGCGGGAGAGTATTCTGACTGATCACACGCCAGAACAATCCGGTGACCGCGCGCCAAGAAGTGCAATGCTTGTAGCGCTTGCAGCCCTTTTCTGGGGGCTTTCGGGTGGTATCGGCGCCATCCTGCTCGCAGAAGGGTGGGGCTCGTTCGTAGTCTCGTTCTACCGGGGGATTGTCGGCCTGCTGTTTGTACTTGTCTGGCTGATTCTATGTCCTGGGAACAGCGGATTGGCCAAGCCGCGGCTCTGGTTCTGGGCGGCGGTGGCCGGCCTTGGCGTGGCGGGCAACTTCTCCTTCTATTTCCTCAGTATCTCCGAGGGCAGCGTTGCCGTCGCGGTGACCCTCATGTATTGCGCCCCGGTGTTCGTGTTTCTGGTTTCCTTTGCCATCGGGCTGGAGCAGCCGACGCCGTTCAAATGCGTGGCCATTGTCATCGTTATTGTCGGCATCGCTCTACTCACGGGTATCTATGACGTTGGCGGTAGCAGTATTACGTGGGTTGGCGTGGTTGCCGGCCTGCTTTCGGGGTTGTCCTATGCATTGTTTATTTTCGGCTTCAAGTTTGCTGCCAGGAACGGCAGCCCTCAGGCTGCTCTGGTGATCGCGTTTGCCGTGCTCGGTATTGTTCTGATCTGGCCAGCCAGCCTTGTGCAGGTCATTGCTGTGCTGGGTGCACCGGAATGGCCGATGTTCATTGCGCTGGGGGTGCTCGGTGGTGGCGTGTCTTTTATAAGCTATATCGTGGGTCTCAAGCACACCGTACCAACCGTCGCTGCCGTTGTAGCGATGGTCGAACCTGTTACCGCTACGCTCTTCGGCATTTTATTGCTCAATGAGAGCTTGGGCGGCGTCCAGTTCCTCGGCATGGGGCTCATCCTGGTCACAGTGACGGCCTTGAGCGTCTATTCGAGCAAGTCCCAGTAGTAATCAACCGGGATTTCAGCGTTCTCTGGCGATAGCCATTTGCCTTCAGAAGCATGAAATCTCGCCCACAATTTGGCGTGCCGTTCGATTAGCTCCTATGTTGTCGGAAAGACTCGGGGAGGAATCGTCATGGAAGCTCTCGCAAAAAAGTTGGGTCTCAGGACCAACCCGACCATCTTTTTCACGTCCGCTGGGATCATGATCCTGTTTCTGGTCGTGCTCCTGATTGCGCCCGGCCCAATCGGAGAGGCCTTCGGAGCGGGGCGTGAATGGATTGTTACCAACCTGGGTTGGTTTTTCATTTTCGGGGTGACGAGTTGGGTAGCGTTCCTCTTGTGGGTTGCGCTCAGCCGATTCGGCGCCATCCGGCTGGGCGGCAACGACGCGAAACCGGCCTACAGTAATATTTCCTGGTTCACCATGCTGTTTGCCGGCGGCATCGGTACCGTGCTGATGTTCTGGGGCGTGGCCGAGCCCATCTCGCACTTTTCTTCCCCGCCGAGGCCGAATGTCGAGCCCTATTCGGTCGAAGCCGCCGACGATGCCATGAGCTTCGCTATCTACCACCTGGGGCTGCACACCTGGGCGATCTTCACCATGCCGGGGCTTGCCTTTGCGTATTTTATCTATCGTTACGACCTGCCGATGCGCTTCAGTTCGGTGTTCTATCCGTTGATCGGCGACCGCATATACGGGCCTCTCGGCAAGACTCTCGATGTGTTTGCGATCCTCGGCACGCTGTTCGGTGTGGCGGTGTCAATCGGGCTGGGCACGCAGCAGATCAACGCCGGGCTGACTGAGTTGTTTGGCATTCCGGATGCGGTAATCACCAAGGTGCTGATCATTGCCATCCTGACGGCCGTCGCTGTGGGGTCGATCGTCGCCGGGCTGGACTCGGGTGTGAAGCGGTTGTCCAACATCAATATCGGTATGGCCGTTGGCCTGATGGTATTCGTGCTCTTCACCGGTTCGACGGTTTTCCTTCTGCGAGCCGTGGTTGAGACGTTTGGCCTCTACATATCGAACCTGCTGCCCATGGCCTTCTGGAACGACACACTTGCAAGCTATACCGGCGACGATGGCGGCTGGGGATGGCAGGGCAGCTGGACGGTATTCTACTGGGCCTGGACGGTGACCTGGTCGCCCTTTATCGGCATCTTCGTGGCGCGGATTTCACGGGGGCGGACCATCCGTGAATTCGTGCTCGGGGTCCTGTTCGCGCCATCAATCTTCACCCTGATCTGGTTCGCCATTTTCGGCTGGTCAGCAATGCAGATCGATGGCATTGGGCCGGAGGCCAGGGAGGCGCTGGGCGAACAGGCGGGGGTGTTGTCACAAGCCGTAGGGGAGAGTGTTCCCCTGGCCATGTTCGCGTTCTTCGAAAACTTTCCGGGGGCTACGTTGATCCAGGGCCTGGCGGTTGTGATTGTCGCCATCTTCTTCGCGACCTCATCGGACTCCGCTTCCCTGGTGGTCGATATGTTATGCACGGGCTCGCCGGACCCGGGCCCCTGGCATCAACGCGTTTTCTGGGGTGTGTCTGAAGGCATGCTGGCAGCGATGCTGATCGTACTTGCCGGTGACGCCGGGCTGACCGCGTTGCAGGAAGTGATCACCGTGGTTGGCCTGCCGATGTTCATCCTCGTATTCGCCATGATGTTTGCCCTGTTCCGCGGCCTGGCCCAGGAGAAACTCAGCGAAGTGAGGGTGGGCAGTCCACCGCGGCCAGAGCAGTTGTGAACTGACCTGAATTGGTTGCTGATCACTGTTGATGGCTGGCCGAGGCCAGCCATCCTGGAGTCAGGAAAGGTGATGAACGTTTTCCATACCGTACACTGGCGTGTCGATGCTCTCTTTTCGGGCTTTCAGTTGAAGTGCGAGATACAGCGAGTAGTGGCGTGACTGGTGCAGGTTGCCCCCGTGGAACCAGAGGGCTTCCTGTTGCGTTGGCTTCCACATATTGCGCAGCTCACCTTCCCAGGGGCCAGGGTCTTTGGTGGTATCTGATCCCATACCCCAGCACTTTCCAACTTTATCGGCGACCTCCTGGGATATTATTCGTGCCGCCCAGCCATTCATGGAGCCGAAGCCGGTGGCGTAAACAATCAGATCGGCCGGCAGTTCGGTGCCATCCGTCAGGGTGACAGATCGGGGGTTGATGCGTTCAATACCGACCCCGCTTTTAAGCTTGATTTCGCCCTGGGCGACAAGTTCGGATGCACCGACATCGATGTAATAGCCTGAGCCACGGCGCAGGTATTTCATGAACAGCCCTGAGCCATCATCGCCAAAGTCCAGCAGGAACCCTGCTCGCTTCAGCCGACTGTAGAAGTCCGCATCCTGTTCGGCGACCTGCTCGTAAACCGGGATGTGCATATCGGGCATGATTTTGAAGGGCACCGACGCAAATGTGAGATCGGCCTTTTCTGTGGTCATGCCGTTCTGTACCGCCTCTTCGGAGTAGAGTGGGCCTAGCACCAGCTCCATCAGAGTGTCGGACTTGATGATGTGGGTTGATGAACGCTGAACCATGGTGACGTCGGCGTCGTTCTCCCATAACGCAGCGCAGATATCGTGTGCGGAGTTATTTCCGCCCAGGACTACGCACTTCTTGCCTTTATAGGCAGCGCCACCGGGGTGTTTGCTGGAGTGGTGTTGCTCGCCTTCAAAACTGTCCATTCCGGGAATATCGGGTATGTTGGGGATGCCCGACATGCCGGTAGCCAGCACGAGCTGCTTGGGGCGAAGGGTGACTTTCTCGCCGTCCCGAACCACCTCCACGACCCATTCCTGACCGGCCTCATCGTAGCGCGCCCCCGTGCACTCTGTTGAGCTCCAGTAGTTGAGCTCCATGATCTTGGTGTACATTTCGAGCCAGTCGCCGATTTTGTCTTTCGGCGCGAAAACGGGCCAGTGGTCCGGGAACGGCAGGTAAGGCATGTGGTCGTACCAGACCGGGTCATGCAGGCAAAGAGACTTGTAGCGGTTGCGCCAGGAATCGCCTGGATTCGGGTTTCGCTCGATCACAATCGTTGGCACGTCCAGTTGCCGCAGACGGGCGGCCAGGCCAATGCCCCCTTGTCCACCGCCGATGATCACGCAGTAGGGCTGGCGGCTGTATCCCAGTTCCTGTTCTTCGTCCTGCTTTGCCTCAAGCCAGGTTTTCCGTGACTTGGTCGCTCCATGCTGAGCGCCTTTGGGTCGAAGAAAGTTTTTCTTCTCGGGAAACTCCTTTAATTCCTGCATGGTGGTCAGCAGGGTCCAGGCACCGCCATCGCGAAGCCGGATGTGCCCTTTACCCAGAGCATCCCTGGTTTCGAAGGTAATCCAGGCTTCGGTCACGCCGTCCTGTTCTGTCGCGTCTTCGGCAACCTTCCAATTGCTGGGGAGGACATGTTTCGAGGTCTGTTCCAGCATGTCGCGGATATGGTCCCGGCCCTCCAGGGTTTTTATGTTCCAGGTTATTGCAACAAGATCTCTCCAGAAGCCGTTTGCTTCAAACAGTTCCGCCGCCCTTCCAGGATCGCTCGACTGCAGTATCTCGCTGAACCCGTCAAGCCACTGCTGAACTCGTTGGGTGGGGGTGATTTGGGTTTCGGTCATCACGGTTCTCCAGATTTCCATTGTTTTTGTTGGCGGGGAGTCTTTGATCCCCGGTGCGTTGTTGAACACGCTAATAGGAACGGAGCAGATGACGTGCCACATCGGTCTCCAAGGGCTTTTTATTTTCCAGGTATCTGAAATAAAGGGGTTTCAGGGATTTTTGTGAAAGGAGGAGGGGGTGGCGGAGCTATGTGGCAGAAGGCCCTGGCATTACGGCTGTAATGCGATTGCCTGTAAATGCGTTACAGGTGTAACGATCACTCAGGCACTAAAGGAGGATGTTGATGCCGGGTAATCCGGTATAGGCTGTCAGAACGACGAAGCAGTATCTCATCGTAAATGACAACAACAATATCAGAGCAATGCAGGAGCTTGGCATGACGATGCAACAGGCACAGCGGCGCCACATAGATACGATTCTAAGTTATACGGATGAAGGCGTGTGTGCGGCTTTATCTCCGGAGTCCGAACTGATTGGTCGCTCATGGAAGCGATGTATTGACGAGTACGGACTGGACCCGAGCCAGCCGCGTCGTGCCCGGATCGTGACTCATCAAACCCTGAGGGAGCATCAGGACTCGGTCGATGAATTTCTCAACGTGGCTCGGGCCGGCGTTGAGCAACTGTATATGAATATCGCAAAGCTGGGTTATGTGCTGTTGTTGACGGATCACCGGGGCATTACCGTGCAGTTTCTGGGGGATCGGCGTTCTGACCAACGTTTGCGTAAAGCCGGTTTGTACCTGGGGGCCGATTGGAGTGAGAAGTACGCGGGCACCTGTGCTGTGGGTACGTGTATTGAAGAGGGGCAGGCCCTGACATGTCACCGGGTCGACCATTTCGATGCAACCCATATAAGCTTGACCTGCACCTCGGCGCCCATTCTTGATCCGCTGGGCAACCTGCTTGCGGTACTCGATATTTCGGCTCTGGATTCGCCTGATCCACACAGCAGCCAGACGTTTGCACTGCACCTTACCCAGCTCTACGCCCGCATGATTGAGGACGCCTATTTCCTCCGCCGTTATCGCAATCAGACGGTCTTCCGGTGTGATGCCTCGCGGGAGTTTGTGCAGGTAAATGGCCAGTACCTGTTCGCCATTGACGAGGATGGGTGCGTGGAGGCCGCCAATACAGCCGGTCGTTCACTCATGTGGAGCCATGGAAACGGCAGCGATACCAAGCTGACCAGCCTGTTTGAATGCGAGTTAAGGGACATCTGGAGCATCCCTTACGATCAGGATGATCAGGTCAGGGCGTTCAGGCACTGCATCAGTGGCAATACCTTTTTTGCAGCGTTGATCCAGCCTAGGATCAAGTCGACGGCTTCCGCATCTTCTGACGCCCTGCCCACTGATGAATCTGTGCCTGAGCTAGATGCGCTGGCAGCGGATGACCCCGTCATGAGGCGAACTCTTGGTCTTGCCAAACGACTGAGGAACAGAGATGTCGGGCTGCTGGTGCTGGGTGAGACCGGCACGGGCAAGGAAGTGCTTGCCCGGGCAATACACCAGTCCAGCCACCGCTCCCGACGGGCGTTTGTTGCCGTAAACTGCGCAGCCATTCCCGAGTCACTGATCGAGAGCGAGCTTTTCGGGTACGTGGCGGGCGCGTTTACCGGTGCGCGGGCCAGAGGAATGCGGGGAATGATCCAGCAGGCGGATGGTGGGACATTGTTCCTGGACGAAATCGGGGATATGCCCCTGCAGCTCCAGACCCGGCTGCTGCGGGTGCTGGCGGAAGGCGAAATTCTGCCAGTGGGCGCCGACAGTCCCGTGAAAGTGAACTGTCGCGTGATAGCCGCCACGCACCAGGACCTGGGCCAACTGATTGAACATGGTGCGTTCCGCGCTGACCTCTATTACCGGCTGAATGGGGCCACGCTGCGCTTGCCCTCTCTGGGAGAAAGGGCTGACCGACAGCATGTCATTAACCGGGTACTCACACACCTGATCGACCAGGGACAGCTGCCCGATGTTCGAATCCGGGCAGATGCGATGAGTGCGCTGCTTGCCTACGACTGGCCGGGTAACATTCGTCAGCTTGTTAATGCACTGGCGTTTGCAGAAGCTACCTGCGACGATGGACAGATCACGGCCAATGACCTACCAGACGAGTGCTTGAGAGATCCTGCGATCGCGGCAACGAGCGTTGAGCGGGATGTCGACCCCGACGAGAGCGATCCGTTATTGGCGGCACTAAAGAAATACCGCTGGAACGTCTCTGAGGTCGCACGTCGTTATGGAGTGTCACGCCCGACTATCTATCGCTGGATGCAGCAGCAGGCGATTGAGGCGCCGAGGTTCCAAAGCAAAATATAAGTCTACGCTGCATTATATCTGCTTGTAGACCACCTCTGACAACCGGCTGCGGTTGCCATCCGTATCCAGAGTGCGGATAGCAAAGTACCAGGTGCCCTCGGTGAGTTCGTCCACCAGCAACTCGTCGATAGAGGCGTCGCCAATGGCCAGGCTTTGGTCCACGTTGTCCTCGCTGTTGCCGTAAACCACCTCAAAGCCGGCAATTTCGCCCATCGCGAGACTGTCACCATTTTCTCTGGTGAGCGGCGCGGTCCAGCTTAGCAGGGCTGCGTTGGTCGGAACGGTGTCCTCGGGGCTTGGCTCGGGGGCCGGCGGTTCGCTGGTGTCGTTGTCCGTTCCGTTGTCGGCGACAGTATCTCCAGTGCTGTTGTCGTCACTGGTATCGGGCTCTGGTGTATCGACAACGCTTGTGTCGTCTTCGCCGTATACCTCTGCAATGGTCTTGAAGCGTTGTACGTAGCGGTATTCGGCCACCACGAGTCTTTGGCTGATGACGCTCGAGTCCACCTCGGCCTGCAGCTCAGAGGCCTGCACTGCCGCGGCAGACACGAGATCGGCCAGAGCGATGTTTTCGCCGTCGCCCATCAGGCTGATCTGGCCGGTTTCGAGAATCTGGGTTGCCACGTTGTTCAGGACATCGGAAATGTTGTTCCATTGGGCGTTGTTGTTGACCAGGGCAAGGAAAGCCGCATTGGCAACGGCGACCTGCAGGGCATCGGCAGACACGCCGTTAAACTCGTCCAGGCGAGTCAGGTCTGGCGGGTCGAGGCGCAAGGAGCCTGCTGCCAGGCCAAACCAGCCTTCAACCCTTTCATAGGCCCCAGAGAGTGCATCGGGGGAGAGCCCGTTCTCGCTACGCTCAGCCAGCGCCACGGCCAAATGGGTCAGCGGCGTGAGGTTGACGGTCTCCATGCGAAGATCACCGGCTCCGCGCAGACTGAAACTATCGTCCAGCATCATGGTGTCGCCAAAGGCAACCGGCTCGGCGCCGCTGCGTTCGCATTGGGGAACGACGTCGCAAGTCATGCGAGTATTACTGTCAGCGGTAAGTTCTACCAAAGCCCAGCTGTCCGCCTTTCCTCGCAATTGCCACACATAACTACCGTCGTTTGCTGTCAAAACCGGTTTTGCGGCCTGTCGCTGTGGAGCATAGTAGCCGTCTTTGTCGGATATCAGGCGAGTGGCGGTCACCAGGCCTTGTTGAATAACGCCTTTCATGGCGGCGCCGGCAAGCTCAACCGTTTCAGCCGCCGGAGTGGTTGACGCTTCTGACTGTGGTGTCGTGGCGTTGTCTGAGGACGTCATGTCGAGACCGCAGCCCGAAAGCAGAACCGCTAAAGATAGAGTCAGCAGTCCATGCTTCGTTAGATTATTGCCGCAAGTTGACATTGTTTCGCACCAATTCATTGACGAGTTCGGACGAATCTTACAGCGGCATTTTTCGGTTATATGCGGTCTGGTTCAGGGTTTTTCGGGTGAGAATCGTCAGGAAGTTGGCGCTTACAGAGCGATACACGGTGAGACTGAGCGTTACATGGTCTCGGGGCGATTTTGGTTTCTTAAGTTTCTGTTATTTATAACGTTTATACTAACGCCTGTATGGTCAGACCTGTTGATTGGGCGCGGCGCCGTTATTGGCAATTACAAATTTAAACAGCAAATGGCGCAGTGTCTTTCAGAACAGCCCCATCTGTGGCTGGGTGGCGTCAAGGCACAACGCGTCCACTGTAGGCACACGTTTTTTCAGCAACTCATTCCAGAGCGCCGCCAGGGAAAGGGCATCGCCCTTGTTCGGCATGTGCATGAAAATATAGGGACGTTTCCCTTCCTCGATCCACGCAGCTGCGCGCTCAACCCAGGGTGCGAGAAACGGACGGTTGGCCTCCAGGTCGGGATGGCCGACAAAGCGGATCACCGGCGCTGCATCCACAGGGAGCAGATGCACTGGTACTCGCGGCTTTTTGCGCTGTGCATCGCGTGTTTCCTCGTTATCCGGGGTCGCGGCAAAGAGTGCCCGGCTGTCCATGCACACCCGTGCAATGCGGCGTTCTCTCAAGCCACGATTCAGGGCTTTCTCGGCCTCCCCCTTGTCAAAGAACGCACTGTGGCGAACCTCAACGGTGCAGATCAGGGTCGGGGGCAGGGCATCCATAAATCGCCAGAGGTTTTCCAGACGCTCTGGCCCGAAACTGGCGGGAAGTTGCAGAAGAATGGGGCCAAGCACATCGTTGAGTGGCGCAATTATCTCAAGAAAGTCCGATACTTCGCGGCCAGCGCCACTCAGTAGACGGTCATGAGTGATCAGGCGTGGAAACTTCAACAGAAAACGAAAGTCATCGGGCACCTGTGACCGCCACTGTCGGCACTGTTCCTGGCTGGGCGTGGCGTAAAAAGTGGTGTTGCCCTCCACGCAATTGAGGGCACTGCTGTAACGCGCCAGTGGGCTCTGACCGGGAGGGAGTCGGCTGGTCCAGTCGGGATGTTGCCACTGGGGGCAGCCGAGAAAGTAGGGTTGTGCCATGGTCCCGTTTTACCACCGTTTATCAAGGGTCTGCTAAAAATTAGTCTCTGTATGTCACAAACATCAGGGCTGCCCCGTCTACCTCTGTAGAACCTACGTGGACATGATGCCACCTCGTGTCCCCCCATGCAGAGGAGTAAGATAATGGAAACGCGATTGAATGCCTACAAGGCTTCCCCGGATGCCATCGCCGCAATGACCCGGCTGGAGGAGTACGTTGGCAGTTGTGGGCTGGAACACAGCCTCATCCACTTGGTGAAAACCCGGGCATCCCAGATTAACGGTTGCGCCTATTGCCTGCACATGCACACCAGCGATGCCCGCAAAGCCGGTGAAAGTGAAGCACGGCTCTACCTGCTGTCCGCTTGGCGTGAGTCCGGGCTCTACACACCTCGTGAGCGGGCTGCCCTGGCCTGGACCGAAGCACTGACGAACGTGGCTGACACCGGTGCCCCCAGTCAGGATTACGAGCAGGGGCGAGCGCGTTTCACCGAGAAGGAGTTCGTCGACCTGACGTTGCTGATCGGTGCGATCAACGTCTGGAACCGGATCAGCGTGGGCTTTCGGGCGGTTCACCCGAATGACCGTAAACTGTAACCAAGTACGCCGGGAACCAATTGCCATGAATGAACAGCCCGCGCATCAGTTTGATCACTGGCGCCGATACCTGACAGGCGTCGCGTACCGCATGCTGGGTTCGGTGACGGAGGCAGAGGATGTGGTGCAGGATGCATACCTGCGTTGGCACCATGCCGATCACCTGTCAGTCGATGATGTGCGGGCCTACCTGACCACGGTCACCAGCCGGCTTTGTCTTGATCGCCTTCGCGCCGCTCATCGGCAGCGGGAGGTCTATGATGGTCCCTGGCTGCCGGAACCTATAGTCGAAAGTCAGGACACTCCGGCAGGCGCCGAGGCGCTTGCCAGTGATGTGTCCTTTGCCCTGATGTTGGCGCTGGAGCGGTTGTCTCCCCTGGAACGTGCTGCGTTCCTGTTGCACGATGTATTTGGGCTGGATTTCAGCCAGGTTGCTGTGAGCCTGGAACGCAGTGAAGCCAGTTGCCGCCAACTCGCAAGCCGCGCCCGGAAACGTGTGCAGGCTGAGCGCCCGCGCTATGAGGTGGGTTCAAGCGAGCATAATCAGTTGACCGATCGATTCTTCGACGCCGCCCGCAGTGGCGATGTGGCAACGTTGAAGGCGCTGCTGAGTGAGAACGCCATACTGCATACCGATGGTGGGGGAAAGAGGATTGCAGCGCGGCGCTTGATTCTTGGTGCCGACAGGATCAGCCGGTTCTTTGAAGGCGTGGCGCGCAAGTCTGCATCGCCCAGCCCTCGGTGGGTTAAAGCCGTTTTCGTGAATGGGCTACCGGGATGGTTGACCATCGAACAGGATGGGCTGCCACAGATCACGACACTGGATGTGGTGGATGGCCGTATCCAGTCGGTCTATGTCGTGCGCAACCCGGACAAACTACGGCATTTGGCCGGCCACCTGCCAGAGTTGCGTGTTTAGGGTGTCACACTGGCGCCACCCCGAAGAGCCATTGGTGAGCCCACATTACCAGCACCGCATAAACCGCAAGGCCACCAACAACCGCTATGGCATCGTTCGCTTTGCTGGCCGGCAGGGTCGCAATCGGCCGCTGGGTTCTGCGTTTCAAGGAGATCCGATCCACCACGGCCCAGGCCAGGAAAGAGCCGAACAGCAACAGGTCGTGCAGCATCCCGTTCGCGAGTAAGTGAGCCAAAGCCCAGAGCTTGACCGCGACGAGCATTGGGTGCCCAAGTTTTGCCTTGATCTTGCCCGGAAAATAGGTGGCCAGCAGTAGGGGAAAGACCGGAATCAGAAGGAGCATGGCCAGGTGCCGGAGCCAGCCTGGAGATGTGTAGATGACGGTCGGGTCGAGGCGGGCGTTGCCATACCCCCAAACGATCAGAACCAGACCGACCAATGCGGCCAGCGAGTAAAGCCCCTTGAACGCCCCTTCGCCAAGGGAGTTATGCAGGCGATTGCGCAGCGGTTCGTTGACGATGGACAGAGAGTGCACGCCAAGAAATAAAACCAGACCAACGATCAGTGTTGCCATTTACCCATGCTCCGTTGAGAAATTCCAGACAGTATAGTTGCGCAAACCGGGACAGGGCAGCCTCAAGCGTTTATCATCCGGAGCCTGTTTTACCGGATTGAGAAGGCCCCATGAAGTTTCCAAAAGTCACGGTCGTATTGGTTTCCGCAGCCCTGTTGTTCGTACTTTGGGAGCAGACCCGGGAGCGCCCGCAACCCGCGGATGCCCGCCGTTTTGCCAACCTTGCGGATAATCCAGTCGAACTTAGCGTAGCCATGGACTGGGTCGTTCGCCAACTCCCCGTGTTGTGTGAGGACGCGACTGGACAGGATTCGGACTCCGGGGCTCATTCGACGTGCGTCAGTGAAGGGGAGACCCGTACATCGGCCTGCCGACGTGCGGTTTATGATCGTTTTCCGAGTGTGATCGCCTCGGAACAGGTGTTCCGAGATGTCGCCCTCAGCGCGATGAACTGCCTTGTCCCGCAGTCCGGATTGGTTGAATAAGCTTTTAACCAATGACGTACAGGATGTATGGACGGTGTTTTATGCGAGTATCCCGGACGAACACCTGAATCGGCACTATAGTGGGGTAACATCAACACCATAGTGAGTTTCCGTGTTCTGTGGCCAGACGATGACCCGTACTCAATGCCTCGATAGTGTCCTCCGGCTCCAAAGCCGAGCCCTCTTTATTGCTGGGACTCTCTCTTTCAGTCAGATCGCTTGGGCGCAAATTGACACCGACAATTGTATTGTCAGCGAAATCCAGCCGGACGCCATTGATCTTGACCAGCCCCGGGATCAACTGGCTCGCCAGAGCGACTTGGATATTCCGGCAGGTGCCAGAATCGGCCGAATAAACATTATTCGGCGCCCGATCTTCGATACCAGCGATCCGGAACAGGATAACTTTCTTTATCGCACGCTGAACGCTCTAAATACCCCGACCTGGAAATCGGCCCTGCGTGCCCAGTTGGTGTTCGACGAAGGTGACGTTTACCAACCGGGTACGCTGGACGAATCCGAACGTATATTGCGGCAGAGTGAGTACCTGACGGCCGCGTGGATCGGTGTTACCCGCGTTTGCGGGAATGAGCTGGAAGTCACTGTCTTTGCACGTGACACCTGGACGTTACTGCCGAGCGTTGGTGCTTCCAGGACGGGAGGCGAGAATAAAACCAACACCGGCCTTTCTGATCCGAATTTCCTGGGTTCCGGCAAGAGCGTGGGGATTTCCCACAAAAAAGATGCCGACCGCAGCGAGACCAGTGTCGATTTCGATGATCCGAACGTGCTTGGCTCCCATTGGCAGGCAGGCCTTTCCTACGATAAGCGCAGTGATGGGCGCGGTCGCAGTGCGTACCTTGACGTCCATTCTACAGTGAGCTGGCGGAGTGGCGATTTGGCCTGAGTGGTGAGGATGACATTCGCGAACAATCCCGCTATGTGGGGGCGGAGGCAATTGCGGACTATCGGCAGGACCGCGATTTTGCCAGTGTTGATGTCGGCTGGCGACTGGCAGAACGCAATGGCAGCCAGTTAAGGCTGCTTGCCGGTTTTCGCTACGATGCTCGGGCGTTTGAGCGCTTACCGGATGAAACCAATCTGGACCTTCTGCCCGATGATCGGACACTGAGCTACCCATGGGTCGGGTTTGACTACCGTGAGAACCGCTTCCGGGAAATGACAAACCTGACTCGTCTGCAACGGGTCGAGGACGTGCGGGACGGCTTTGTGTGGCGTACCGAGCTGGGGTACTCCTCGCCGGGACTTGGAGCGACGGAAGACCGCGCCGTACTGAATATGGACTTCCGGGATGCTTTGCTGGCCACTGACACCAACTACGCCAGCTACGGGTTCAGTCAGAGCGGCACCTGGCGATTTGACCAGCACCGTTTCGAGAACCTTATCGGAACCCTGAGCCTGGAGTACTTTCATGGCGGGGCAGTGGATTGGAACAGTTGGTACACCAACCTGTCGTTCACGGCAGCGCACAATTTGACCGTGGATCAACAGCTTCTTATTGGCGGTGACAATGGCCTTCGTGGTTATCCGAGCAACTACCAGCAGGGCAACAGAAGAGCGCTGTGGACACTGGAGCGCCGTTACTTCCCGGACTGGCACCCTTTCGAGCTGTTTCGCATGGGGGGTGTGATTTTCACCGATGTAGGCAGAGCCTGGTTTGATGATGGTCGCAATAACGGACCCGATGACGGCGTACTGACAGATGTGGGTTTTGGCCTCAGGTTGGCTTCAAGCCGGATAGAAGTACAGCGAATGCTGCACCTGGACTTTGCCTTCCCGCTGGCGGGAGGCGACAGCGTTGACCAGGTGCAGGTGCTATTGCGGGGGCGGTCGCGGTTCTAGACCGATAGTCATGTTGCCTGTGAGCAGCGATTGGTGAAAACGATCTGATTCTAAAGCGAGGTAGTGCTAAAGACTCATAGAAACGGCTTCTTCGTCTCATAGACTGCACGAGCCATATCGAATACGCTCGTGCTTTAGAACCAAACGCCGGACGCTGGAGAACACCAATGACCTCAGCATCAACAACGCTCAGAGAGCTGAACGGCCTTAGCCTGGCCCCATCAAGTCTTTCCGAATCTGCTCTGATCATGATCGACTACCAGAATACCTACCTTGAAGGCGTCATGAAGCTTGAGGGGGCTGACAAAGCCATGGAAGAGGGCCGGAAACTTCTGGAACTGGCCCGCGGCGAAGGTATCCCGGTGTTTCATATTCGCCACGATGCTGGCCCAGGCTCACCCTATGACGTTAGTGCTCGCATTGGCGCCATTGCTGACGCGGTTGCGCCGAAAGACGGCGAGCCGGTTATTACCAAAAACTTTCCAAATTCGTTTGTGCAAACCGATCTGGATGAACAGCTCAAAGCTAAGGGTATTAAAAACCTCATCCTTGCAGGGTTTATGACGCACATGTGCATCAACTCAACCGCCCATGGTGGGTTCAACCTGGGGTATGCACCTACCGTGGTCGCCAGTGCAACGGCCACCCGCTCCCTGAAGGCGGCAAATGGCAAGGTACTGTCCGCGCAGGAAGTGCATGACGGCGCATTGGCTTCAACGAGGGATCTTTACGCCGCAGTTGTGGACAAGATAACGGATTTACCTGCTTGATTGATCAATGGCTGGGCGCTTGGTGAGTTAGCGAAACACTTGAACGCCCAGCTCATACTAAGAGCTGGGCCAGCCACCCAGGAACAATAAGCCTATGGCTGCAGCAGGTTGCAGAGCTCATCGAGCGCCTTGGGAATTGATTCGGCAAAAGCGTCCATTTCGCTGGCAACCGTATTCGCTGTGCTTAAGTAGATTCTGAGACTGCCTGGCAGTAATACATATCCCACCCCAATGCAGGTTTCACTGGTTGAACCAAACCCAAAATGTTGAATGTGTTCTGAAGGTGCCGAGCTGGTACTCAGGGCGTCTGTTCTCATTGTGAGCCAGCCCGGAGAGTCATAAAGTGCCAGTGGTCGGTGCGCGCCGAGACGCTTGCCATCGCGCTGTTGTATGAGCTGTAGTTCCCATAAAAGCTGTTCCGGTGCGTCACCCATCTGGCAGGATTTTGCTCTTGCGACATGCGCTTTTGCTGCTGCCACTAGTGCGCTGCGACATTCTTCGTCGCTGGTGTCGCAGCTTTCCATAGCCATGACAAGCTGAAGTATTTCAGGAGTGACGACGCGCATGGCCTCGGTCCGCCCATGACGGTACTGACGGGTGGCGATTGACTCGTAAGTGGGCCCGATAAAACCTTTCGCACGGTAATGGGCGAGTTGGAAAGCCAATTGCACCAAAGCATCCGGAGAGACGTGAAGCTGTTTTGCTCGATTGGCTCCAAAAGTGTCCAGTGAAACCGTGGTAGATGTCATGCTAGCTGCGTAATGTGAGAATTCTGTAGCGGCTTCCCGAATGTCTTTTCTCAATGCGTCATTCAGGACGAATTCAACGGGTGATATCAGCGTAGGGGAGCTGTCGTTGTCCTGCCCCAATGAGTTCGATGGGTTTGTAGGAGTCTCCATTAGACTGTCTACCAAGCTTAGTGCGGTCGTGCCATCCAGTTCACAGTGTTCGATGTTGATGCCGGCGTTACCGTCCTCCATGACTACCAGGGATAGAGATTTGTCGAACCAGCGATTACCGCCATTACCTCTGAGCAACTGGTTGCACGCTTCAAGGGTGGTTTGGGGCTGAATGTCGTCCAGGCACAGACAGAACAAGGCACGTTCAATACTGTCCAGAGACTCGCCGTTGATCGGGGAAATGCTCAGCAGCTGTTGCCGACTTTCTGCCCATTCGGCACGGGCTTTGGTCGTCAGATGACCAACCGACATGTCCACAGCTGCATGTGTCTCTGAAGCCGCCAGAATAATCTCGATTGCGGACTGAATCTTACGCTGTGGTATTTGTTGACCGTCGACGTCCAGCACGTCCATTCGAAACATTCGCCCGTAACGGAACACCAGAATATGCCGCGCACTGGACGGCCCCGGCCACTCTGGTGTGTATGGCGCGCGTACGGTATCAAGCGGGTCCCCGGGGATACGTGTGGTTGAAAACAGAAACTGGTGCTGGCGCATGGATAGGGGAGCTCCCCGCTGCATGTGCACCGGAACCTGACCTGAATCAAGCGCTTGTTTATAGGCTACCGCACGATCAACCAGCGTTGCCGCCCGATGAACAGAAGGTTCTCCGGTTTCCTTGAAAAGAAAGAAGAAATTGGCGTTGAGGGCGATTCGGTCACGCCGTCCCAGATATCGGTATTGCCAGAACTTGTCGAGCCAACTGTATACGTCGCTGCGCTGATCGAACGCCTCAAGTGCTGAGTACAGTGTGTGTGAGGGACTATCAGACTTCAGGAATTCTGCCACGGATGTAACGGTTTCCTGATACTCTGCGCTGGTGAGCAAGGGGCGACACCAGTCGAGAAAGTGCTCCGCACTCTGGTGCAATCCAGGAAGTTTAACTCGGGGCAGGTCTGCCTCTTTGGAAAAAGTCCCTGGCATGTTGGCTGTTTTGTCAGGCTTTTGCATTGCTATTCTCTTGTGTCGGCATGGATCGGTTTTTCGTTGGCTGGCATTGAGATATACAGTTCTGCATAGAGCCAACCATCATCCTCAACGCCCCGGTAATCAACGCCTGCCTCCGCCAGCGCGGCAAGCACCCGCGCCTGTTCCTGTGGGACAGCGAATCGACGTTGCCTGAAAACGCCGGCCACTTTTCTGGTTTCGTAGCCCCGTACAGTCAACGCGTCAGCAACCGCTTTGAAAGAGAACATTCTCAGAACAAAGTGCGCCATCCAGGGGCGTTTTTCTCCGGAGGCATCGATAATTCGCGTGATGGTTTTTTCCGTCACATACCCCACACAACCGGTCGATAGAACGATGTCCGTGTTCTCAAGTTGCGCAAGCTGCTCTGCCGTGGGCTGGTCATGCTCAAAGTCCGCGTTTATCACATCGTCTAACAGCCCTGCGTCGATCGCGTACGTTAGTGCCGGGGCTGAGCAGTCGAGACCAATCCATCGGCTGTGATCTTTTGACGATTGCGCCGTCAGGCACATTCGGTCGCGTTTGATCAATGCGTCCCTGCACAGAGCCCCAGCGCTCTGGCAGCCGTAGTGTTTGTAAAGCCTGTTCATGTTGGTGCCGTAGCGAATCAGCGCGGCATTGATGCCATAGGAGCTGCCAATGTCGACAATGGTTGGCGTCGACACTCGCCTAGTCCGGCGATAAGCGTCAATCAGGTTGGTAAAGTGGGGCAGCGCCAGTTGAGGGATGCAATAACCAAGCCGCTGGAGCGTTATGAAATAGTCACGGGGGTCCGGTGCGGTATAGATGTGATCCAGTGAGACTTTGCCGGTGTTGTCCAGTTGCGATGTATCGTTCATTGCGCCTCCGTTAGCAAAAGCCTGTTGATAGCTAATCCAGCAAGTGATCGTTTCTTACCACAGCTCTTGCCGTATGGACTGGCGCCAGTCGTCCGAATAGCTGAAGGGTTCGTGTAGGGCTTCCAATAACACCCCTGCGTTCGCTGTACGCAAAGATCGCGGAGTGTCGAGTGGTCGCGCCTTCGACTCTGCTTACACGGTGCAGGGAGTAACGCCCCATGAAGAGCTGTAGGTCGCCGGGACACAGGTTGATCTTACGAATACGGCCGCTACGTGAGCCCCTGAGAACAGCGTTGACGTCTCTGAAGTGCTCTTCCTGAGCTGTGCGGATGTGCGGGCAATATTCAAATAGGCCACCCGCCTCTGGCGACTGGGTAAGCAGGCTGACAGTAAATTCATTCGTATCGAAGTGCCACGGATGCTCTTTGCCGGGAGCGATGACATTGAGTACGAGCCCGGAAAACGGGTCAGCCAGCTCGTGGACGCGTTTAAGCTGGAAGCAATCTGCGATGAAACTCTGGAACAGTGGGTTGGTGTAGAGTTGCTGGATTATAGCCGTTGAGGGAATCTGGTCTCGTGCAACAAATGCGTTGCCACGTTCCATGGTCAGGTTGCCAGGGTGCCAACGGGGGAGCACCGTATTGATATCGATGTTGTAGGCGTTAACCATCTCCGTCCTGTAGTACGCGTTGATCGCCATTGCTGAACTTTCAGCCTCAAGACGTACCAGAGCTTCCGGCAAAATAAAGGATGAAAGAATGGCGCAACCTTCCCTCGCCAAATCCTGACGTATACCGTCGATGGTGTCGTTCCAGGCACTGTCACCTGGCAGGGTCAGCGGGTACTTGGCGAGGTTTACACAGTTCTTGATGATGCTGTGCTGGAAACCGAAGAGGTTCACGGTGGCGCTCCTCATACGAAAATACTCAGCGGCATCGAAATGCCATATACGATGCGTTGAGTCTGGTTATCGCTGAGCCTAAACCACGCTTCAGTTACGAATAACTGACATTTCGTCGGAACGCGCTGAGTATTTGGTCTTACTCAGTAGGAGGGGGCCACAGGCACAATGGGTTGTGCCTGTGGCTATCGTCTACTGCACTCGCTCAATTTGTACTCGCGCAATAGGGTTATCCCAGCGCTGATTGCCTCCCAGTGTGGAGGCATTCAGTCCATCGTCTTGGGTAACGACTCCGGGGTGAACGTAAACGGCATTTCTAACATCGTCCCTATCGGCGTTGAAACCCTCGGCCAGTCCACTGGCAGCAGGACCGGGCACGGTGTCAGCGGATTCGGTATTGGCTTCGGTGCCGGCGTCGTAGGCGTTCAGGTTGTAGGTGTAAGTGCCAGGTAGGGTGGGCACTGTCAGGCTGTTGAGAGCCAGAAAGCCATCGTTGGTGGGCAGCAGCATGGCCACGACGGAAAGCTGTGTGTTGGCTGTGGCGTTGTTGGTATTGACGATTGCCGTCGTGGTCTCTCCTGGCGCTAACAGTCCCGCAGCGGGATTGGCAACCGTGGTGGCGCCCGCTGAGTCCGAGGCGGTAACCAACGGCATAATGTCACCATTTTTGGCGGCGTGCGCTACTTGGCCGGTCACTATTAGGAGCGGAAGGGTTCTCTACGGCACAATACCTTTGGAACGCTTCTCTGAACCTGCCATGGGCCCCGAAAACACGTGCTGACTCTGGACGAACAAACTGCGCAACGAATTGTCGACCGCACAATGCAAGCGATTGGTTGGTCCGTCAACGTGATGACGCCGGACGGTATTATTATCGCGTCCGGCGAGCCTCGCCGGGTCGGTGATCACCATGAAGCTGCGAAGCTTGTCGCCAGCAGTGGGCATCCACTGATCATTGATGACTCTCGCTCCGGCGCGTACTCGGGAACCCGTCCGGGTGTAAATCTGCCCGTCACCGTTGGCGGGGAGATGGCGGCTGTTGTTGGTATATCCGGTGCGCCTGAAGAGGTCTCCCAGTACGCGGATCTGGTTCGTATTACCGCTGAGCTAATGCTCGAGCAGGCGGCATTGCTGGAAGCAGGGCAGCATCGACGCCGACAGATTGAAGACGTGCTGCTGGCGGCGTGTGAAGGCAAAACCGTGCCGGAAATCTGGTTCGAGCAGTTGGGTATTGAAGCTGATTGTCCGAGGATAGGACTGATACTCGAAGCAACAACCCAGGTTGCGGTGGAGCAGGTGCTTGTGCCGTTGGCACCCTATCTCGAGCAGCATCATCGAGCAGCGCTTGCCGTTCGCCTGTCGCCAAGGCAGCTCCTGATTTTCGCGGAAACCGGGCCAGGCCAGTCTGAGTTCAAAAACCTGCTGGCAACCTTGGCTGCCCGTGGCAAAGACGACGTCATTCTTGCGACAGGAAAATCATTCACCAGGAACTTCGTAGCCGGTTATCAGTCCGCTACCGCGACGCTGGAAGTGGGGCGCAGGAGAAAACCGGGAGCGAGCATTCTCCGCTACGAAGAGCTTCGAACTCCGGCGCTCTGGCAGAGTCTTGCGCCACACTGGCAGCAAGCTGAATTGCAGTCACTGATTGAGCCCCTTGTTGAGCATCGGCAGGGAGAACTCTATCTCAAGACGCTGTCACGGTACATTGATTGTGACGGCGAAATAAAGCGATGTGCTGACCAGCTAAGCATCCACCCCAATACGGTGCGTTATCGGCTGCAGAAAATCGAAGCGCTCACCAGGCTGTCTCCGTTTGTGCTCCGGGATTTGCTGGTGCTCCAGTTCGCCCTGGAAACACGTTAGAAAAATTGTTCAAGTCCACAATTTAATGTACTAAATTAGCAAAAAAATTGTTCTCGTCGCTAACGACCAGGGTGCTGTCAACTTTTAAACTAGCTGCCGAGGAATGCCGACCCCTACGCATAGAAAACAATACTGAACGGAGAGTATGAATGCATCTGGTCCTGATTCTGCTGGTATTGATCGTCTTTATCGTATTTGCCACCAGCAAGCTCAAGCTGAACCCCTTCATTACCCTGTTACTGGCCTCTTTCCTGGCCGCATTTGCTTTTGGCCTGCCAATCGACACCATCGAGAGTACCATCAGGTCGGGTTTCGGCGGCATTCTGGGATACATCGGTTTGGTGATCGTTCTAGGCACCATCATCGGTGTCATACTTGAGCGCACCGGTGCAGCCATTGTCATGGCGGAGAGTATCGTCAAACTGCTGGGCCAGCGTTTCCCGACGCTGACGATGTCGCTGGTTGGCTTTATCGTGTCCATCCCGGTGTTTTGCGACTCGGGTTTCGTGATCCTGAACAGCCTTAAACGATCCATGGCGAGGAAGCTCAGTGTGTCACCGGTAGCCATGACGGTGGCCCTTTCCACAGGGCTGTTTGCAACCCACACTCTGGTTCCACCCACGCCAGGCCCCATCGCGGCAGCCGGCAATCTGGGGCTGGAAGACAACCTGGGGCTGGTTATTGCCGTTGGCTTTGTGTTTGCTTTGATTGCCGCGCTGGCAGGCCTGTTCTGGGCGAGCAGGAGCCGGAATCTGGGCAGCACAGAGCTTGAGCTGGCAGAAGAGGCGTTTGAGGAGGCCAGAGAGCACTATGGTGAGCTGCCGACTCCCTGGGCTGCATTTGCACCGATCTTTGTCCCGATACTATTGATTTGTATGGGGTCGGTTGCGAGCTATCCGACGGCTCCGCTCGGAGAGGGAGCTCTGTACGAGACGCTGAATTTCCTTGGTAAGCCTCTGAACGCATTGATGATTGGCCTTGGCTTTGCGTTGATGCTTATTCAGGGCAAGCAAAAGCTGGATGAATTCGCCCGTCATACGCAAAAGGGCCTGGAGGTATCTGCTCCCATTATCCTGATCACCGGTGCGGGCGGGGCCTTTGGCAGTGTGCTGGCTGAAACGGCATTGGGGGATTATCTTGGAGATACGCTCTCGACACTCGGGTTGGGTGTCATCATGCCGTTCCTTGTCGCTGCCGCGCTGAAATCCGCACAGGGCTCTTCAACCGTTGCGCTGGTCACGACGTCGGCGCTTGTGGCGCCCCTGATGACGCAACTGGGGCTGGACTCGGAATTCGGTCGCGTGTTGACGGTGATGGCCATCGGTGCTGGCGCCATGACGGTTTCCCACGCCAACGACAGTTATTTCTGGGTGGTTTCCCAGTTCAGCAAGATGGATGTGGCTACGGCCTATAAGTCCCATACCACGGCAACACTGATTATGGGGCTGGTCACGATTTCGATGGTTTGGCTGACCTCACTGGTAGCACTGTAATATGCGGATCCTCATCGCGCCCGACTCATTCAAGGAGTGTCTGCCTGCCAAGGAGGTGGCGGCTGCGATTGCGCGCGGTTGGAGTCGGGGGGCGCCGACGGATGAGGTGGTGCAGGTTCCGCTCGCCGATGGCGGTGAGGGAACCACGGTGGCCCTGGTTGAGTCGCAAAACGGGACGCTGCATTGCGCTGACGTAACAGGGCCACTGGGTGATCCAGTAACGGCGCAGTATGGTCTGGTCGCCGACGGCCGCACTGCTGTTGTCGAAGTGGCGGAAGGCAGTGGGTTGCACCATGTGCCTGCCGGCCGAAGGGATGCCATGAAGGCAACCAGCCGGGGGACGGGAGAGCTCATCAAGGCCGCCATGAAGCATAGACCGGACACCCTGGTGATGTGTCTGGGTGGCAGCGCAACAACCGATGGTGGAGCTGGCATTCTTCAGGCTCTTGGCGCCCGGTTGCTGGACTCCCATGGTCAGGAGATTCCGTCAGGTGGCGCCGGCCTGGCTTTGTTGTCGAGTCTCGACGTGTCCCCCGCCGTTAAAGCACTGGAGAACACTCGCCTGGTTGTCGCCTGTGATGTCAGCAACCCTCTGAACGGCGCCGATGGCGCCGCAGCCGTGTTTGGCCCCCAGAAAGGGGCCACTCCTGCACAGGTGGCCGAACTGGACCGTAACCTGAGCCGGTTTGCGGACATTGCGGGCAAGTCCGGGTACGACATACGTTCGTTCCCGGGCAGCGGTGCTGCAGGCGGGATTGGAGGTATGGTTGCGGGTATTCTGGGCGCCAGCCTGAAGTCCGGAATCGAGCTGGTGATGGAGACCGTGGGGCTTGAGACACAGATGCGTTCGGCGGATCTTGTGATCACGGCGGAAGGGGCGATTGATGGCCAGAGTGCGGCAGGGAAGACACCAGCAGGTGTATCAGCTTTGGCCCGAAAGCACGGAGTGCCGGTTCTTGGCCTGGGTGGAAAAGTGGGCAGTGACTTGACGGCCCTTCATGACCTGGGATTGGCCGCAGCGTTCTCTATTGTGCCAGAACCGATGACGCTTGATGAGGCCATGCGGGATGGACAGAAAAACCTGGAACAATGTGCAGAACAGCTAGCCCGGCTGGTTCATGCCATTCGTGGGCAATGACGCCCGGGCCACAAAAAAGGGCCACTCCTGAAAGTGGCCCTCATCGTTAAGTGGATGATGTAACGAGAAGGGTTACTTGATCCACTTGTCACCCCAATGGGTAATGTCGCGTTGCGGCTCTGCCTGCAGTGCGCGAGCACCGGCCGCAGGTTCCGCTTCTTCCGCTGCGGCGATTTCCTCGTCAATCACTCGGGTTGAGAGTGACAACCAACTGGTCACGAAGGCTGCGGCATCGCCATTGATTTCAAGGGCGAGCTCGTCAACATTGGTGATGTCGTCACAGGCTGAGTGGTAACAGGGGTCGAACGCGACACCGGCTTCGCCACCGAATTTGGCGGCCTGCTCTTCGGTTTTCAGCACTTCAGCGCCGGTAAACAGCCCGCCAAACGCTATGCCGTCCTCGAAGAACTGAGCGTAGTCTGAGCGGAAGCTGATTTGCGTGCCCTCTGAGGCAATTTCACGCAGATTGAAGTACTTCTCGAACAGCGCCTCCGTGGCGGCTGACCCGGGAGGACCTGCCAGATCGAAGTCGGAACCATCGCCATCGTAGATAAAGTTGCCGAAGTTGGGCGAACCAATCATGTCGTAGTTCAGATAGACCTTGATCTTGTCCTTCTCTTCCTGGGAAAGGCTGTTAACGTAGAACGTTGAGCCAACCAGGCCGGCCTCTTCCGCACCCCACCAGGCAAAGCGGACCTGATTACGAGGGTGAGCCCGTTTCATTTGCAGCGCCAGTTCAATTAACGCAGCGCTGCCGGAGCCATTGTCGTTGATACCAGCCCCTTCAAACACTGAATCCAGGTGAGCGCCCGTCATCACGACATTGTCAGGGTTACCCCGATTAGTTTCGGCAATCACGTTGGACGTTTCGGTTTGCTCTCTCACCACGTTGGTCACGACTCTGAGCTGGAGGTCCTGCTGCTCAACCCAGCCAGCGCCAATGTCGTAGGTGGTGAACACAACCGGAATGCCGCCAGCGTAGTCGTCGCCCAGGGTGGCGTTGGTCAGGCCTTTACGGTCTTCTGTGTTGCCCTGGTTGAAAATAACCACACCTGTGGCGCCGGCATTGGCGGCGTTGGTTGCTTTCTGCCCGAAGGCGCAGGCTCCCCGTTGGATGACGGCGACCGAACCGGCCGGAAAGTCGGTAAAGTCTTCAGGTTCGCAACCACTGGTGGAGGTGTTGTCGGGGCCGAGTTGAACATCGACGGCGACGGCCATGCCTGTCACATCGCCCGGCTCGGTCTGCGACAGGTAAGTAAAGTCCTCCTCCCAGACATAGTCGGTCGGAGTAGGTGCCGTGGCCTGCAGAATGCCATCCCCGGTCGGGTAGAAGGCATTGAAAGGAAACTGCTGGATGGTCACGTCATAGCCGGCACTCTCCAGTGTGGTTTTAACGTAATTGACCGTCGCCTGGTATCCAGGTAAGCCGGCAGCGCGATTGCCATCGTTGGCCTCGGCAATGCCGTATAACCGGTCCAGGTGGTATTGGATGTTGCTTGCCTGCATACATCGGGGCAGGCCGAAGGGGGTGCTGTTGAGAATGCCAAAGCGACATTCGAACGGGCTGATGCGATCCGGGCTCCAGAAATCATTGAGTAAATCAGCGGTGGATTTCTGGCCGGGTGCGGCGTGTGCGGTTATTGCAAAGAAAAGAGATCCTAAAGCCATGGTGCGGCTTGCGGTGCTGATATGCATTTGTTTTCTCCAATCCTGGGAGTTTGTTGTTAGATCCGCTTGTGGCGGATTTCAGCGAGGGCCACCTGAAAGGATGGGAAACAGGGGCCCGGGCATCACTACTTCCTTCGATGCTTATCGCAAGACTAGTCGTGGAATATTTGTCTATCCATCCCAGAAACATTACAAAACGTTAGGGTTTTTTGAGGCGGTCATCAGCGTGATTCCTTACCGCGCTGATGACCGGGTCGGGAGGCGGATTACCAACTTTGTATCAGTAGTCAGAATCCGTAAGAACGGGAGATGGTCGCTTTTTCACCGGACTCAACCAGCTCCTGGTAACCTCTGTTGAGCGCCTGAAGAATCTCGGCGGAGGTCTCTTTGTGAACGGCGAGATACATCGGGGTTTCACGGAAGGTCAGAACGGGCTCAAGCCCCGTTATATCGGAGGCATCAGCGGCCAGGTAGGGGCCAGCAAGGCCGTCAGCCACCCATAGGTCTATCTGATTTTCTGCCAGGCGCCGGGCGTTCAGGCCATTGTTGCTAATGGCCGAAACTTCAAAGCCTTTGTCCGCCAGGTAGTTCGTCATCACATCGCCTTTGTAGCCGCCGATCCGATACTGACGGGCGTCTTCCAGCCGCTCGAGTTCAATGGGCGAGCCAGGCTTGGCGAATAAGGTCCACTTGATGGAGGACAGCGGCCCCACCCAGTCAAAAAATGGCTCGCGATCGTCTGTTTTGGACACGCAATAAATGCCATGGTCAGGATGTCGTTCGACACGGCTGAGCCCATAGCTGAGGTCCCGAAGCTTGATGCTGTAATCCAGCTCAGCCTTTCCGAGGAGTGCTTTCACAACGTCGGTACAAAGGCCGGTAATATCTGCCTTCGAATGCGCAAATGGCTGACCATTGGTGGTCATGTTGTACGGAGGATATTGTTCTGTGTAGATCCGCAGTTCTTCAGTGGCGGTCGCACAGCCTGCCGTCACGAGCAGGGCCATTAACAGCCCGAATTTTCCTTTCATGAACACACTCCACGTTGATAGTTACGTATTTATCGAGTGCGGCATGGTATTGATTGGGGAGCCAGCATGGCATGCTGGAATCCTCTTCTTTACATTTTGGCAATGTAGTGAAAGTCGCAGGTAAGGTGGTCAGGATCTGACAGGCTTTCTCCCTCGCACTGCCATAAGCTTGGCCACTTGATCCACCGCTGCGTCACTTATTAAAGGGAAATACTGCTATGCCGATTTCTGTGCACTATGGACTGACGGTGTTGATATGGGGCCTGACCTGGACGGCTATTCGCCTACAGGTTGAGTCTGCACCGGTGGATGTTTCGGTGTTCTATCGCTTTTTGATGGCTTCCGGTGTAGCCCTGGTAGTGCTTGCATTGCTTGGGCGCCTGCAGACGTTGACGCTCAAGCAGCATGGGTGGCTTTTTTTGCAGGGGCTGACGCTGTACAGCGTGAACTTCCTGCTCATATACCGTGCTGCCGAGTCCATGACCAGTGGTTTGCTGGCGGTGGTGTTTTCACTGGCGGCGCTGTTCAATGCCTTGAATGGCTGGCTATGGTTGCGGTTGAAGCCCACCGCCCGTCTGTATCCCGCTGTGGCGTTAGGGATTACAGGCGTGGCGCTGCTGTTCTGGCATGATTTGCAGCTTGGTAACGCCACCGGTGCCAGCATCCTGTTTGCGGCTGCCGGCACTTTCTGGTTTTCCATGGGGAACCTGGTGAGTATCAAGGTTCGGCTGGCACAAATCCCTTTGTTGGTGGCGAACGCCTGGGCCATGGTTTACGGCGCGGTGATCCTCGGCGTCTGGTGCCTGTTGCAGGGCGTGGAGTGGGTGGTGCCAACCTCCGCGACCTTCTGGGGCGCAACGGTTTTCCTGGCGGTACCCGGTTCCATCATTGCGTTCTACTGCTACATTACGGTGATTCAGACCCTGGGAGCAGATAGGGCGGGGTACGCGACAGTGCTTTTTCCGGTCGTCGCCCTGAGTGTGTCGACCTGGCTGGAGGGGTTTGAATGGACAACAACCGCCGTACTGGGTGCGTTGTTGGCCATCCTGGGGAATTACGTACTGTTTCGTCGAGCCAGTTAATCTCTCGGGTGGTATCGGGAGCGCTTATTCTGAATGCCCCCCGGGGCGCGCAATCTGTTTCGAGAGCCGGCTGGGATCCATGGCCAGGATGTCCTGCAGCGGGCAGGGTTTGTGTATCCCAAAACCCTGGACAAGATCCACGCCGATCTGGTCGAGCAGCACCCTTGCTTGCTCTGACTCCACGTATTCCGCCACAGTGATCATATTCATGGTACGGCCGATATCGTGAATCGCTCTGACCATTGCAAAGTCCGTTTTATCGGTCTCGATGTCGCGCACGAACATGCCATCGATTTTCAGGCAGTTCACTGGTAACCGGCGCAGGTAGCCAAAGGATGACAGGCCCGAACCGAAATCATCCAGTGCAAAGCTGCAGCCCATCAGGCTCAGTCGTTTCATAAAGGACTGTATTTCCAATAGGTTATGGACGGCGGCTGTTTCGGTGATTTCAAAACAGATCTTGTCAGGCGGAACCTGATAGTGGCCGAACAGGTCCACTACGAAGTCTGCAAAATCCGCCTGGTCAAACGACCGTCCCGACAGGTTGATGTGGCATGCCTCCAGTGCCTCCAGGTGTTCCGGTACCTGAGATAGGTTTTGGAGGACATTCTCGATAACCCAACGGTCGATTCTGGCGGCCATGCCATAACGCTCTGCCGGAGGCAGAAAGGCGCTGGGAGGCACCACCGAGCCGCCGGCCGATCGCATGCGGACCAGAACCTCATATCGCAACCCATTGTTTTGCCGGTTGGTGGGGGTGATCAACTGACACTCCAGGAAGAGCAGGTTTTCCTGAAGAGCGGTCTGGATACGGTTGTGCCACTCCATCTGTCCTTGCTGGGATGCCATATGTTCGTCGTCCAGCGACATGACGGAAACACGGTTCCGGCCACTGTCTTTGGCGGCATAACAGGCGATATCTGCAGCCTTCATGAGGGCGCTGATGCCCGAACTCTCATTGTTAATCGGCACCACACCAATGCTGCAGCTGATGGTGTGGCTGGTTTCCTGCCAGGTAAACACGAGGTGATCGAGTGCCGCGCGTACCTTTTCAGCCACCTGACCGGCCGTATTGAGGTCGCAGTTCTGCAGAATGATGCCAAACTCATCGCCGCCCAGCCGCGCGAGGGTGTCGGCTTCACGCAGATTGTTGGCGATGATGTTCGCTACCTGGCGCAGGAGCTGGTCGCCAGCATCGTGGCCGGACGTGTCGTTCGCCACTTTGAATTGATCAAGGTCGACATAGCACAGCGCATGCTGTGTATTTTCGTTGGTGCGCCAGGCATGGCGCGTAGCGCC
>NZ_DFMB01000044.1:0-9076 GCF_002375325.1 Marinobacter sp. UBA3604
CCGCGATGAACCAAAAAAAAGCCTGCCCCCCGTTTCCGGGATGCAGGCCTCAATGCCTGATGTTCTGTCAGTTTTCGTCACTGCCGTTTACCCGCGCAGTGAATGCAAGATCGTCTATGTTGACAAAGCAGTCTGCGTGCCATGTTTTTAAATTATTGATATTTATAAATAATAATGAATGAGCACAAAAATGAGTGTTATTGAGGGCGGGATTTCGTGGCTGTTTTAGTGCGTGACGCTTCTTTATTGGGCGTAGCCATGGGGTTATCGGCCAGCCAGTCGTGGAGGTGCTCTCCCAACAGGCGGTCGCTGGCAACATCCACGGGGCCGTAGCGCCCCGACAGGGTAAAGGGGAGTTGGTGCCGGCCCTCGGTCTTGCTGTCGATAACCGGTGCGTCAATGCCCATGGAAGCTGCGGCGTTGCGGAACAGATCCGGCCTGACGACCTGACGAACCATGGCGCCGTCCACCGGGCCGAGTTGACCCCGGAGCGTCAGGCGGGTTGCCAGCCAATGGGCTTGTGACAGCCAGGGGAAGTTGGCGGAGTGGCGAAAAAAGTGTTGATGCAATCGCGGATGGAACAGACTGTACGGGTGGTTATCCAGCACGTTGATCTGTTCACCCAGATACTCGGGCCTGGCCAGGATGTCCCGTAGCAGGCGATGGTTGTGAGGGTTATCCAGCCACTGACAGGCTGCAAGCAGTGCCCGCAACAGGTGCCGGTGCATCACGTCGTGCTGCTCCGTCCAGTCGGCGCGCATACCCAGAACCTTTTCAGGGGCGTTCTGCCAGATCTGGTGGCCGGAATGGAGAATATGCCCCAGCTTCTCGTACTCCAGCAAGCTGTTCCAAGGCTCACCGACGCAGCAGCCTTCGATGGTATTTGACCGAAACGCGTCCACCATCTGTATCGGGGATACGGGGATGATCTGCACGTGCTGTTCCGCGTCTGATCCGGCAGAGGCCAGCCAGTCCCGGAGCTGAAGGTCATGGCTGGACCAGGGCGCCACGGAGGCCAATCGTATTGGCTCGCCTCTGCCCCTGGCCACGCGTATCAGCGCGCGAGCGGTGGCAATGGGGTTCTCCAGATCCGTGGCTGAATGGGTCAGTTCGTGATGCAGCCGAGCGCTGAGGGTAATCCCGTTGCCGTTGCGGCTCAGCACCATGCCGACCACAACGGGCACTTTGGGGCGGTCGGTCGCCAGGGACATACTCAGCGGCATCGGCGCCAGCATGTGGCCGCCGTCCAGCAGGCCAAAACTGACCTTGTCGCGCAATGATGCCCAGGAGCCTTCACGCACCAGTTCCACGTCCAACCCTTCGGCATCAAACAGCCCCAGCTCCCGCGCAACAATCAATGGTGCGCTATCGAGCAGCGGCACAAAGCCGAGGCGGACATTGAATCCGGGATGCTTGTGAAGCGGGGTTGGACGAACCATGGATGCTCCCTAACAGCGTTGATCAGGATGCTTTCTGGATGGCACCGGCCGAGCCCTGGCTATGTCGTTCCAACAGCTTGATAACGCGCCCCGCCATCACCGCCAGGCGTTCGCTGTGCTCCATGGCAGAGCTGCGCAGCATACGATAGGCCGTTTCCTCGTCGCAGTTTTCATGTCGCATGATCAGCCCTTTGGCTTTCTCAATAACCTTGCGGTCTTCCAGTGCCGAGCGGGTTTCCTCCAGCTCTGCTCTCAATGCCTGAAAGGATTCGAACTGCGCTACGGCTGAGTCAATGATCGAGCGAACCCGGTCCGGCTGTATGCCGTCGACAACGTAGGCGCTGACCCCCGCCTTCACTGCGGCATGGATGGTGGCGCGATCACCGGGCTGGTCGGCGAAGAAAACGATGGGCCGGGGTGCGTGAGTGTTGAGGGTGCTCATGTTCTCCAGGGTATCCCGGTCGGGCGAGTCCATATCAATGATCACCATGTCCGGCTGGTCGCGGGCAACCGCTGCGGTCAGGCCGGTAGCATCCGGGCGCTGGCGAATGACTTCATGGCCCTCATGTCTGAGCGCCTGGCAAACCTGGCTTGCCCGTTCGGGGTCCTTGTCGATCAGAAGGATGCGAAGGGGTTCTGGCGAATTCATGATGGTTTCCTCGATGTACAGGCATTGGATGCCTTTCTCTTTAACGCTGTCAGCAAAACGGTTCCATCAGTGTCGTTGCAATAAATTTGCCAGGGTCACGGGAAGTGCCTTGCGAGCAGGGGAATAGCCGTTTCTCAAGGTCATGGGCAAATATTTTTATTCGTTAACTGTGCGCTCTGATTGGGCGTTTTTGAGCGTTTTGCACTGTTATGACTCCTGGCACGGGAGTATTGAGCGGTCCCAGAGTTTGCTGAAACACCTGCTGGCCGGTTTTCTCCGGGAGTGGCCCTGGATTTGCACGGGCTTTGGGAAACGTTTGTAGCGAAAGCTGACACGCCAACCATAAACTGCCAGGCCCGGGGTTACTTGATCCCGGTACTGAATGCTGGCAACGAAGCCCGCATGCCCGGTTCCTGCCTGTTCAGGGAGTTCCGGACATTGCGGGCTTTTTTGTGCGTGTAACACTCAGGAGACACCGTGGACTTACTCAACACTACTGGCCCGGACCCGGTTCATACCACCTGCCCCTATTGCGGGGTAGGCTGTGGCGTGATGGCCTATTCCGACGGCGGCACACCGGTGGCCGGGGACAAAGACCACCCTGCGAACAAGGGGCGCCTGTGTGTGAAAGGTGCCAGCCTTCACGAAACCACCGGCCAGGAAGACGGACGGTTGCTGTTCCCGATTGTCAGGGGTCGCCGCAGCGAATGGGAGCAGGCGCTGGACGAGGTGGCGCATGCGATACAGGACAGCGTCAAGACTCACGGCCCACAGTCGGTGGCCTTTTACCTGTCGGGCCAGTTGCTGACCGAGGACTACTACGTCGCCAACAAGCTGGCCAAAGGGTTCATTCGCACACCTCATGTGGATACCAACTCCCGGCTTTGCATGTCGTCGGCTGTGGCTGCTCACAAACGGGCCTTTGGGGCGGACGTGGTTCCGGGTTGCTATGAGGACCTGGAGCTGGCGGACCTGCTGGTTCTGGCTGGCAGTAACGCCGCGTGGGCGCATCCGGTGCTTTACCAGCGTATGAAGGCCAGTGCGCGGGATGGGCGTCGAGTGGTTGTTATTGATCCACGCCGCACCGCCACCAGTGAACTGGCGGACCTTCACCTGGCGTTGCGGCCAGGTACGGATACGGTATTGTTCAACGGTTTGCTGAGTTGGCTCGCCGATCACGGTGGCCTGGATCAGGCCTACATTGATGCGCACTGCCAGGGTTTCGATAACGCATTGGCAAGTGCACGGGCGGCGGCCCCAAGCGTCGAATCGGTCGCAGAGCAGTGTGATCTTGCGCCGGAGGATGTCGAAACCTTCTATGCCTGGTTTGCAAAGACGCCGCGAACGGTTACCGGTTTTTCCCAGGGCATAAACCAGTCGATTGCCGGCACCGACAAAGGCAATGCGATTATTAACAGTCACCTGGCAACAGGCCGGGTGGGTAAGCCCGGAGCGGGGCCCTTCTCCCTGACCGGCCAGCCCAATGCCATGGGTGGACGGGAAGTGGGCGGGCTGGCCAATACCCTGGCCGCTCACATGGATTACGACAGCCCGGGAGCCCGATCACGAGTGGCGGATTTCTGGGGTACCGGTGCGGTGGCCGATGGTCCGGGCCTGAAGGCGGTGGACATGTTTGAGGCGGTTCACCGTGGTGATATCCGGGTGATCTGGATCATGGGAACCAACCCGGCGGTCAGTCTGCCGGATTCGGCCCGGGTTCGGGAGGCCTTGGCGCGTTGTCCCACCGTGATTGTTTCAGACTGCGTCGCCCACACCGATACCACGGACCTCGCGGACATCCTCCTACCCGCCGCTGGCTGGGGGGAAAAGGATGGCACAGTCACCAATTCGGAACGCCGTATTTCGCGGCAGCGTTGCTTCCTACCCCTGCCCGCGGAAGTAAAACCGGACTGGTGGATCATGAGTTCCGTGGCCGGAAAACTGGGGTTCGGCGAGGCATTTAACTATAAGCGGCCAGCGGATATCTTTCGCGAACACGCAGCCCTGTCCGCCCATGAGAACAACGGTGAGCGCCTGTTTAACCTTGCCGGGCTGGCTAACCTTTCAGATGCCGGCTATGAAGCGCTGATCCCGGTGCAATGGCCAGTTATGGAGGGCGCTGGAGTGGAGACTGAAGGCTCGACACGACTGTTTTCCGATGGCCGTTTTGTCACCGACAACCAGCGTGCCCGCTTTGTCGCCATCAACACCCGATTGCCCGCCCAACAAACCAGTGACGACTACCCCATGGTGGTCAATACCGGCCGTATACGGGACCAGTGGCACACCATGACCCGAACCGCCAACACCCCACGGCTACTGACTCACCGCTCAGAGCCCTATGTGGACGTGCATCCCGACGACATGGTTGCGCACCAGCTGAAGGAGGGGCATCTGGCGCGGTTGAGCCTCGGTGACGGCGGTTACGTGGGGCGAGTCCGAAAGAGCCCCGAACAGCGTCGTGGCGAGGTATTTATACCCATCCACTGGAATCGACAGTTTGCGTCCAGTGGGGTTGCAACACTGCTTACCGAGTCAGTGACAGACCCTGTTTCGGGCCAGCCGGAGGCCAAACACGGTCGAGCCGACATTACGCCATTCCGCGCCCGTTGGCATGCACGATTGCTGGTCAGGCGCAATCGGCCGCGGCGCTGGCAGGCCGACTACTGGTGCCAGGTGCCATTGCATCATTGCGATAGTTGGTGGCTTGCCGGGCGCCAACCCATTGACTGGCCCACGGCGATGACCGAGTGGCTGGGCGGAAAAGCGCATCTTGTAATGGCCGATGCGGCGCAGGGGCGGTTTCGCGCTGCCCGGCTGGTCAACGGGCAACTGGAAGCGGTGTTGATGGTCGACAGCGATCCTGCGTTGATACCGGAGGCCAGTTGGCTGGATGGCTGTTTTGCCGAAACAGAACTCTGCGATTCCAGTCGTCGGGCGCTGTTGGCTGCACGGGACGTCGACGTGGAAGATCCGGGCGCCATGATCTGTAGCTGTTTTCAGGTTGGGGAAAACCAGATAGCCGGTGCCATTGCTGAAGGGGCGCAGTCGATAGAAGCCCTGGGTCATAGCCTGAAGTGCGGCACCAATTGCGGGTCCTGCATTCCGGAGTTGCGCGACCTGCTTGCGGTATCAGTCCGCAAGAGCGCGTAACAGAACCAGGGGGACCCGGTATCGCAAGCCACGGTAGCGCCCTGTGCCCTCCACGGTGCAGGTTTTCCGGTTTACCCGGATAATCCGACCTTCCAGTTCTCGTTTACCGGCACCAAATTCCACGGCATCTCCTACCGCCCAGTTGGCTTTGAGCTGACGGGAGTCCGGCTCCGGAATAGGCTCGTCAGGCACCGCAAGCCCCGCCTCCTCAGCCTGAACGGCGAGATGATGCCTGGCAGCCTCAGCGCCCCCACTGGTGTGGAGTTCGTCCAGGATCCGGTAGAAGTGCTGATTGTGGACGGAGCCGCGATAACGCTGGCCCGACACATGCTGGAGCAGATGCGCAAACTCGTGGCAACAGGTGTGCGCCAGCAGATTCAATGTGGTGACTGTCCCTCCGAAATACTCTCTCTGGCGGATCTCCCGCCCGGACAGCCAGCCACCAACCGCATCGGGCTGGTGTTTGTCCATAATCATGCGTTTACCGTAGGTGATCTGGTGCTGCTTCAGGTGTGGATCAAAACGATGGTAGGTGGCCTGGCCCGAGCCGACGCGGCATAGCAGGGTGCTGGCGGGCAGTTGATCGCGAACCCATTGGCGGGCGGGCGTCCAGAGAACCTCTTCGGTCACGGCGCACATCAGGTTGCCAAGTTGAATGGCGCTATTTACTGGAATGGTCATTCTGGGCGAGCCTGGGTGTGAGTCTTCTGCCGCGAATCGATCTGAACACGCCAAGGGTACCTTTCGATTTGCCAGTTTGCTATGGCCCTGTAGCGCATTGTTGTTTAGAGTCTCCTCCACATTTTGTGTACTGGTTGTTTCTGGAGATGCCACTTCATCATGAATGCCGAACAGCTCAAACAGCTTGAAGACGACCTCTGGTCCGCCGCCGATAACCTGCGGGCCAACTCCGATCTCAAGTCCAGCGAATACGCCACGCCTGTGCTTGGGTTGATCTTCCTGAAATTTGCCGACAACAAATACAAGAATGCCGAAACGCAAATCACAAAAGAATTCACGAAACTCAAAGGTACCCGCCGGGAAAAGCCGATCTCCGAAATCGCTATTCAGAAATGCGGCTTCTACCTGCCGGACCACGCCCGCTATAAACATCTGCTCGAATTACCGGAGCAGGAGGAGCTGGCCAAAAAGATCAAGCAGGCGATGGAAGCCGTCGAGGAATACAAGCCCGAGCTGGACGGCATTCTTCCCAAGGATGAGTACGTTGCCCTTACCCGAACCAGCAACACCCTGCTGCCGGAACTGTTGAAGAATTTCTCCAATATCCCGGCCGATGCCAGCGGCGATATTTTCGGCAAAATCTACGAGTTCTTCCTGGGCAAGTTCGCTCTGAGCGAAGGCCAGAAAGGCGGCGAATTCTTCACGCCTACCTCGGTAGTCAAGTTGATGGTAGAAATCATCGAGCCTCACCACGGCACGGTATATGACCCGGCATGCGGATCGGCGGGGATGTTTGTTCAGTCACAGCAATTTGTGGAAGCCCACCGAAGAAAACTGGACGAGCTGGGCGAGGCGCATCACAAAGACGAGCTGTACGTTTACGGCCAGGAGAAAACCCTCGACACTGTAAAGCTGGCAAAAATGAACCTGGCGGTGAATGGTCTTCGCGGGGATGTGCGGCAGGCCAATAGCTACAGTGAAAAGCCGTTTGAAGACGTGGGTCAGTTCGATTTTGTGATGGCGAATCCGCCCTTTAACGTGGACGATGTGCCGCTGGCGACGGTTGAGAATGATCCCCGCTTCAATACCTACGGCCTGCCTCGCAAAAAAACCAAGGCCAAAGCCAGCGAGCAGGGAAAGGAAACCGTTCCCAACGCCAATTATCTCTGGATTAACCTGTTCGCCACCTCCCTGAAGGACAACACCCCGGACAGTGGTCGGGCGGCACTGGTCATGGCCAACTCCGCTTCCGATGCCCGCCACAGCGAGGCGGACATTCGCCAGACCCTGATCGAGAACAACCTGATCTACGGCATGCTCACCCTGCCATCCAACATGTTCTACACGGTCACCCTGCCGGCTACCCTCTGGTTTTTCGACAAGAACAAGCAGGACGACCGCATCCTGTTCATCGATGCCCGCAACATTTTCACCCAGATCGACCGGGCCCACCGCGAGTTCAGCGAAGAGCAGGTCCAGAACATCGCCATCATCAGCAAGCTGCATAAGGGCAAACGGGCTGAGTTTATCCGGCTGGTGGACAGCTACTTCCGCAAGGGCATGGAGCAACTGGTGGCCAACCGGGAAAAGGTGGAGCCGGTCAGCGAGCAGCTACTGGACGTGCTGGACGACACCCAGGGCAAGCAGACCGTGGGCGAGCTGGTCAGCCAGTGGCAAGGCCTGAAAGCCCTGCAGCAGGCCAGCGATGAATACCGTGAAGCCGCTGACCTGCACCTGACCACCCCGGAGGCCATCGAAACCGCCAACCGCACTCAGCACGAACTGAGAGCGAAATTCGATCCTTTTTTCCAACAGCTGCACACCGGCCTGAAACAACTGGACAAAGTTGTGCGCCAGCATGAAAAAGCCAGAGCCGAAGAAGCCAGACAAGCCGGCAAACGCACCACCACCGATCGCAACGCCCGCCGCCTGAAAGAAGCGCTGGAGGAACTGCACAAGGAGGTTCGCAGTGCAGAGGCCTACTACCAGCATATCCACTGGCTGCAGGAGCGTTTCCCGAAAGCTGAGTACGAGGATGTGACGGGGCTGTGCAAGCTGGCCACCCCGGAGGAAGTAAAAGAGCAGGATTATTCCCTGAATCCCGGGCGATATGTGGGGGTTGTGATTGAGGAGGATGGGAAGACTGAGGAGGAGTTTCTGACAGGAATTGAAGACTTGAATGATGAACTTACATCATTGGATTCCGAGGCAGAGGTTCTCGCCTCTTTAATCAGAAAGAACATATCTGCGCTGGTTGAGAGCAAATGATTGATTTCCCAATAGTCAAAATAGGCGAATTGATCAAATCTGGTGAGGCTGAAATTCAGACCGGCCCTTTTGGTACTCAGCTAAAAGCCAGTGATTACTCTGATCATGGGTATCCGGTAATCAATGTTCGAAATGTCGGTTTTGGGGATATCCGTACAGAGAGTTTGGAGTTCATTGATGACCGGGTTGCGGAGAAGTTGCCCACACATAGGTTGATGCAAAATGACATTGTGTTCGGTCGAAAAGGGGCTGTAGAAAGGCATGGGTTAATCACTGGAGCACAGGAAGGCTGGTATCAGGGTTCTGACTGTCTGAGATTGAGATTCAACTCATCCAGGGTGAACCCTAAATTCATTTCTTATTTCTTCCGAACGCAGGCCCATCAGGACTGGATGATGGCCGTGTGCGCATTCGGGGCGACCATGGCCTCCTTGAATCAGGACATTGTTAAACTGATTAACGTCCCGGTTCCGCCGATTGATATTCAGAATAAGATCGTGGGATTGCTCTTTGCCTACGACGATCTGATCGAAAATAACAAACGCCGCATCGCCCTGCTGGAAAATATGGCCGAGGAAATCTACCGTGAGTGGTTTGTGCGGTTCCGGTTTCCGGGGTGGCAGGAGGAGGAGTTTGAGAAGGGACTTCCGGTTGATTGGTCAATCAAGAAGCTCAGTGACATATTGAGTCTTCAGTATGGAAAAGCTCTCAAAAATGAGGATCGTGCTGAGGGCTCTGTGCCTGTCTACGGCTCCAGCGGAGTCGTTGGTTTCCACAACGAAGCTCTCGTTGAGCGACCGGGAATCATCGTGGGTCGAAAGGGTAACGTAGGGGCGATTCATTGGTCAGATGTTGCTTTTTACCCGAGCCTGTAAATAAATCTGTG
>NZ_DFMB01000011.1:0-132086 GCF_002375325.1 Marinobacter sp. UBA3604
CACCAGATTCAGTTATAACTCCGGACTTTGAGGCCCATAGTCAATGTATGCAGCCACAAATCCGGGGAATCTGCGCCGATTTTCAGTGAAGCTATTGACTGGCCGAACAGGCGGCTCTCTTGTGAACCAGCATGTTTACCACTACCCCGCTTGAACCCGCCAATTCGAGCAAATCATCGTAACAGGACGTTATGGTCATTAAATTTACGGGTAATCGCACGATGAGTGTTTTAGCCTTGTCGTATTCTATAATGATAACAAACCGCGCTTTAGTGATATTGTGTTCCGAAAAACCAAACTGAAAACCCGAATGATCCTCACGCTCGGATTCGTCAGCGCAGCGCAGACGATCCTCATAGGCGTGTTCGCCGGCTATTACCTCAGCAACTCCCTGTTTGATGAAATCGGACAACGGGCTCTCATGGTGTCGAAGACCGTCGCGGCAGCCCCCTCGGTGATCGAGGGAGTACGCGAGCGTGATATTGAAGGGCTGAACCGGCTGGCAAATCGACTGACCCGCACCAACGAAGCTTTGTTCATCGTCATTGGTGACCACCAGGGCATACGTCTGGCACACCCCTCCCCTGATCGCATTGGCCACTCCATGGCCGACGATGATGGTGACCTGGGCCGGCGTGCCCTGGTTGATGGCAAGGCCTATGTGGCAAGGGCCACGGGCAGCCTCGGCGAATCCATGCGTGGCAAGGCCCCGGTGATCGAGCCAGAAACTGGCGAGATCATCGGCATTGTCTCCGTGGGATACGGAGTTGACCAGGTGGATGCCACCATCAAACGCTACAGCTTCGTACTGTATACCGTGGTTGGCCTTACCCTGCTGGTCAGCATACTCATCGCGATGGTAATCGCCGGGCGCTTCAAGCGCGCCATTTTCGGCCTGGAACCTGAAGAAATCGCACGCCTGTTCCAGGAGCGGGACGCCACCTTGCAGTCCGTTCGGGAGGGCATCATCGCCATCAACCGCGACGGTGTGATCACGACCTTCAACCGCACCGCCCTGGAAACCCTGAGTATCGACCCCGACACGCCGCTGTCAGGCCGCCCCATTCTCGATGTTCTGCCCGAAAGTGACCTGCTGTCGGTACTAGAATCCGGCACGCCGGACTTCGACCGCGAGGTCTGGCTGAGAAACCGGCAGATGATCGTCAACCGGTTACCTGTTCGCCAGGGCGCAGAGATTACCGGTGTTGTGGCCAGTTTCAGGCTGAAGGACGAGGTGGATCAGGTCAGCCGGCAACTGACTCGCATACAACAATACGCCGATACCTTGCGAAGCCAGACTCACGAATACTCGAATAAGCTCCACACCATCGCGGGCCTGATCCAGATTGAAGCCTATGACGACGCGTTGAATCTGATCGGCAGCGAAGTCAGCGACCATCAGGCACTGATTCACCTGCTTCTGGAAGCCGTCCCCGATCCGGTTATCGCCGGTTGCCTTATGGGCAAGTACAATCGCGCCCGGGAGATGGGGCTGGGCTTACAGATCGATGCCGAAAGCCGCATGGTGGACATACCCGCCGACATGCCGCGGGATCAGTTGGTGAGTGTCCTCGGCAACCTCATCGACAACGCCCTCGAGGCGACCCTTCATCAAACGGGCGAAGGAGGACGGGTTCAGCTATCCATGACAGACTTGGGGCATGAACTGATCTTTGAGGTTGAAGACCAGGGGCCCGGTATCCCGGAAGAATCTCAACAGAAGATCTTCGAGAAAGGCGTAACCACCAAGGCGGGCGCTGAAGAACACGGTTATGGCCTGCACCTGGTGCGTCAGTTTCTGAATCGCTGGGGCGGCTCCATCACCGTGGAGACCCTACCGGGTGGGGGCTCGCGATTTACCCTTTACCTTCCGAAAACCAGTCAGGGGAGTGACAGCCATTGACCACCATTCGAATCCTGATTGTTGAGGACGACCGGAAGATCGCCGAAATACAGCGGCGGTTTGTTGAGCGACTCCAGAATGTCGAGCTTTGCGGCATTGCCCACAGCCTCGGGGATGCCCGCGACCTCATCGACGTTCTGGCACCACACCTGATCCTGCTGGACATCTACTTTCCCGATGGCAACGGGCTGGACCTGCTGCGCGAACTCCGGGCCAGGGACAGCAGCAGCGATGTGATCCTCATCACCGCCGCCAAAGAAGTGGAGTCTCTCAGGAGCGCCCTTCGCGGAGGCGTTTTCGACTACATCCTCAAGCCCCTGGTTTTCGAACGCCTTGAGGAAGCCGTCAACCGTTACCGCGACCACTTGCGGCAACTGTCTGGCCTGGTGCAAATCGCCCAGAAAGAAGTCGATGCCCTGCTGCCCAGAGGGTCAAGCGAAGCCAGTCAGCCCGCGCCTACAGACAGACTGCCCAAGGGCATCGATAGCATCACATTGGATAAAATTCGCGAGGTGGTTTCATCCGGCCAGTGGAGTGCCGAGGAAGTCGGCCAGGCCATGGGCGCGTCACGAACGACGGCGCGACGCTACCTGGAATTCCTCGTTGGCCGGGGGGAGTTAACCGCGGAAGTTACCTACGGCAGCGTCGGTCGACCGGAACGGCGGTATCGCGTCTGACCCCCTGCCTTTAGGGTCAATCCCGGAACTGCGACTTGTCCAGCCCGTACTTCTTCATTTTGTCGTACAGCGTCTTGCGGGCAATGCCTAGCTGGACCATGGTGTCCTTAATGCTGCCATGGCAGGCATTGAGCGCACTGACGACGGCTGAACGTTCAAAGTCGTCCATCATCTCGGACAGAGTCTGGCGCCCGGACACATTGTCGGTGACGGAGGAATCGTTTTCGTCCAACGCCGCTGGCCCCAGCAGAACGTAGCGCTCGGCCAGGTTCCTTAACTCCCGCACATTCCCCGGCCAGCTATGCTGCATCAGACGCGCGGCCTGGCTGGCATCCAGCGGGATGCTTTCCCGGTCGTAACGGGCTGCCGCAATCAGCACAAAATGGTGAAACAGGACGGGGATGTCGTCCTTGCGTTCGCGCAGTGGCGGAATATCCAGCTTCACCACGTTCAGCCGGTAATACAGGTCAGCACGGAACTCGCCTTCGTCACTGAGCTGCTTCAGGTCAGCCTTGGTGGCGGCGATAATGCGAACATCCACATTCTGCACCTGGTTGCTGCCCAGGCGCTCCACACGCTGTTCTTCGAGCACCCTCAACAGCTTTACCTGCAGGGCCATGGGCATGCTTTCCAGCTCATCCAGGAACAGAGTGCCCTTGTGCGCGTACTCGATTTTTCCGATGCGGCGTTTTTCCGCACCGGTAAAGGCACCGGCTTCGTGGCCGAAAAGCTCGCTCTCGATCAGATTCTCGGGCACGGCACCACAGTTGATAGCAACGAAGTTGTGAGCGCTTCGGGGGCTGTTCTCGTGGATATAGCGGGCCAAGGCATCCTTCCCCGAACCGGTCTCACCGTGCAACAGGATATTGGCGGAGATATCCAGTACCGGGTCGATGGTCGCCATCACTTTCTGCATACCGGCTGACTCCCCCAGGATTCGGGGGCCTGGCCGGGCCAGATGCTTCAGCTGGGCCTTCAGCCGCCGGTTCTCCAGCGCGAGGTGGCGCTTTTCCAATGCATGGCGAAGCAGCTCCAGGAGCTCGTCGTGATCAAAGGGCTTTTCGATGAAATCATAGGCGCCCTGCTGCATGGCGGTGACGGCCGTGCTGATATCGCCCTGCCCGGTCAGGATGATCACCGGGATGGTCTCATCCATGGCGCGAATCCTGTCGAGCATTTCCAGGCCATCCATTCCCGGCATGTTGTAATCACATAGCACGACGCCCTCATAGTCCTGTGAGATGCTCTCAAGACCAGACCGCGCATCCTCGAAACACGCAATGGAAAGGTCTTCCAGGGTAAGGGTTTGCGCGATGGCCTGGCGGATGTGCGGGTCATCGTCCACAAAAATTACCGATGCGTCTGTCATTCGGTGGCCTCCCGCTTTCTGAGTGTCAATACGAACTCCGCGCCCGGTCCGTCGCTCCGGTTACGCCCCGTCAGGCTGCCGCCCAGCGCGTCCACGATCTGCCGGGATATCGAAAGGCCCAGCCCGAGCCCCTGCTTCACCGATTTGGTGGTGAAAAAAGGCTCGAAGATCCGCTCCGTACTGCCCGGCAGGCCGGAACCATTATCCCGCACAAGGCAATACCAATGCCCGTCATCTTCTTCCACATCAATGGTGATCTCCGGCCGTTCGCTGCTTTCGACTGCCTGAATGGCGTTCGCCACCAGGTTCACCATAACCTGTTCGATCCGGATCAGGTCTCCATGGCACTGTACCGGTTGTTCCGGGCGGTGCCATTGAATGGAGATATCGGATCGGCTCTCCTGCGCCGCCATTATCTTTAGGGCACCGTCGACCGATTGCCGCAAATCAACCAGTGCCGGTGGCCCTTCCGATTTGCGGGCAAACACCTTGAACTGGCGGGTAAGCTCCGCCATTTTGTCACACAGGGTGATGATCTCTGAAAGGTTGGCATCCACCGTCTCCGTCGCCCCTTTCTCAAGGAACCGACGACTGTTGCGGGCATAGGTCTGAATCGCCGTGAGCGGCTGGTTAATTTCATGGTTCAGGCCCGCAGACATCTGACCAAGCACGGCAAGCTTGGCTGCCTGGATCAACTCGTGCTGGGTTTCCCGGAGTTCATCGCGGGTTTTCTCCCGCTCGCGGATTTCATCCAGAAGTTGCTGGTTGGAGCGCTCAAGCTCCGCCGTTCTGGTGGCGACACTGCGCTCAAGTTGCTCTCCCCTGTGTGCCAGTTCAGCCTCCCGCCGATAACGTTCCCGCAAATACAGCGAGGCGAGCAAGCCGACCACGAAAATCGCCACGCCCACCGCCGCAAACCCGAGCCGACTCCAGAGCACAGTGCGGGTACTGACCATCACCTGAAGCGTCCAGTCCAGTCGTGGCAGGGGTGTAAGCACCCTGAGGTATTCGCGGCTTTCTCCATCGTTGTGGATACGCATTGTTCCTGCCCTGTCGGAAAGCCCCCAGGGTGATCCCAGGCTGTCGAAGTCAATCGGCGAAAGCTCACGGTCAGGGTAACGCTGGCGAGACTGCTTACTGGGAGCGCCGGCGTTGTCACCGGTAAAGTTCCGGTACAGCCACCCGCTCTTGCTGGACAAAAAACTGATACCAGCGTCGTCCAGCACGACCATTTCCGAATCCCTCAATGAGGCGGGGCGACGCCACTGTGATTCCAGTTCATGCACCAGCACTTTCATGGCGATAACACCCAGAATCTCGCCGCTGTCGTCACGGACCGGATGGGAGAAATACAGCCCGCGGACATCGGAGGTGGTTCCCAGGGCAAAATAGATGGCGGAATCCCCGCTCGCCATGGCGTCCTGGAAATAGGGCCTGAAATCAAAGTTGCGGCCTACGAAGCTGTCCCTGCGCAGATAGTTGTTGGCCGCAATGGTGGTGCCGGAGGCATCCATAAGATAGACATCCGAACTGCCGACGATGGTCGCCATTCGCTGCATCTGGTCGTTGGCCCGCAGAAGTGTAGCTGGGTCACCCGGTGATGCCAGGGCTTCTGCCAACAACGGATGCTCGGCCATCAACTCGGGGATGGGCACATACCGGTTAAGCTCATTGGCCACAAGCTGGCGATAGCGAAACGACTCTTCCACGCTCTCCTGTTCAACCTGCCGGTAGCCATACCAGCCACCCAACATCCATGAGAAGGCCAGAGTCACCAGAAAAACAAGAAACGCGATAATCCGGTAGGACATACACTCCGGTTCCTGAAAAACCGTTGAAAGCCGCTAGAGTATAGCCCTGTCCGGGCCAGGGCAATCGAGTTTCAACTCGGCCGCCCTGGCCCGGGCACTCCAGCCGCTGCCGTTCAGGTGCTCGCCGGGCGCAGTTTGCTCTGACGCTGCGCCAGGAACGCAACCACCGCCAGAGCAATACCGCTGAGGTCTGTCCATAAACCGCCTTCGATCATCAGCAACGCCGCGCCGATCAGCAGAAGACGGGTGATCACACCGGCGGAGGCCCGTGCAAACCAGCCCAGCACACCACCGGACAGCATATACACTCCGAACAGAGCGGTGATCAGTGCGCGGGCGATATCAAACCAGCCGGCATCCATCAGCAGTGCGCCGTTGTAGAAAAACATGAATGGCACGATGAACGCTGCAATACCAATTCGGAACGAGGCCACGGAGGTCTCCATCGCATTGGCGCCCGAAATCCCGGCAGCCGCATAGGAGGCCAGTGCAACCGGCGGGGTAATGGCCGACACCACCGCAAAATAGAACACGAAGAAATGCGCGGTAAGCGGCTCGATGCCCAACTGAACCAGGCCCGGGGCGACCACCGACGCGGCAACCGCGTATGCGGCTGTGGTTGGCATGCCCATACCCAACAGGATAGAGATGAACATGGCGAAGATCAGCGCCAGCAATTGGCTGGCCTCGGCCACGTCCAACAGCAACACGGAGAACCGCGCTCCAACACCGGTCAGGGAAATGACGCCCACAATCACACCGGCCGCCGCACATACCACAATGATCTGGATGGCCATGTACGACGCAATTTCCAGCGCCTCAAGGATCTTCCGTATGCCCATTTTGTTGGGCGAGAACCAACTGACAACGGCGGCAGACACGGTGGCAAGCGTACCGGCCCGGATCACTGAGTAGCCCATGAAAAGCGCCACAATCAGAATGATAATGGGTACAAACAGGTAGCACTGCTTCACCATGGTCTTGAGCCTGGGCAGCTCATCCTCACGCATGCCACGCATGCCAGTCTTCGCCGCCTCGAAGTCCACCATGAAATAGACAGAGGCGAAATAAAGGATGGCCGGGATGATCGCCGCAATAGCAATTTCGGTATAAGGAATGCCGGTGATCTCAGCCATGATGAAGGCGCCCGCCCCCATAATCGGTGGCATGATTTGCCCACCGGTAGAGGCCGCCGCTTCCACGGCACCTGCCGACTGTTTGCTGTAACCCACCTTTTTCATCAGCGGAATGGTCAGGGAGCCGGTGGAAACCACGTTGCCAGCGCTGGTGCCGTTGATCATACCCATCAGGCCGGAGGCAAAAATCGACACCTTGGCCGGGCCACCCCGGGTGCGGCCCGCCGCGGCGAAGGCGAAGTTCACGAAATAATCGCCCACTTTTGACGCCTGCAGGAAGGCGGCGAAGACGATAAACAGGATGATATAGGTCGACGACACGGCGGTGGTCGGGCCGAGGATACCAGCGTCGGTATACACCTGGCTGAAAAAGCGCTGGGCCGAAAGGCCCGGATACCCCAGGAAGCCGGGCAGATAGGGCCCCAGGAAGACATACACCAGGAAGACCAGCCCGATTATAACAAGGGCCAGACCTGCCACCCGGCGAGTCAGCTCCATGATCAGGGCCGTGCCGGCAATGGCTGCGAATGAAATGCCGACCGGCGCAAACGAGGTGCCCGTGGACATGCGCATGGAGGTGTTATAAACCACCAGAAAATAGGCGGCGACCGCCACCGAACACACAATCAGCACCAGATCCGGCACACTGAAGCGCGAACGCTCACGCTGGTGAAACCAGCTCATCACGATACCGACCGCACTGGCGGCCAACAGCGGCCAGCCGAAATGCCAGGTTTCGAGGTCAACAGGAATTCTTAGCGTGCCACCCAGAATCATCTGGTGGAACGAAAATGTCTGGTACAGCGCGTATAGGGCCGGCACCATCGCCACGGCACCGATCCAGGTTGTCCAGCGATGGCGTGCGGGACCTTCTTCGGCGGAGACAAAACGGGCACCGGCAAACAGGATGAAGCCCAACACCAGGGCACCTGCAATGTGGACAATCCGGAACGACCAGGTTTCCAGCGGCGCAATGTTCAAGCTGTAAAGATGAAACGACGAGTAGGCGATGGCCAGTAACGTCACGAATTTCAGCATTCCGCCTTCAAACAGGCGGCGATTGGCCTCGACCGGCTCTTCATCGACATCGTGGGCCAGGACATGGTCATCGCCAATGTCGTTCACCGGGTGTTCTTCGGGGTGTTGTTTGTCAGTCATGATAAACCCTGCTCACGGGAAAACGGGGCCGGCGGTTCGCCGGCTTTGCTCTGGAGGGCCACCGCCGTGGCCCTCCAGTACACACGATGGTTACTGATTGATCTTGCTGTCTTCGATCGTGTAGCCGTTTTCGTTGAACCAACGAGCTGCGCCGGGATGCCAGGGCAAAACGTTGTTCTTCGTGTAGTTTTCCGGAACGGAGTTTTTGGCGGCCTTGTGGATGGACACCATCTTGTCGTTGTTCTCCATGGTCAGCTTGGTAATTTCATACACAAAGCTCTCCGGCATGTCGCAGTTGACCATGGCGAAGTTCCACATGGAGACCACGCGGGACGGCTCACTCAGGGACTGGTAGGTGCTGGCTGGAATGGTGAATTCCGATACCGGGAAATTCGCAGTCACCTTCTTGGCCTCTTCATCCGTCATGCCGATGATGGTCACATCGGTCTGCACTTCCAACTGGCTGACGGCCGGGATAGGAATACCGGCGGCAAAGGCCACCACGTCAATCAGACCATCCTGCAACTGCCCGCCCAAGTCAGACCAGCTACCGTTGCGGCGTTCAAAATTGACGCCCAGGGTTTCCATGATGCGGGGGAAATAGGTGTCGGATGTGGAGCCGGCCGGCCCGAATCCGATGGTGGCGCCATCGGGAATATCAGAGATAGACGTAATGCCGGAACTGGAAAGTGCGGTGACGGAAAACGGCGTTTCATACATGGGAAACATCGCGCACACATTGTCCATTTTCATGCCCGGCGCCAGCGGGCTGTTACCGTCGATGGACTCCTGCGCCGGCCCCATGGTGGTCAGCCCGAACTTCAGATCGCCCGTATGAACCAGCGCCATGTTCTGCATCGGGCCACCGGTAATTTCAGCACCACCGGATACGCCCAGGTTCTCGGCGACAAAGTTTGCCCATCCGGACCCATACGCAAAGTAGGTTCCCCCCTGACTTGCGGTACCGACCGTGAAGTTATCCGGCCAATCAGACCGGTCCTGAGCAATGGCGGGACTGGCGGCGGCAAACGTTGAGACAAATGCCATGGCAATGACGGATTGGGTTTTCATAGAGAATGCTCCCGTTTCGTTGTGTTTGTTGGGTGCTAGAACGGAGCCCAGCAGGTTCCGGTTGGACACTTACAGCAACGTACATGAGCAACTAGCAGGCCAGATACGGCAACCAATTGATATTACAGATATTTCAAAAATAAAGCCGTGGCAGATCAAGCAGTAGCGGGTAACATTCCACCCATTTCCAGGAAGGCAATGGGTGGAGATCCACCCATATTTCACGACACATACCGTGTCATCAGGCTTTACCCTGTCTACTGGAACTCGAATAGTTCTCCCAAACCAGGATCGCCGCAGCCAGATCTTCCAGCGAAACACCCACGGATTTGAACAGGGTAATGGCATCATCACCGTTGCGGCCAGCATGGGTGCCACTTGCCAGTTCAGACAACTCCGCCTGAATCCTGTCCATGGCAAAAAAGCCATCGTTCACAGCAAAGTGCAGATCTCCCGCTTCGCCTTTAGCGCCGGCATAGGAGTCAACAAAGACATCGGAACGAGCAACGCATTCGCTGTCGGTCTCCCGCATATTTTTTCGGAATGCCCCAACCAGATCCAGATGCGTTCCGGGTTTCAACCATTCACCCTGAATCAAGGGCTGGGTTGAGAGCGTCGCCGCACTGACGATGTCCGCCTCTGGAACCACAGAGGCCAGGTTGTCGGTAGCGGTAACGGACTCAAATGCCGCCTGCCCTTTACGGTAACCCGAGTACGACCGGGCCAGATCCTCAGCTTTCCTCAGGTTGCGACCATACACCACGACCCGGCGAATCGGCCGCACCGACGCATGGGCTTCAATCAACATTGGCGCCAGCTTGCCAGTGCCCACGACAACCAGGGTCTCGGCATCTTCGCGGGCCAGGTAGCGGGCTGCCAGGGCGGAGGCCGCGGCAGTGCGCCGGCGGGTCAGTTCACTACCATCGATACAGGCCAGGGGCTGGCCCGTGGCGCCATCGCTCAGCAGGTAAACGCCGCTGATCGCGGGCATGCCGCGATTCGCGTTCTGGGGGAAAACGTTCACCATCTTCACCCCAAGATAGCCCGGCTGTTCGCCCTGATCCTCCCAGGCCGGCATCAGCAGCATCGTAGCCTCCCCATCCTGACGCTCGACGGCATGATGGTGGCGAGGTGGTGTTACGATGCCGCCAGCAAAAGCACGTTCCAACTGGCCGACGAGCGCATTCCAGGGCAGGTTTTCGGCGACGATTTCAGGGTCGAGTATTTGCATACTTTGAGTTCCCGTTCGGGGTGCCTACAGAGAAAGACGCCCGTGATGCATGGTTTACAAGGGCGAACACCCAGCCACTTTCTTATGTGACAGCAAGCGGTTACCACCGTCCCTGCAAAGTTGCTACGACCCGCCTACCGCCGGCCCGGTCCCGGTGTTCGCACAGATAGATCCCCTGCCAGGTGCCCAGGGCAAGGTGTCCGTCGTTCACGGGAATGGTCAGTGAGGGGCCGACCAGAACACTTTTTATATGAGCCGGCATGTCGTCCGGGCCTTCCATGGTGTGCTCATAGTGGGGCGCATTCTCGGGCACAATCACATTGAAATGGCGCTCCAGATCGCCGCGCACGTCCGGGTCGGCGTTCTCGTTAATGGCCAGGGAGGCGGACGTGTGTTGGATAAACAGGTGTAAAAGCCCCACCTGGCAGTTCTGCAGGGCCGGCGCCTGGGCCAGGATTTCATTGGTTACCAGGTGAAAGCCCCTGGGTTGGGGCTTCAGTTCGATAAAGGTCTGATCCCAGATCATGTCCAACCTCGTTTCTATTTCTGCCGGTCGTCCCAGGGATGGACGGGCACCACGTCGTCGCCCACATCTCCTTCATAGCTACTGCGGAAATAGTCCATTGCCTTCTCCGCCTCGCTGAGTTCGTCAAATCGGGCAATGTGGTAGATCGCCTCGCCCTCGTTTACCAGCGGCAGGTTATTCACACAAATAACAATGCCGGAACAGGGTGATGTCACTGCGGTTTCCGACTCGCCGAACGGGTCGGCTACCATGGCCAGTCTCTGACCTTTACGGACTTTCTGGCCAAGACTGGCAACCGGGCGCATGATGCCATCGGTGTCCGTTCGCACCCACTGCGAGTTTGCCGCCGTTTCCGAGCGTTTCCTCGGGGCCTTGGGGCCTTTCTTGGCGGGAATCATCTCCAGTTCCCGCATCACCCGGATGACCCCTTTCACGCCGCTGGAAATCACCACATCGTCAAATCGCAGGGCCTCCCCGCCCTCGAAGGTGACCACCGGAATATCCTGGGAATCAGCGTAGGCGCGAAGGCTGCCCTCCCGCAGGCTGGCGTTGATGATAATGGGCGCACCAAAGGCCTCAGCCATACGGATGGTTTCCGGGTTTTTGAGCTCCGCGCGAATCTGCGGCAAATTGAACCGGTGTATGGCGCCCGTATGCAGGTCAATAATGTGGGAGACATTCTCCATGATCTGCGTGCGCAACAGGTAGGCAATGCGACCACCGAGGGAGCCGGTTTCGCTGCCCGGGAAGCAACGGTTCAAATCCCGGCGGTCCGGAAGGTAACGGGTGCGCTGGACAAACCCGAAAATATTCACGATGGGAACCGCCACTAACGTCCCCCGCAAATGCCGCAGGGCGGAGTTGGTCAGCACCCTGCGCACAATCTCGACACCGTTGATTTCATCCCCGTGTATCGCTCCGCAAACCATCAGTACCGGCCCGCTTCGACGCCCATGAACCACTTCAACGGGAATATGCAGTGGCGTGTGGGTATATAGTTTGGCAACCGGAATCTCAACAGTCTGTCGAGTGCCGGCCTTGACCTCGTGACCGGCGATAACAAACGGCGCCCGAGCAGCCATATCAGCCTCTCCCCTTGGTGCGGGTTTTCCAGGGCTTCTGGTTTTTCTCGGTCCAGTTGATGATCATGCCGGCCACGTTCTTGCTGGTGGCATTTTCAATACCTTCCAGGCCCGGTGAGGAGTTCACTTCCATAACCAGGGGCCCGCGGCTGGAACGCAGCAGATCCACACCGGCCACGTTCAGGCCCATGGACTTTGCCGCCGTGATGGCCGTTCTGCGCTCCTCGGGGGTTATCCTCACCAGTGAGGCTGTACCGCCCCGATGCAGGTTGGAACGGAACTCGCCTTCCCCACCCTGGCGCTTCATCGCCGCAATCACCTTGTCACCAATCACGAAACAGCGGATATCGGCGCCACCGGCTTCCTTGATGAATTCCTGCACGAGGATGTCCGCTTTCAGGCCCATGAAAGCCTCAATGACGCTTTCCGCCGCTTTGCGGGTTTCGGCCAGCACCACGCCAATGCCCTGGGTGCCCTGCAGCAATTTAATAACGACGGGAGCACCGCCCACCATCTGCAGCAGTTCCGGCACGTTGTCCGGCTTATTGGCGAAGCCGGTCACCGGCATGCCAACGCCCTTACGGGCCAACAACTGCAATGAGCGCAGCTTGTCCCGTGAGCGGGTAATGGCTACGGACTCATTGACGGGGAAAACGCCCATCATCTCGAATTGCCGCAATACGGCCGTCCCGTAGAAGGTCACAGACGCGCCAATACGGGGGACCACCACATCAAAATCTTCCAGAACTTCCTCGTGGTAGTGAATGCGAGGGTCGGCGGACGTGATGTTCATGGAGCAGTGCAGGCAGTCGATCACCTTCACTTCATGGCCCCGGTTGATACCTTCCTCTATCAGCCGACGTGTTGAGTAGAGATGACGGTTACGCGACAGAATCGCAATCTTCATTATCTTGTCCTTAGGGCCGGCTCACCGGCAAGATAGGAACATTCAGGGAGGACAATGGCGCGCCCGGCCATTGCGGTTCGACCAAGCAGCATACGGAAACGCATGGAGTCACGATTGGTCAATGTCATTTCGATGGGCCACTCGATGTCGCCAAGCACCAGCCGAGTCTCGATCACCAGGCGCAGTTCTTTATGGCCACCAGAGTCCGAGACATTGCGTTCATCCAACACCGCCGCATCGCACTCGACCACATGATGCAAATCGTTCTGAACGGGGTGGACCCAGAAGCGGACACGACGCTGACCACTCTCTGTGTATGGTTCCGTTCGAAACGTGTGCAGGCATGAAGTGCGGGCACCAGTGTCCACTTTTGCCTTGATCCGGGAAATGTCGAACTCCGGCAAGGCAATCCATTCGCGCCAGCCCAATGCCAGTTTTCCGTCTGTGTCCGGCACCGGGCCGGCTTTCGAGGCATCATCCATTCTGGTCGGCATCCGGGCCTCCCTTGTTGGTTGTGGTTTCCGGCCGAAGCAGCTCCACCCGGAAGGGCTCGGAATGGCTTCCGGCATAAATGCTCGTATGGGGGAAAGGTATTTCAACACCCTCCTCATCAAGCGTTTTCTTGATGGCCACCATCATCTGGCTACGCCCCTCCAACACTTTGTTGCTGGGTACCCAGAAAGAGAATTGCAGGTCCACTGAGGATGGACCAAACCCAGTGACCAGTACAAACGCCTTCGGCTCTTCCAGACTCACACTGTTCTGTCTCGCCAGCGCAAGAAGCAGTTTTTCAACGCGCTCCACATCCTCCGCGTAGGCGATGCCCACCGTCAGGTCCATACGACGGATGGGAAAGCGTGAGCGATTGACCACGCGGGTCTTGATCAGGGTTTCATTGGGAATACGCACATACAGGTTGTCCGGCGTGCGCAACTTCACACTCAGCATATCAATGGAAACCACCTCGCCAATGGTGTTTTCCACTTCAATAAAGTTACCAATCTCAAAAGGCTTCTCAACCAACAGGAACAGGCCGCTGATCATGTTGGAGGCGGACGTCTGGGATGCGAAGCCAATAGCAACCGTCAGTATACCGGCGGCGCCCAGCACCACGTCGAGAGAGAAGCCAGCTTCGCGCAACGCGGCAACGAAGAATATGGCCAGCACGATGTAGAAAACCAGCCGTCTAAACATCACCGTGTGATGCCGCGACGCACGGTCCTGCATGAAGCGGGTGACACCACGGGCCGCAAACGACGCAAGCACAATGCCCAGAATAAACAGGAACAGTGTGCTGATCCACTTGCCCCAGGCAATGGCACCAAAAAACTGCATCAGGCTGCTTTCAAACTGCTCAATCAAAGAGGTAACTCCGTTTACGGGTTCGATGTCGACAATTGGCCGGAAACATCAGCCAAATATACGGTCGTAGGCTCGTACCAACCCACCACGGGCGGTTTGCTCCCGCGCCGGAGAAATAAGTTCGCACTGGCCGGCAGCAGCAATAAGCGACTGATCAATCTTCAGGCGTGCTGAATTCATATCGGTTTCGCAGGTCACGGTCACGCGTGGCGTCCAGAGTTGCCCCTTGTCATTGCGATGCAGAGATAGCAGCGGCGTTGGCAGGTTAAACCGCTCCAACAGCAGCGGTGCCTGTCGTTCGTTGACAATCCGCACCGGTGTAATCGCCCGCCAGGGACGTTTAGGCACAGCCTCGAGCACCAGGCGCGCAAACGTGGCGGCGGAATAGCACAGCTCGCCTTCCATCGTGGTTCTTCCCACCCAGGTCAACGACGGATCTGCCAGCGGCAGTTCCATCAGGTGCGTGCCTTTGCTTCCAGCCTGGATTCGCATCCACAGGAGGGTGCCCACGTAAATGGTGCACTCACTCTCCGCAGGGATGGTCAGCGGCTGATAGGGACGTATCACCGTGGCAAGACTGGACATCGCCGGCAGGTAACAAACCTGACTGCCATCGTCCGGTCGTACGAATCGCTGAACCTCCAGATCCGCATCGGGTAGTGTGTGGGTTACCTTTTGCTGCCAACGTTCCTGATTGTCGTCTTCGGGCATACGCTGGTAGCGAATCAGCCATTCCTGATCCAGCAGGGTTATCCAGATTCGGGTGTGGCTGAGCTCGTGGTATTGCGTCTGCCCGGGCTCCAATGTGTAGGGCGTTGCCCAGTGGCCATCCTGCATCGTTCGTTGCGTGTCCAGACTCGTCGTCATTCCGGCCCTTTGTCCATAAATTCTTCCATTAACTATAATCCAATCAGCACGTTCCAGCGAATATCCATCCGTAACTGTCGATCCGCCATCAATCTCAGGAAGCTCAATGACTCAGCTCGTCTGGTTTCGAAACGACCTGCGCGTTGCCGACAACGCGGCCCTTACGGCAGCCTGCAAGCAACAACAGCCGGTGCAGGCCTGTTTTATCGTAACCCCGGCCCAGTGGCAGGAGCATGATTGGTCTCCGGCGCGGGTTCAATTTGTGCTGGACCACGCCAATGCGCTGTCGGAAGAACTGGCGAAATTGGGCATATCCCTATCATTCATCACCGCAACCACCTTCGCCGACAGCGTTGAAAAACTGGAAAAATTCTGCCGGCGCGAGAGTATCCGGCATGTGCATTTCAATGAGGAATACGGAGTTAACGAAAGGCGTCGCGACAAGACCGTAAAACACACCCTTGATGATATCGGCGTGGCGGTGAATAAATACCGGGACCAGACAGTAGCGCCTGTTGGCACCATCCTCACTCAACAGGGTGAGCCCTATTCAGTCTTCACCCCGTTTTCCCGTCGGTGGCGAAGCTGGATTGATGAGGCGCAGCCAACCCTCTTTCCTGTTCCCAAGCCCGTCGGCGAGCCTGTTAAGCCTCTTTATTATGAAGGCCTGCCAAAATGCTTCGATAATCCACCACCCCGGCTTGTTGAAACCGGCGAGGACGCCGCCCACCGGCAACTGGAACAGTTCCTCGACGACCACGGCGGGGACTACAAGGATCTGCGCGACCTGCCATCCGTAGATGGTACCAGCCTGCTCTCCCCTTACCTGGCCAACGGGGTGCTTTCCGGCAAACAGTGCCTGATTGCCGCCCGCCAGCAGCAAGGTATGGGAGGCAACCAGGAAGGCCTGGCCACCTGGACCAACGAAATTGCCTGGCGGGATTTCTACATCAATATCCTTTACCACTACCCCAGGATTAGTATGCACCGGGCGTTCAAACCGGAGACCGAGGCCCTGCAATGGAATACACCCGGCGAGAATTTTGAAGCCTGGAAAGCCGGCAACACCGGTATCCCCGTTGTCGACGCCGCCATGCGCCAACTGAACCAGACCGGCTGGATGCACAACCGGCTGCGCATGATCACGGCCATGTTCCTCACCAAGAATCTGTTTATCGACTGGCGACTGGGTGAGGCCTATTTCATGTCAAAACTGGTGGACGGCTTCCTGGCCTCCAATAACGGCGGCTGGCAATGGAGTGCGTCTACGGGCACTGATGCGGCGCCGTATTTCCGGGTGTTTAATCCGGCCACTCAGAGTGAGCGGTTTGATTCGGATGGCGAATTCATCCGCAAATACGTTCCCGAGATCGCAAAGCTGGACAATAAGCGGATTCACCAACCCTGGGTCGGTGGTGTGATTCCCGGTGGGTATCCACGACCTATCGTTGACCTGAAAGAAAGCAGGAAAGAGGCAATTTCAAAGTTTCAGGCCCTGAAGAACTAGGGGGAACCGGCGGGCAGGCTCTGCCAAAACCGTGCGGAGCCATGGATGGCGGAGCCGAGCGTACAGGGACGTATTCACAGCGTGTTTTGGCAGAGCCTGCCCGCTGGTTCCGACGCCCCAGCCTAACGGCCTTATTCTGACTCTCTGCTTTTGCAGACAGGACAACCTGGATCTCTGGCGAGTTTCATTTCCCGCCATTCCATTTGCCAGGCATCCAGAATGAGCAGACGGCCTATCAACGGTTTGCCCACGCCGGTGATGACTTTTACGGCTTCCATGGCTTGGGAAGCGCCTATCATACCAACGAGGGGGCCGATAACACCGGCTTCTGAACAGGTGAGGTCTTCGTTGCCCTGCTCCGGGTAAAGGCAGTGATAGCAGGGACTGCTGTCATCGCGGACGTCATAAACCGACAGTTGCCCTTCCCCACGAATGGCTGCGCCAGATACCAGTGGGACGCGGGCAGCAACACACGCGCGGTTGAGGGCGAAGCGGGTATTGAAGTTGTCGGTGCAGTCGACCACCAGGGTCGCCGAGTTTACCTGCCGCTGAAGTTCATCGCCTTCCAGGCGTTCAGTAAGGGTTGTCACCGACACATCGGGGTTTATGCGCCTAACGCGGTCAGCCAGATGTTCGGCTTTGGATTCACCCAGGTCGGACTGTTCGAATGCGATCTGGCGCTGCAGATTGGCGATCTCGATCTGGTCGTCGTCGACCAGCGTCATGTGCCCAATCCCGGCGGCCCCGAGGTAGAGGGCTACTGGGCAACCCAAACCGCCAGCACCGACCACCAGCACTCTCGCGGACTTGAGCTTGGCCTGGCCTGCGATATCAAACCGGGGCATCAGGATCTGGCGACTGTAGCGCAGCAGTTCCTCATCGTTCAGCATCTTGTTTTCTCCCAAGGGTGAAGCGGTCACGCCGGCCGTAGTCCTGGCGGGTTTCCACACAGGTGAATCCCGCATCGGTAAAAAGCTGCCGCACAGCCGCTCCCTGTTCATAGCCGTGTTCCAGTATCAACCAGCCCCCAAGCGAGAGCCAAGCGGGGGCTTCGGCGGCTATCCGCCGGATATCGTCGAGGCCGTCATCGCCGGCCACCAGGGCCGACGCCGGTTCGAAGCGCACATCGCCCTCTCCCAGGTGGACATCATTTCCTGCGATGTACGGTGGATTGGAAACGATGAGATCAAAAGCAACTGATGGTAAGTCCTCGAACCAGTTGCTTTGTCGCACCGTCACCGGCAGGCCCAATCGGTCGGCGTTGTCGGTTGCGAGAGCCACAGCTTTCCGGACGGCGTCGCAGGCGGAAACCCGCCAGCCGGGTTGCTCGCTGGCCAAAGCCAGTGCGATGGCACCCGTGCCGGTACCAAGATCCAGCACATTGGCATTTCTCGGTAAATCCAGCGCCAGCGCTGCCTCCACCAGGCATTCAGTATCCGGGCGGGGAATCAGTGTGGATGGATTGACCTTCAGCGGGAGTGACCAGAATTCCTGTTCACCCAACAGGTGTGCAATCGGGTGACCTTCACAGCGTCGTTCCACAAGGGTTCTGAAGCGGTCGACCAGGGCCACGTCCACCTCACGCTCGGGCCAGGCCCGGAAAGTGGTTCGGGACCAACCCGTCACATAACCCAGCAGTAGCTCAGCATCGAGGCGCGGAGAATCACCGCCAATAAGCCCGGCAGCTTCTGTCAGCAACGCCTCACAGGCCAGGGGTTTGTCAATCATCAGCCAGGGAGGCCAACAGATCGGCCTGGTGTTCCTGCTGCAAAGGCATGATGACGGCATCAAGATCACCGGAGATAACCTCATCCAGCTTGTACAGCGTCAGGTTGATGCGGTGGTCGGTCACCCGCCCCTGGGGGAAGTTATAGGTGCGGATTCGCTCTGAGCGATCGCCACTGCCCACCAGGCTCTTGCGGGTGGCCGCCATGGTTTTCTGCTGGCGTTCAATTTCCTCATTCTGGAGGCGCGATGCCAGGAAACTCATCGCTTTGGCCCGATTCTTGTGCTGGGAGCGTTCTTCCTGACACTCCACAACAATGCCCGTGGGAATATGGGTAATACGAATCGCCGAATCAGTCTTGTTGACGTGCTGACCGCCGGCGCCAGAAGCTCGGAAGGTATCCACCCGCAGGTCGGACTTGTTGATTTCAACGGCCTCGGTTTCATCCGCCTCCGGCATCACCGCTACCGTGCAGGCGGAGGTGTGAATTCGGCCCTGGGATTCGGTCTCCGGCACCCGCTGTACCCGGTGGGCACCGGATTCAAACTTCAGTGCCCCATAGACCGCACTACCAGCAATGCGGGCAATGATTTCCTTGTAGCCGCCATGCTCACCCTCATTGGCGCTGATAACCTCAACCTGCCAACGCTGGCGTTCGGCATAACGCATGTACATCTTGAACAGGTCACCGGCGAAAATCGCCGCCTCATCGCCCCCGGTGCCGGCACGAACCTCCAGGAATACGTTCTTGCCATCGTTGGGGTCCTTGGGCAGCATCAGGCGCTGGAGCTCTTCGTCCAGTTCCTCGCTCTTCTGTTCCGCCAGGCCCAACTCCTCTTCCGCCATGGCTCGCATGTCGGCATCACCGTCGCGGGCCAGTTCAGTGGCTTCCTTAACATCGTCACGGGATTTCTGCCATGCCTGGAAGCAGTGAACGATGGGTTCAATCTCGGCAAATTCCCGGGACAGGTCGCGGAATTTATCCTGGTTGGCAATAGTACCCTGATCGCTCAGCAACGCGCTGACTTCCTCGAACCGGTCAACAAGCTGCTCGAGGCGGGACTGAATCGATGACTTCATAGTTTTTCCGGGGTGATGGGCGCGTCGGCATCCAGCACATCAAGCTGATGCAGCTCTCTGAGCCATTGAGTGACTTCGGTTCTGCCCTCCGTGGTGGCCTTGCGGACCTGGATGGACGGCTCGTGCAGTAATTTGTTGGTCAACCCCCGGGCCATGCTTCGCATCACGGTTTCGGGGTCTGCGCCATTACGCAGGGCGCGGATGGCCTTTTCGGTCTCCCCGTCTCTCAGGGCTTCGGCCCGCTGACGGAACTGCTTGAGGGTGGAGACAGCATCCAGGGCCCGTAGCTGGCTCAGGAACTGCTGTACGCCATCAGCAACCATGTTCTCGGCTTCCCGCGCGGCGCCCTCTCGGGAACGAACGTTCTCCTCGATAACCTGCCGCAAGTCGTCAACGGTATAGAGATAGACATCAGCCAGGGAACCCACCTCGGGTTCGATATCCCTGGGAACGGCGATATCCACCATGAAATAGGGGCGATGCTTGCGCTTTTTAAGCGCACGCTCCACGGCGCCCTTGCCAAGGATAGGCAACGGGCTGGCAGTGGAGGAAATGATGATGTCCACGTTTGCCAGGTGTTCTGGAATGTCGGAGAGCATAATGCCCTGCCCGCCACGGGAGTCCGCCAGCGCCTGGGCACGTTCCAGGGTACGATTGGCAACCAGGAAATTTTTCACGCCAGCGTCGGCCAGATGCCTCGCGACCAGCTCAATGGTTTTGCCGGCGCCAATCAGCAAGGCCCGATTGCGGGACATATCCGCAAAGATGTGATGCGCCATGCTGACCGCAGCGTAGGCCACCGACACCGGGTTTTCGCCAATGGCAGTCTGCGTGCGCACCCGCTTGGCGACGGAGAACGTATGTTCGAACAGACGGGACAGGAATGCACCGCTCGCCTCATGCTCGCGAGCGAGGGCATAGGCGTCCTTGAGCTGGCCGAGAATTTGCGGCTCTCCAAGCACCATGGAGTCCAGTCCCGACGCAACCCGCATGATGTGGCGCACGGCGTCTGAGTCCCGGTGTACGTAGAGCACGTCTTCCAGGTCTGCCGCCTCCATGTCATGAAACCCCGCCAGCCATCGCAATACCGCCGGGGCACAGTCGTCATCTCCGGCCAGATACAGTTCGGTGCGGTTGCAGGTAGACAGGATCGCCGCCTCGCTGGCGCCGGAGGTGGCACGCAGTTCGGCAAACGCCTCGGCCATACGCTCGGGCGTGAACGCGACGCGCTCACGCAACTCTACCGGTGCGGTACGATGATTGATTCCGAGGGTGACCAGTGCCATATCGGGGTTAGACTGCCTTATCTTTGACGACGGTTCGATACCGCCATTTTAACGATCGGGAGCCAGTGTCGCCACCCATAACCATCGTGATATCGGCAACTGCTGACAGGTTGGGCAATATCAAGCGCTTGTGCCATCATAGAGCCTTGTCGCACTACGCCACATCTGAGACCGCCGCCAGACCCTTCTCCGGCCGATCAGGTGCATCGTACACAGATCATGGGATGTTGCATGCATAAGTCTGCATTACTGCTTGGTACCTGCCTGCTTGGGCTTTCCCTGTCCGGCTGCGCTTTTCTCCAGGACAACCAGGAATCGCAATCCACCTCGTCGCCTGATGACGCCACTGCATCATCCGCGGAACCGTCAGCGGACATCCGTTACGCCGATTTCGAACCGGAAGAACTGTACCTGCTGCTTTCCGGCGAGATAGCCGCCCAACGGGGCCGATTCGACGTCACCCTTGTCAATTACATGAAGGCGGCACAGCAATCCCGCGATCTGGGCGTGATTGAGCGGACCATGCGCATTGCCCAGTCACTGAACGCCGATAACGCGCAGCAGAAACTGGCGGCGCTGTGGCTGGAGGTAGCCCCGGACAACATGCAGGCACATCGTATCTCCGCCATCCAGGCCGTGAAGAAGAACGAACTGGAGACCGCCCTGGGCCACATGGAAAAGATCATGGATCTGGGCGGCGACGCGGATTTTGACAGCCTTGCCGCGATGGCCGGAAACCTGCCGCCGGAACAACAGCAGGAACTGCTCGACTTATACCAGCAACTGGAGCAGCGCCACCCTGACAACCCGGAACTGCAATACAGCATTGCCCTTCTACTGAAGGTGACGGGCGAGCCCCAGCAAGCCCTCGCCAAACTGGAGCCCCTTCTGGACAACAAGCCGGATTTCCAGCCAGCACTGATACTCAAGGGCGACCTGCTCTACCAGACCGACCAGAAACAGCAGGCCCTGGATCACCTGAGGGCGAATACACGACAATTCCCCGACAATCGCCAGATGGGAACCCTCTACGGCCGCATGCTGATCGGCGAAGGTGAGCTGCAAACCGCTCAGAACGAATTCCGCCGGCTGGTTAACCGCTTCCCCGACGTTCCCGGCCTGCGGCTCTCCTACGCCCTGGTCGCGCTTGAAAACGATCAGATCGCGCTGGCCGAGGAGGAACTGACACGCCTGATCGAACAAGGCCACCACAGCGATGAGGCTCACTACTACCTGGGCCGGATTGCCGACGAGGAAAACGAAAACGAGCAGGCCATCGGCTACTACAGGAATGTCGAGAAAGGTAATTACTTTTTCCCGGCCCTGGCCCGTGCCAGCGAACTGATGGCGGAACAGGGAGAGCTGGACGAGGCCCTGGCCGACATTCGCGAGATCCGCAAGAACAACCCCGACCAGGACGAGAATTTCCGCCTGCTGGAAATCAATCTCCTGCTGGATCGGGATCATGACGAGCGAGCCCTTCAGGCGGCCAATGAAGCCCTGGAATCCTTCCCTGGCAATGTCCGCATTCGCTACGCCCGTGCCATGCTGCTCGACTCCATGGATAAGCCAGAGCAGGCCGAAGCCGATCTGAGAACAATCATCGAGGAACAGCCCGACAACGCCGTGGCACTCAACGCGCTGGGTTATATCCTTACCACCCGCACGGACCGACTCGATGAAGCCAGGGACTATATTGAGAGAGCCCTGGCCATCGATCCGGAGAACCCTGCCATACTCGATAGCATGGGCTGGGTACTGTATCTGCAGGGCAACACCGACGAGTCACTGAGCTATCTGTCACGTGCCTGGGAGGCCTACGCTGACCCGGAAGTAGCCGCTCATTACGGCGAAGCGCTCTGGCAAACCGGCAATCAGGAACAGGCCCGCTCGATCTGGAGAGAAGGCTTCGAGCAGGACCCGGACCACCCGATACTGACTGAAACTGTTGAAAGGCTGACCGGGGAGCCGTCCCTGTGAAATTATCGGTTATCGCGCTGACGTTCGCCGCCCTGGTTCTGAGCGGCTGTAGCTCACTGACAGTTGAACCACTTCCCGAAGGCCTGACTGAACAGCCACCGGCCGACTGGCGCAAGACCAGTGCCCGACTTGACCAGCTTCAGCACTGGGAACTGACCGGCAAACTCGCCGTTCGCCAGCCCTCGGACAGCGGCACCGCCGTCATCAACTACTGGAAACAGGACCGGGAAACGTACGAACTGGCGCTGTCATCATCGTTCCTCGGTATGGGCCGCACTACCCTTGAAGGCGTTCCCGGGTTCATCGAACTCACACTTCCCAACGGCGAGCGCTACCAGTCCGGCGACCCGGAGTCCCTGGTCAACGCCGCCACCGGCTGGCTGCTCCCCATTGACAGCCTGGCCTGGTGGATACGGGGCCTGCCCGGCCCTGACGGGGACTTCCGGCTGTTCTTCGACGACAAGGGTCAACTGGCCGTCATACGCCAACTGGGCTGGGAGATCCGCTACGACCGCTGGCAAGCATTCATAGAGGGCTACCCTCATCTGCCCGCCCGTATCACGGCGGTCAAGGGCGAGAAGCGCGTGAGGGTGGTGGTTACCAGCTGGAACCAGACCGATGGAGACAGCCGGTGAACAGCCTGGTTCTGCCCTCCCCGGCAAAACTGAACCTCTTCCTGCATATTCTCGGGCGTCGACCGGATGGCTACCATGAACTGCAAACCCTGTTTCAGTTTCTGAATTATGGCGACACCCTGACCCTGACCGCACGCACCGATGGCAGAATCGTCCTTGAGCAATCCCTGCCCGGGGTGCCCGACGAGGAAAACCTGATTGTCCGTGCTGCGCGACAACTGGCGGCAACCGCAGGTCATACGACTCCCGGTGTCAGTATTGCAGTCGACAAGCAGTTGCCCATGGGCGGTGGCCTGGGTGGTGGCAGCTCCAATGCCGCCACCACACTGGTGGGGCTGAACCGCCTGTGGGGCCTGAACCGCTCCCTGGACGAGTTGGCTGAACTGGGCCTGTCCCTGGGTGCCGATGTGCCCGTATTCGTTCGCGGACATGCAGCCTGGGGCGAAGGCGTGGGCGAACGACTCACCGACGCCAACCCACCAGAAGACTGGTTTCTGGTTATAAAACCACCTTGCGATATAAGCACCAAAGAGATTTTTTCCGAGCAAGGGTTGACAAGGGATACCCCCGGAATCAAAATAGCGCCCGCTTTTGAGGGAGACGCCTCGAGGTACCGAAACGACTGTGAGGATGTAGTTCGAAGACTGTATCCTGAGGTTCATCAAAGCCTGGAGTGGCTTGCACAATTCGGACCTGCAAGATTAACCGGAACCGGGGCTTGCATATTTGGACGTTTCCCGACAGAATCCGCAGCCCGGATTATCTGGGAAAGCAAACCCTCCGGCATCACGGGGTTCGTAGCTCAAGGGGTGAACATTTCACCACTTCACAAAAAGCTGACAGAGCTGAAATGATGCCAAAAAAGCACGATACTGGGGTGTCGCCAAGTGGTAAGGCAACGGGTTTTGATCCCGTCATGCGCAGGTTCGAATCCTGCCACCCCAGCCACCTTTCTCCCGCTTCTTCTGAATCAAACGCCGATACCGAGAAGGATGCCGTCGTGTCCAAACTGATGATTTTTACTGGCAACGCCAACCCGGAGCTTGCCAAGGCCATCGCCCAGAAACTTCACATTCCCATGGGCCAGGCCACCGTTGGAACCTTCAGCGATGGTGAAACCACCGTTGAAATCAACGAAAATGTTCGCGGGCATGATGTCTTCATCATTCAGCCCACCTGCAACCCCACCAACGATAACCTGATGGAACTGATCGTGATGGCCGACGCACTGCGCCGTGCATCTGCCACCCGGGTTACCGCGGTTATCCCCTACTATGGCTATGCCCGCCAGGATCGCCGTGTTCGCTCCACCCGTGTTGCCATTAGTGCCAAAGTGGTTGCAGATATGATTTCCAGCATCGGCGTTGACAGGGTCCTGACCGTTGACCTCCACGCCGACCAGATCCAGGGCTTCTTCGACATTCCGGTGGACAATATCTACGCCACCCCGGTCATGCTTGAGGATATCGAGAAGCAGCGCTTTGAGAACTTCGTAGTGGTATCTCCTGACGTTGGCGGCGTTGTTCGTGCCCGCGCCGTTGCCAAGCGACTGGACGATGCCGACCTCGCCATCATCGACAAGCGCCGTCCCAAGGCCAACGTGTCGCAGGTCATGCACATCATCGGTGATGTAAAGGACAAGACCTGTATCCTGGTGGACGACATCATCGACACCGCCGGCACGCTTTGCAAAGCCGCCAACGCTCTTAAGGAGCATGGTGCCGCCAGCGTGGTCGCCTACATCACCCACCCCGTCCTTTCAGGCCCGGCTGTTGACAACCTCAACGCCTCCGAATTGGACGAACTGGTTGTCTGCGACACCATCCCACTGGGTGACAAAGCGCGTAATTGTGATAAGATCCGCATCCTCACTATGGCTGGGCTGCTTGCGGAATCCATTCGTCGCGTCAGCAACGAAGAGTCCATCAGCGCGATGTTTGAGAACGCCTGATCAGCTAACCACCTGATTTAGTGAAAAGAATCCAGACCGGGAGCCCAGTGGGCTCCCGGTCTGTTTAGTCCGCCGGAAAACAGCCGGCATATCGAAAATATCACCGGTTCAGGACCTGGTCGCGGGCCGCTCTGGTGAAAATTGAGGTTATAACCATGTCTCAGGAATTTCTTATCGAAGCATTTCCTCGTGGCGATCAGGGGAGAGGTGCGAGCCGCCGCCTGCGTCGTGAGGAGCGTAAAATTCCGGCCATCATTTATGGCGGGAAGAAAGAAGCCGTTTCGATTTCCATCTGGCACAACGAGCTGAAAAAAGCTCTGGAAAACGAAGCCTTCTTCTCACACATTCTGACCATCGAACTGGAAGGCAAGAAAGAAAGCGTGATCCTGAAGGATCTGCAGCGTCACCCGTACAAGCCGCTGCTGACCCACGCTGACTTCCTGCGCGTTGACAAGGATCACGAAATCCACGTTAACGTACCGCTGCACTTCCTGAACGAAGAAACTGCACCGGCCATCAAGCTCCAGGGCGGCGTTGCCAACCACCAGATCAACGAAGTAGAAGTGATCTGTCTGCCGCAGAACCTGCCTGAGTTCCTCGAAGTCGACATGACTGCCGTGGAGATGGACCAGGTTGTTCACCTGAGCGACCTCAAACTGCCGAAAGGCGTTCGTATTGCGGCTCTGCTGCAGGGTGAAGACCACGACCTGCCCGTCGTTGCAATCCACAAGCCGCGCGCTGCCAAGACAGAAGATACTGACGAAGGCGAAGACGGCGAAGCGGGTGAAGAAGGCGAAGACAAGGAGTAATCGCTCCTGTACGAATGAGGGCAACGGCAGATGGCACAGGATATCCTCATGGTGGTGGGACTGGGTAACCCCGGCCCCGACTATGCGAATACCCGCCACAACGCCGGTGCCCTGTTCGTGGAAGCACTGGCCCGTGAAACGGGCCAGTCGCTCCGCCCCGAAAAGAAATACCACGGGCTCTACGCCCGAATTCAGCTTCAGGGTCTCGACCTGCACCTGCTGAACCCTTCCACGTATATGAACCGCAGTGGCCTCTCCATCAAGGCACTGGCGGACTTCTTCAAGATTCAGCCCCAACAGATTCTGGTTGCCCACGACGAGCTCGATCTGCCACCGGGTACCGCCAAGCTAAAAAAAGGCGGCGGCCATGGCGGACACAACGGCCTGCGGGACACCATTGCTCACCTCGGCACCAACGACTTCCAGCGCCTGCGCATCGGCATCGGCCACCCCGGCGACAGCCGCCAGGTCACAGGCTATGTTCTCGGCCGCCTGGGCAAACGGGAAACCGAAGAACTCAACGCCCTGATCGACGAAATCATTCGCGTACTGCCGGACGCTGCCAGCGGCAAACTTCCCGCTGCGATGAATCGCTTGCACAGCTTCAAACCGGTATAATCCGCCCAAATTTTCCAGCACCAGCAGAGGCATTCCATGGGATTTAACTGCGGCATCGTCGGCCTTCCCAACGTCGGCAAATCCACCCTGTTCAACGCACTGACCAAATCCGGTATTGGCGCGGAAAACTTCCCCTTCTGCACCATTGAGCCTAACGCCGGCGTCGTGGCCATGCCCGACCCCCGCCTCAACAAGCTCGCTGACATCGTAAAGCCGGAAAAGGTGGTGGCAACCACGATGGAGTTCGTGGATATCGCCGGCCTGGTAGAAGGTGCCTCGAAAGGCGAAGGCCTGGGCAACCAGTTCCTGGCCAACATCCGTCAGACCGACGCCATTGCCCATGTGGTGCGTTGCTTCGAGGACGACAACGTCATTCACGTCGCCAACAAGATTGACCCGGCGTCGGATATCGAAATCATCAACACAGAACTGGCCCTGGCTGATCTGGAAACCGTCGAGAAAGCCATCAAACGGGTTCAGCGAGTCGCAAAGAGCGGCGACAAAGAGGCCAAAGCTCAGCTTGAAGTCTTCGACACCCTGCTTCCCGTGCTGAACGAAGGCAAACCGGTTCGCAGCATGAATCTCGACAAAGAGAAGATGGCACTGATCCGCGAACTCTGCCTGCTCACCGTAAAGCCAACCATGTACATCGCCAACGTCAGCGAAGACGGGTTCGAGAATAACCCTCACCTGGACACCGTGAAAAAGATTGCGGAATCCGAGAACGCAGTTGTGGTGCCTATCTGCAACAAGATAGAAGCCGAAATCTCCGAACTGGAAGACGACGAAAAATCCATGTTCCTGGAAGAAATGGGCATGGACGAGCCTGGCCTGGACCGGGTCATTCGCGGCGGCTACGGCCTGCTGAACCTTCAGACCTACTTTACCGCAGGGGTGAAGGAAGTCCGCGCCTGGACGGTAAAAGTGGGCGCTACCGCACCACAGGCGGCAGGCGTGATCCATACCGACTTCGAACGCGGCTTCATCCGCGCCGAAGTGGTGAGCTACGATGACTTCGTCAAGTACAACGGTGAGGCCGGAGCCAAGGAAGCCGGCAAGTGGCGCCTTGAGGGCAAGGAATACATCGTCCAGGACGGCGACGTTGTCCACTTTCGGTTCAATGTCTGACCGCGCAGGAGCGTTCTGACGGTGAGCCTCGTGCCCGCATGCTGCAGTACCCCGGATGACCGGTGGCCCTGGCCGCAATCGTTGCCGGGGCTTGAGCTGATCAGCCTGGACTTTGACCCCGATAACCTCAAACCGGACGACTTCACGATCAGTGACATCGTCCCACCACCGTCGGTGGAAAGGGCTGTTGCCAAACGCCAGGCGGAATACCTGGCTGGCCGTTTCTGCGCCCGCGAAGGCTTGTTGCGCGCCACGGGGCAACCGGTGGTGCCAGCCCTCGGCGATGACCGGGCGCCGGTATGGCCGACTGGCTGCGTGGGCTCGATCACCCACACCCGGGGTTGGGCTGCGGCGGTTATCGGCCAGCAACAGGATTACGCCGGAGTTGGCCTGGACGCGGAAGTCATCATGCCCGATGAACGCGCCCTGCCGCTTTGCCGGCAAATATTGACGCCTTCTGAGCAGGAACGATTCAGCGCCGAGCTAACCAGTCAGGCGGGTTTTTTTATTACCCTGGCATTCTGCCTCAAGGAAACGCTCTTCAAAGCACTCTACCCCCTTGTTCAACAGCGATTCTACTTTGAACACGCAGAAGTTCTGTCCTGGCACCCCGACGGCAGCGCCCGATTGCGCCTGCTCAAAACACTGTCACAGGAATGGACATCGCACACTGAACTGGACGCATGGTTTATCCGGGAAGAGCATCGGCTTGTCAGCCTGATAGTGGTTCCGGCCTACGGACATTCTGCTTCCGGCGCGTAGCGTCAGACGCTATAAGCAAGACTTTCAGGCAGCTTTGCCCCTTTGGGTGGCCGATCAATATGGGGGCAATTCTCACACAGCTCCAACCCTGGCAAGCGGTACCGTATACAGCATTGTCGACGCTGCCGTAACGGAGAGGGGCCCACGTTACGGGGAATATACCGCACGGGACGGTACATCGGGTTTCGCTTTCCGTCTGGGCGGTACTCGGATTCTATAAGCCGCCTTCCATCTTCCAGGCAGGCCGACGGCACACCCATTTGTGTCAACGCCCCGACCAGCCATTCGATGTAATTCGCAGCATTATTCCAGAGCACCTTGCCAGACAGTTTAACCTGGCGACTCCACCCCACGACTAATGGCTCGAAATTCTCCTCCAGGAGCTTTCCAAAACGCTCAAACGGGCACGCTGGCACCCGCTCAAAGGGGCGACCTTCATCGGGAATACGAAAAGCCTCAGGAAGACCATCGCAACCCATAATAATCTCAAGTGTGTCGAGCCCGACCGGCAATTCCCGACCCAACACGAGGTTGGCCGTTATCGTCGGAATAACGAGCTTTGCAAAATAGGTACGCGACCATTGGGAAAGCAGTGCGCGGTCATCGTCACCGGGTTGGGTACGACGATAACACTCCAGCAACCACGACAAGCCATCCTCCGTAACCAGGTCCCGCGCCGGTGTAGCGGGGCGCGTATCGTCGGGCAACACCAGGATCGTCCGGTAGTACTCAAAGTCACCAATAAACAGCGGCGCAAGCGCGGGAATGGTCATGGATAAAACAACGAAAGTGGTTAAATGGCCGGAATGGCACGCTGATACGAGCGGACATATAATGATAATAATTATCATTATATGTTTTTTTGGTTCCCGAACAAGAGGCAACCATCGCAATCCAAGATATCCGAGCACACAAAACCTAAAAGAGGGTTGACAGTACCGGGTAAAATCCAGAAAATACGCGCCTCGTTTGGAGCTCATCCAGAACGAATTTGGCAAGGTAGCTCAGTTGGTTAGAGCACGGCACTCATAATGCCGGGGTCGGCGGTTCGACTCCGCCCCTTGCTACCAGAATTTAAAAGGTCGCGACTCACGTCGTGACCTTTTTTCGTTTCGGGGACGCCCCCGCCCTTCCCGGGAATTGAACGCGGGACGACCCGCCTCCATTGTTCCTGAATTTCCATGAGAACCACTAAAGACAGAATCCGTCAGGCCGTCTCGTTCGAGATCATCGGCCTGCTTATCGCCATCCCATTAGCCGCACTTGTGTTTGGCTTCGAGCTCGACAAAACCAGCGTCCTGGCTGCCATAGGTGCAACCATGGCAACCGGCTGGAACTACCTCTTCAATCTCATGTTCGATCACGGCCTGAAACAGCTTACCGGCTCTACTCGCAAGTCACTGAAGATGCGGTTATTTCATGCGCTCAGCTTTGAACTGGGCCTGATGATAACCTTCCTTCCGGTCATCGCCTGGTGGATGGGCATTGGGCTGGTTGAGGCACTGATCGTCGACATTGCCTTCGTGGTCTTTTACCTGGTGTATGCGTTCGTTTTCACCTGGTGCTACGACACGGTGTTTCCTGACAACGACGCCAGCCTCAGTTGAGATCGTTTCGATACCGGCACCATCGAATGGCCTTGCGCAGATCTTCCGTCAACCGGCCATTCCCATGCTCATGGGAAACGTATAGGGAAATGTCTACCCAGGCTGCCCTACGCACAAAATAATCGCCCTCATAACCGTCCATATACTTGTCAACGAGCACCCAGGGAATGACCACCACATCTGCCCGGCCCAGCTTGAGCAGGTAGACTGCCTGGCGCCATTCGGAGACGGGTAGAATCTTTGCGTTTTCGCCTTGAACCAGTTGATCCCCGACGAACTTCCTAACGAACGCATAGGTGAGGCCAGCCGTCTGGTTGAGGGGAGGCATCTCTTTCAGAAACAGGTAGACGTACTCTGTCTGGAAGAGCCTCCCACCGAAATCAGCGTAGCGGTCCCGTTCAGAGGTCTGGACCAGGGGAAGGCCTACCGCAACACCGCCCTTTCGCAGTTGGTAAAGCAGTTGCGCCAAAGGCATTTCAACGAACTGAAAATCCCCGGGAACCCGTTCGAACACGCACCGATAGAAACCGGAAAAGCGCCCCTCCAACGCTCCCTCCGAAACCGTTATTTCCCGCTCTATCCCGGCAACAATTCCGACGCGCACCGGTTCCTGTGCGCGCGAAAGATTCACGGGCATTGCGATCGCGAGGAAGGCGATAAGTAGAGGCTGATAGCGCACAGACTTCCTGTCCATAAGAGTGACTCGTCAACGGATATCCATTCACACCGCAAGCTTAGTTCAATTTTTCCTCGCGCTCCACGTAATGACAGGCCACCCAGTGCCCGGCCTGGTCTTGCCGTCAAGCACCGGCACTTCCCTGGCCTTCGTCATTGGCTCCGGGAATCGCTGTGGGGTCCATCCACATGGCTTCCCATACGTGCCCGTCCGGGTCGGCGAGATTTCTGTTATACATGAACCCCAGGTCCTGTAACGGGTTGATGTCTGCAACGCCGCCGTTGTCAGCGGCAGCATTATTCATCGCGTCGACGGCTTCGCGGTTGTTGCAGGAGATGGCCAGCATCACCTCGCTGGAGGTGGTCGGCGGAATTGGGCGGTCAGTAAATGTGCGCCATTTGTCGTGGGTGAGCAACATGACGTGAATGGCCTCACTCCAGACCATGCATGCGGCAGTATCGTCGGTGAACTGGGGGTTGTTCCTGAAACCAAGCGCCTCGTAGAAGGCCATGGAAGCATTGAGGTCTTTTACCGGCAGGTTTACAAAAATCATTGATGTCATGGTTCACGCTCTCCAGATTGTAGGTGGTAGAAACAGGTTGTTAGTGCCCTGTTACCTTCTTGTCGGATCAGCGTTGCGAATTTCGACATCGTTTCCACACTTTATTACGATTCCCGTCGCTCTACGTAGTGACAGGCCACCCAATGCCCTGCCCCGGTTTTGTCTTCCAGTGCCGGCACTTCCCCACTGCAATAGTCCGTCGCCAGCGGGCATCGTGTACGAAACACGCAGCCGCTGGGGGGATTCATCGGCGACGGCAGGTCGCCTTCCAGTTCCGCCGGGGGCTTGGCCCGTTCCCTCTCCGGGTCCGGGATCGGCACCGCGGCCATCAGGGCCTGGGTGTAAGGGTGCCGGGGGTTGGCAAACAGTTCAGCACGGGGGGCGTTTTCGGCCACATTGCCCAGGTACAGCACCATCACCCGGTCACTGATGTGTTTGACCACGCTCAGGTCGTGAGCAATGAAGATCAATGACAGGCCCATGTCCCGCTGCAGGTTTTTGAGCAGATTAATCACCTGGGCCTGTACCGACACATCGAGGGCGGAGACGGGCTCGTCGCAGATGATCAGTTTCGGCTCCAGTATCAACGCCCGGGCAATGCCCACCCGCTGGCACTGGCCGCCTGAGAATTCATGGGGGTAGCGGTTTTTCTGGTGAGGGTGCAGGCCAACGCGATCCATGATGGCATCCACTTTCTCCCTTAGCTCGGCGCCCTTGATATCCGGGTAGTGGGTACGCAGGGGCTCAGCAATGATGTCGCCGACGGTCATTCGTGGCGACAGGGAAGCAAGCGGATCCTGGAACACCATCTGCAGGCGTTGGCGACGTTTGCGCAGTTGTTTCAGGTTGAGCCCCCGCAGGTCCTCGCCCAACCACACCACCTTTCCCGCCTGGCTGGGTACCATGCCCATGATGGCCCTTGCCAGGGTGGACTTGCCGCAGCCGGACTCACCCACGATGCCGAGGGTTTCGCCCTCGTTGAGGGTGAAGCTGACGTTGTTCACCGCTTTTAGTGGCTGCGGCCGGGTCCAGGGCCAGGCGTTGCGAGGCATGATGTCGAAGGTGACCCGCAGGTTTTCCACCGTCAGCAGGCGCTGTTGCTCGCTCATCGAATCGCCTCCCTTGGCAGGTTGCATACACGAATCCGCTCTGCCCCGAATCGCTCCGGTGGGTCGAGTTCGTGATAGCAGCGCGGCTCCGCCACGGGGCAACGGTCGCAGAATGGACAGCCCGGCGGCAGGTTCATCAGGTTGGGCGGGTTGCCGGGGATGGTGACCAGTTCATCCATCTGCTCATCAATACGCGGAATGGCGCCCATCAGGCCTTTGGTATAGGGATGGGAGGGATCCCGGAACAGGTCCCGGGTGGCAGCGAATTCCATCATCTGGCCACCGTACATCACCAATGTCTGGTCGCAGCTTCCGGCCACTACGCCCAGGTCGTGGGTGATCAGGATAATCGCGGTATTGAATTCCTGTTGCAGCTCCTGCAACAGGTCCATCACCTGAGCCTGAACTGTGACATCCAGGGCAGTGGTGGGTTCGTCCGCAATCAGCAGGCGCGGCCGGCACAACAGGGACATGGCGATCATGACCCGTTGACGCATACCCCCGGAGAATTCATGGGGGTAACAATGAATTCGGTTGCGGGCCTCGGGGATACGAACCGCTTCCAGCATCTGCAGGGATTCCTGAAGAGCCTGTTTGCGGCTGATGCCTTTGTGTTGCACCAGCACTTCGATGAGCTGGTCGCTGACTTTCATGAACGGGTTCAGGGACGTCATCGGGTCCTGGAAAATCATACCGATGCGGGCCGCACGGATCTGATTCATCCGCTTTTCCGGCAAGTTAAGCAGTGGCTCGCCTTCAAAGATCACCTCGCCATTGACCCGGGCGTTGTCCGGGAGCAGGCCCATCAGCGCAAATACCCCCTGGCTTTTACCCGCGCCGGACTCACCCACGATGCCCAGAGTCTGCCCAGCCTCCAACTGGTAGCTGAGCCCCCTCACTGCCTGCAAGGTGCCATCCGGTGTATCGAAGGCCACTTCGAGGTTATTGACTTCCAGCATTGCCATAGATCGGGTTCCTGCCGGCTCAGCGGTCTTTAGGGTCGAGGGCATCCCGCAGCCCGTCGCCGAGAAAATTGAAACAGAACAGGGTGAGCACCAGCATCAGCATCGGGAAAATCAGGGTCCATGGCGCGGTCCACATGGCATCCGCGCCTTCGGAAATCAGCGCACCCCATGAGGTGTAGGGTTCCGACACCCCAAGCCCCAGGAACGAGATAAAGGATTCGAACAGGATCATCTCCGGCACCAGCAGGGTTGCATAAACAATCACCACGCCCAGCACATTGGGCACGATGTGGCGGAGCACGATCAGGAAGGGATGCACACCGACGGACATGGCGGCCTCAATGTACTCCTTGCGCTTCAGGCTCAGGGTCTGGCCCCGCACAATCCGGGCCATATTCAGCCAGCTCACCGCGCCAATGGCTACGAAAATGAGCAGTACATTGCGCCCGAACACCGCCATCAGAACGATCACCAGGAACATGAAGGGAAAGGCGCTGAGCACTTCGAGCGTCCGCATCATGATGGCGTCGGTACGGCCACCCACGTAACCGGAAATGGCCCCATAAAGCGTGCCGATGACCACCGCCGTCAGCGCTCCGAGAACGCCGACCATGAGGGAAATACGGCTGCCCTGCACAGTGCGTTGGTAGAGGTCCCGGCCGATGGGATCAAGACCGAAATAGTGCTGGCTCGCCAGGCTGGGCAAGCCATCTTCATCCAGGTTTGGCAAACTGGCCCAGTCGATGGACTCGTTATCCCAGGGTGACAGGTACTGGCCGAAGGCCGCGAACAACAGCAACAGTGCCAGCACGACCAGGCTAGCCACCGCCGCACGGTGGCTCATAAAACGCCGTCGCGCGTCACGCCACAGGCTGCGGCCTTCGGTGTAGGCGTCTTCCGCAAGGGTGTCCGCCAGTTCGCCCATGCCCGCATGTTTGTCGGAGAAAAACATCAGTAACGCACCCTCGGGTCCAGCCAGGTATAGAGAATATCCACCGCCGCGTTAAAGACGATGGTCAGTACGCCCACCAGAATGGTGACCCCGAGAATCAGTGAGTAGTCCCGGTTGATGGCACCGTTGACGAAGTGCTGGCCAATGCCGCCCGTGGAAAATACCTGATCAATGATCACCGAACCGGTGATGATGCCCACGAAAGCCGGCCCAAGGTACGACACCACCGGAATCAACGCGGGCTTGAGGGCATGACGCAATACGATCTTGTGGCGGGGAATGCCCTTGGCTCGGGCGGTGCGGATGAACGGACTGCGCAGGGTCTCTATCATGCTGCTACGGGTAATCCGCGCCACCTGCGCAATGTAGGACGTCGCCATGGCGATGATCGGCAGCACGATGTATTCCACCTGACCGCCTTCCCAGCCGCCGGCAGGCAACCAGCGCAACGTGACGGCAAACAGCAGCACCAGCAACGGCGCCATCACGAAATTGGGGAACACCACCCCGGTCATGGCGGCGGTCATCACCGTATAGTCCGGCCAACGGTTTTGTTTCAGGGCCGCAACCACACCCAGCCCCACCCCGAACACAACCACGAACAGGAAGGACCAGGCACCGATGTAGGCGGACCGGGGAAAGCTGGACTCGATCAGCTCATTGACCGTGAAGTCCTTATAACGAAACGAGGGCCCCAGGTCGCCCTGGGCGACGTTGCCCACGTAAATGAGGTACTGCTGCCACAGGGGCTTATCCAAGTTGTATTTGGCCTCGATGTTTTCCATCACCGCTTCCGGCACATTACGCTCGTTGGTAAACGGGCCGCCAGGTGCCGCGTGCATCAGCACGAACGAGACAGTGATCAACGCCAGAATGGTTGGTACCGCTACCGCCAGACGCCTGATGATAAAACTGAACATGGCTTCCCTCAGTCCGCAGTGATGTACATATCCTTGCTGTAAACAATGTTACGGGGATTCTTCTCCGGATAGCCCTTCAGGGACGGGCTCACCAGCGCCACCGTGGTGTTGAAGTACACCGGCACCACCGGAAACGCCTGCCACAGGATCTCCTCGGCCCTGACATAGTAGGGATTAGGGTCGTCGCTGGAACGGGCATCCAGCAGCAACTGGTCGTATGTTTCATTGCTCCAGCCGCCGTCGTTATTACCGCTGTCGCTGGTTAGCAGGGTCAGGAAGGTGGAGGCTTCGTTGTAATCCCCTTTCCAGCCAAACCGGGCGATACCATAGTTGCCAGCCTGCTTCTCGGAGAGGAAGGTTTTCCACTCCAGATTGCTGATGGTGACCTTTGCCCCCAGCTTCTCTTTCCACATCTGGCTGACCACGATGGCCAGCGCCTTGTGGCTCTCGTCGGTGTTGTAGAGCAGTTCGAATTCCAGTGGGTTGTCTTCATTGTAGCCGGCTTCCTCAAGGGCTTCGCGCGCCTCTTCGTCGCGGCGGGTCTGGGACCAGGTAGCGTACTCCGGCTGCCGGAAGTCGAAACCGCTGACGTAGGGCGGTGTCAGTGTGAATGCCGGCATCTGGTTGCCCCGGGTGATGTAGCTGACGATGATATTGCGGTCAATGGCGTAGGTCAGCGCCCGACGCACTCTCACGTCGTCAAAGGGCGGCCTGTCGACGTTGAAGGCATACATGTACGTGGCCATGCTGGGTACCATCACCAACTCTTTGGGCCGCTCTTTTTTCAACCGGGCCATCTGGGACACCGGCACCGTGGAGGTCATGTGCAGCTCGCCACTGGCGTAGCGCTGAAGCTCGGCGGACGAAGATTCGATCGGCAGGTAAACCACCCGGTCGATGATGGTGCTGTCATCCCCCCAGTAGCGGGGATTGCGAGCCGCCACCAGCTTCTCGCCGATATGCCAGGCGTTCAACGTATAGGCTCCGTTGGAAACCATCTTGCCAGGCCTAGTCCAGTCCTCGCCGTGGGCCTCGATGGCCTGGCGGGGGGCAGGAAACATCGTGTAGTGGACGGTCATATCCGGCAGGTAGGTGATCGGCTCGTCCAGGGTCACCTCGAAGGTGAAGTCGTCGACAGCGCGCACACCCAGCGTATCCGGTGTCTTTTCCCCTGCGATGATCTCGCCGGCATTGGCCACCCCGGCAGACTCGATGTAATACGCATAGTTTGAGCCTACCTCCGGGTCGACCGCCCGGCGCCACCCATACACGAAATCCTGGGCGGTAACGCGACTGCCATCGCTCCAGCGGCCGTCTTCACGGAGCTGGAATGTCCAGGTCAGGTTATTGTTCGATGAGGCCCAGGACGTCGCCATCGCCGGTTCGGTATCCCCTCTAGGGCCGCTGCGGGTCAACCCTTCGAACAGGTCAACCACGATGGCGCCACCCACGCTGTCCTGGACCAGCTGGGGGTCCAGGGAAGCAGGTTCACTGGCATTGCCACGAACAAGCACCTGCCTTTCGGCCAGTCTCTCACCGGTTTCCGGATGTTCCAGCAGACGGCTTTTCGGAGCGTTTACATCAGCGCCGGCTGGGGCCCGCCCACCATCATCTTCCGGATAATCATCACTGCAAGCGATCAGAAACAGGGAAAGCAGGACGGCCCAAGCGGCCCCCGTCTTGGAGCCAAGGGGGGGCGTTGTTGTCTGGCGGATGATGCCTGTTGTTATTTGCAGGTTTGTGGCTGTCATATCTGTTCGAACCTAGCGCGGAAACACGGAAGTCACAAGCCAATGAGGGTCAACATGAAACAATGCTCACGTTCCTGTGCCTGTGGCATACTCAATCGGGATGTTCGACCTCAACAACAACGCTTGATAAAAGGGATGCTCAACCATGAAACCGGAAACTCTCGCCCTTCACGCTGGCTTCAACGGCGATCCGACAACCAACGCCGCGACCACGCCCATCTACCAGACCACCTCCTACACGTTCGACGACACCCAACACGGTGCGGACCTGTTTGACCTGAAGGTACAGGGCAACATCTACACGCGCATCATGAACCCCACCAACGCCGTACTGGAGGAACGTATGGCGCAGCTTGAAGGTGGTGTGGGTGCGCTCGCAGTAGCCTCGGGCATGGCGGCCATCCTTTACTCGCTCCAGACCATCTGCAAAGTGGGGAATAACATTGTCAGCACCGGCCAGCTCTATGGCGGCACCTACAATCTGTTCGCCCACTCACTGCCGAACCAGGGCATCAACTGCCGCATGGTACGACACGATGATTTTGACGCGGTGGAGAAAGCCATTGATGACAATACCCGCGCCCTGTTCTGCGAATCCATTGGCAACCCGGCCGGTAATGTGGTTGATATCCAGCGCTGGGCGGACATTGCCCACAAACACGGCATTCCGCTGATCGTCGACAACACCGTGGCAACGCCTTTCCTGTGCCGGCCCTTCGAACACGGTGCAGACATCGTGGTGCACTCGCTGACCAAATACATCGGCGGCCACGGCACCACCGTAGCGGGTGTGGTGGTCGACTCCGGGAAGTTCGACTGGGCCGCCAACAAGGCGAAGTTCCCCATGCTCAACGAGCCGGACCCGTCCTACCACGGCGTGGTCTATACCGAAGCCCTTGGCGCAGCGGCTTTCATCGGGCGCTGCCGCGTGGTTCCCCTGCGCAATACCGGCGCCGCTCTGGCTCCGTTCAATGCCTTTTTGATCATGCAGGGCCTTGAAACACTCGGCCTGCGCATGGAAAGACACTGTGAAAACGCCGAAAAAGTGGCCAATTTCCTGCAAAACCATCCGTCGGTGGAATGGGTAAACTATGCCACCCTGGACGACAGCCCCTACAAAGCCACCTGCGACAAAATCTGCGGCGGCCGTGCGTCAGGCATTCTCAGTTTCGGCATCACCGGCGGGCTTGAGAATGGCGCGAAATTCATCGATGCCCTGCAACTGATCTACCGCCTGGTCAACATTGGTGATGCCAAATCCCTGGCCTGTCACCCCGCCACAACGACACACCGGCAGCTCAATCCGGAGGAACTGGCAAGTGCGGGCGTCAGTGAGGATCTGGTGCGCCTGTCCATTGGCATCGAACACGTGGATGACATCATTGCCGATATCAGCCAGGCGCTGGACAAAGCAACCGCCTGATGTGATTGCCGGGTACGACGAAAGTCGTGCCCGGAACCCCCGTGATTGTCCGTACCTGCCTTGTATCCTCCGCCGGCGCAGATTACCCTTTAGGGTCAGCCAAGCCTTTTATCCGCCGCCGAGAAGAGAGTCCCCCAGTAATGAGCGACAGTGCCAAATCACGCGTCACCAGTGGTTCAAAGTTCCGCAACGAACATGGATTCTCAGCGATCAAGGATGGCATCAAGCGCTCGGGCTCGGGCATCATCGACACCAAAACCCAGCGTAAACCGTCCTGGCTGCGTGCACGCATGCCCGGTGGCGAGCGCTATGAAGCGGTGCGCAAGAACGTCAGCGAACACCGGCTGAGCACGGTCTGCCAGGAATCCCATTGCCCGAACATCGGCGAATGCTGGGCCAACGGTACCGCCACCATTATGGTGATGGGCTCCGTGTGCACCCGCGCCTGCCGCTTCTGCGCCGTTGATACCGGCAACCCCAAAGGCTGGCTGGACCATGAGGAACCGGAAAATACCGCGAAGTCCGTTGAACTCATGGGCCTGCGCTATATCGTACTAACCTCCGTAGACCGGGACGATCTGGACGACGGCGGCGCCGCTCACTACGCAGCCTGCGTGTCCGCCATCAAGCAGCGCACTCCCCATGTCGCAGTGGAAGCCCTGACACCGGACTTTGACGCCGTCATGGCGCACGTTGAGAAGGTCGTGGACTCCGGCCTGGACGTTTTCGCACAGAACGTGGAAACCGTGAAGCGCCTGACCACCCGCGTGCGGGACCCCCGCGCCGGCTACGAGAAAACCCTCAGCGTACTGGCGCACGCCAAGCAATACCGTCCGGACGTGCTCACCAAGACCAGCCTGATGCTGGGCCTCGGTGAAACCGAAGAGGAAATCCTCGAAACCATGGACGACCTGCGGGCTATCGGCGTCGACATACTGACCCTGGGCCAGTATCTGCGCCCCACTCAGAACCACCTGCCGGTAGAACATTACGTAACCCCGGACGACTTTAATCGCTACCGCGAGATTGGCCTGGAAAAAGGTTTCATGGAAGTGCCGTCAGGCCCCATGGTGCGTTCCAGCTACCGTGCCGATCGTGTGTTCGAAAAGAATAACCTGGGCCTTGCGGTGCCAGACGTACCTGCTTCCTCCAACGCACAGCAGATTCCGGTCAAAGCGGTAGACTGAACCACTGATCAATTCCCTGGAATAGGCCTCAAACAGGGGCACCGTCGACGGACAGTTTGTGGCACACTCTGCACTCGCTTTCACTGTGTAGGGTAATTCTTACGATGTCCTGGCTTCGATCTTTCTATGACCGGCTGATTTTCCCCCGTCCTGTTCTGGTACTTCTGCTGTTTGGTGCCCTGCTGTTGATAGCCAGCCTGCGGCTGGACCAGTTCCGCCTGGATGCCTCGGCCGAGTCGCTGGTTCTTGAAGATGATCGCTCCCTGGAGCAGTACCGGGAAGTGAACCGCCGCTTCACTACCTCCGACGATTTTCTCGTTGTTACCTATACGCCCGACCAGGAATTGTTCAGCAACGAGGGCCTGGCGTTGCTGGCGTCATTGCGAGATGAGCTCGCAGCCCTGGAGAATGTCAGCTCCACCAACAGCATTCTCAACGTCCCCCTGCTCCACAGCCCAGACCTGACCCTGGACACCGTTAACTCAGAGATCAAGACCATTGACGAGGACGACGTTACTCCGGACACCGCCAAAAAAGCGCTGCTCAACAATCCACTGTACCCCAACCTGCTGATCAGTGAAGACGCGCGCACCACTGCGATACAGGTGAATCTGCCCACTCCCGAGCGCTATTTTGAACTGCTCCGGGAGCGCAACGAGCTGCGGGATAAAGTGCAGAGCGGCCAAGCCTCGGCAGAAGAACAGCAAAGACTGGAAACCGTCAGCCAGGCATTCATCGAGTTCACCGAGGCCCAGGGCGAGGAAAGGGACCGCACCATCAAACGGGTCAGGGGCATCCTCGACAGCTACCGTGACCGCGCCGAGATCTACCTGGGCGGCGTACCCATGATCGTTGCCGACATGATCCGTTTCATCCAGAACGACCTGTCCACCTTCGGTGTTGGTGTGCTGATCTTCCTGCTGTTGACCCTGGCAATCATTTTCCGCCAGTGGCGCTGGGTGCTGGTACCACTGTTGTGCTGCAGCTTTACGGTGTGGCTGGTGATTGGTTACCTGAGCTGGGCGCAATGGCCAGTCACGGTGATCTCATCCAATTTCGTGTCGTTGCTGCTGATCATGACCCTGTCGCTGACCATCCACCTGATCGTTCGCTATCGGGAGTTCCAGCACGACGACCCTGAAGCCGAATCACGGGATACGCTGCGGCACACCTTGCTGGCGATGATCAAACCCTGCTTCTACATGGCCATCACCACCATTGTTGCTTTCGGCTCGCTTACCTTCAGCGGTATCCGCCCGGTGATCGATTTTGGCTGGATGATGACCATCGGCCTGACCGTGGCCTTCCTCATCACATTTATCATCTTCCCGGCCCTGCTGGCACTGCTGCCACCGCCGGTGGACGACCGGGTTCGCTCCAACCGAATTCCCTTTACCGATTGGTTTGCGCGGTTTACCGAGCACTACGGCAAAACCGTACTAGTCGGCTCCGCCATCCTCGCGGTGCTCTGCGTCATCGGCCTGAACCGCCTGACGGTGGAAAACAGCTTCATCGACTACTTCAAGTCCAGCACCGAAATCCACCAGGGCATGATCACCATTGATGACCGTCTGGGAGGCACGACCCCTCTGGATGTGGTAATCACAGACGAGAAACCACCCGAAAGCGAAGCCGGCGGCGACCCCTTTGCCAGTGATTGCGATCCGTTTGTGGAGGACTGCGAGGGTGCCGAGGAATACCGGGACACCTGGTTCACCTATCAGAAGATGGACCGCCTGGGTAAGGTTCACGACTACCTGGACAGCCTGCCAGAGACCGGCAAGGTCATGTCCATCGACACCACCCTGGACATCCTTGCCCAGGTTAACGGTGGCGAGCCCCTGAATGCCCTGGAACTGGCGTTCGTACCCTCGGCGGTGCCGGACGATCTGAAGGACATTCTTCTGACCCCCTACATCAGCGAAGAACACGACCAGGCCCGCTTCAGCATCCGCATCCTGGAGACCTCCCCGGACCTGCGCCGGCAGGCATTGCTGGACCGCATACGCACTCACCTCACTGAAGAAATGGGCTTTGAGGACGATCAGGTGAAGCTCACGGGCATGACGGTGATGTACAACAACATGCTGCAAAGCCTGTTCGATTCCCAGATCAAGACCATCGGCATTGTGTTCCTAGCCATCATGGTGATGTTCCTGATCCTGTTCCGGTCGATAAAGCTGGCGCTGATCGGCATGGCCCCGAACCTGATCGCGGCGGGTTCGGTGCTGGGTCTGATGGGCTGGCTGGGCATTCCGCTGGATATGATGACGATCACGGTGGCGGCCATCACGGTGGGGATCGCAGTGGACGATACCATTCACTACATCCACCGTTTCAAGACGGAATTCGAGAAAGACGGCGACTACCTCGCCACCATGCACCGCTGCCACCGCAGTATCGGGCAGGCGATGTTCTTTACCTCGCTGACGATTATCACCGGGTTTTCGATCCTGGTGCTGTCGAATTTCATCCCGACCATCTACTTCGGGTTGTTTACGGGCTTTGCCATGTTTATGGCTCTGGTGGGGGCGCTTACGTTGTTGCCTCGGCTTATTGTGCTGGTTAAGCCGTTCGGGGCTGAATTGTGAGTAACACTCTCCTAGCCTTCACAATTTGGTGATTGTCGCACCGATGTAGGCCCGCCCCGCCGCGACCTGACTCCCAACCAGCAGGCTACCGTCACAAAAAAAACCGCCCAAGCCAGAGGCAAAGGCGGTTTTTTCGGGCTCCGGGGGTTAACCCGGAAAACAGATGTTTACTGCATACCCTGCTGCATCTGACGCTGCTGTTGCATCTGCTGCTGCATTTGCTGCATGCGCTTGTTCAACTCGTCACGCTGCTCCTGAGTGAACACAGCATCCACCTTGGCCTGCATCAGAGTAGACATTGCTGTCATCTCGCCAGTTACATCACCCAGCTTCTCGGCGTTGTCACGAATCGCGTCTTCGTCGTAATCCGGCTTGATCTGAGCCTGGATCTGCTGCTGCAGTTGCTGGGCTTCGCCCTGAAGCTCCTGAATCTCAGCCTGCATCTCTTCAATGATGCCGCGAATTTCTTTCTGCTGGTCTTCACTCAAGCCAACCATCTGAGCCAGCTGATCAACCTGGTCCGGCTGCCCGCCAGATTGCTGCGCCATCGCCGGAGAAGACAGCCCGATAGCAATCAGGGCAATTCCGAACAGTTTCACGAGCTTCATAGAAATCTCCACTAATCGATTATTTAAGTCGCTTTGGGTTTTCGAGCCCTACACCCTAAATCAAAACAACCGGGTATTTCACCCCGAACCCCCTTCTTTTTGTACATACTTCACACCCTCACATGCCTCAGCTCCCACCATGGGCGGGTTGAGAGAAATGTGAAAATTTAGTCATTCCCGTCCATAATGGCGCCGTTCAGCCACTTCAGGAGTATCAACCATGGCCATTAACTGGTTTCCAGGGCACATGCACAAGGCCCGCAAGGAAATCAAAAAGGTAATGCCCCAGATGGATCTCATTATCGAGGTCGTGGACGCGCGCCTGCCGTTCAGCAGTGAAAATCCGCTGGTCCCTGCCCTGCGCGGCGATACGCCCGTCATCAAGGTGCTTAACAAGCGAGATTTGGCTGACCCGGCCATTACCGAACAATGGCTCGGCTGGTTGGAAAAGGAACGTGGCGTTCGGGCCATCACCATGACCCACAACCAGCGCGCGGAAGCCCTCGACATCCTGCGACTGGCCGGTGAAATGACGCCGGATCATGATCGCCAGAAGCGGGCGTTGCGGGTGATGATTCTCGGTATCCCCAATGTCGGCAAGTCCACATTGATCAACACCATGGCGGGCCGGCCGGCAGCAAAGACCGGGAATGAGCCCGCAGTAACCCGGGCGCAGCAGGCCATCAAGCTGCCAGACAACGTCCTGCTCTATGACACACCGGGGTTTCTCTGGCCCAAGCTTTCTCCGGAGGCCTGCGGATACCGTCTGGCCATTAGTGGCGCCATTCGCAGTGCGGTGATTGAGTTTGAGGACGTGGCGTTATTCGAGGCGGATTATCTGCTGGACGCGTATCCCGAACTGGCAATGGCACGCTACGGCTTCGAAGAAAGACCTCGGGACGGCCTGGCACTGATGGACGGCATCGCGGAAAAACGTCGATTTCTGGGGAGAGGCGGGGTTCCGGACCTGCACAAGGTGTCGGAAATACTGCTCAACGAATTCCGCTCCGGGAAGCTCGGGCGAATTTCGCTGGAGACGCCCGCCATGGTGGAGCAGGAAGCCCGGGAAGAAGCTGAACGTCAACGCGAGAAGTCAGACAAAGCCTGATCATCGAGACCACAACGGCATACGTTGAACCATCCCGCTGCTACATAGGCGGACGGCAACGCGTCGAACATATCACGTGCCGTGCGAACCAGATGGGGCTGATCGTAGAATCCGGCCTCCGTCGCCAACCGGGAGACGGATATACCCGGCTCCCAGAACGCCAATGCCCGGTTGATCTTCAGGTGCAGAAGAAAACGTCGCAGCGGCACGCCCGTTTCCTGGCGAAACAGATGCGTCAGCCGTGACGAGGACAGCCCGACACCTTGAGCCAGAGAGTTCAGTTCCAGGCGTTCCGGCAGTTCTGCCCTCAGCTTCCCGCAAATGGCCGCTATACGGTCGTCCAGCGCAACGGGCGCGTGCCCGCTCCGGGAGATTACTTTTGCCAGCGCGCCGGCCATGGCCTCGCAGCCTGTCTCCCCGGGGTCAGGCAGATCCACACCGGTCAACGAAAGATCCGTGGAGGCCATGCCTGCCGTAACAGATTTCAGGGACCGCCAGTAAACGCTGTCGGGGTCGAGCTGGACGCTCCAGATTCTGGCCTCCCCAGGCTCCAGTGCTTGGGGAACGTCAGGGGCGACGATGGCGGCGCGGGTTTCCCGCCATTCACCGTCCACAGCCAGCCGAAAGGGACGGTCGAGCCCCACCAGCAAAGAAGCGCTTATGTGGCGGTGGGAGCGGTTGGGCATCAATTGCCCGAGTACCTGCCAGTGATCCTGCCACAAAAACACGGTGCCCTTGTGGCTCTGATCGCTGGTTGGTGTTTTGAAGGGCGGTGCCTGCATGGTGTCACTCAACTCTGCATTTCCCTGCAAGCATACCTCAAGCAGCCTTGTTTCAGTGACTCTGAGGCTGGCGCCCACCGTTATGGCCACCTTGGGCATGAGGTACCGGTATGCCCAGCTTCGCCGCAAGCTCGATGCTAACGAAGATCGGCCCGATCAGCAGGAACACAAGGTCTTCCACGAACGACGGCTTCTTGCCTTCAATTTTATGGCCGACCACCTGGACCGCCCAGGCAACGATCCAGACCACAAGACTGGTCCAGAACAGGGACAGACCACTGGCCAGCACACTCTGTATGGCCCACAAAGACAGTACAAACCAGCCCGCCATCAATACGAACACCCAAAGCGACAAGCGCAGATAGACGATACCCGACAAGCCCGCGAGAATCGTGGCGCCGTTGACCCAATAGGCCCCAGAGCCAGAAAGGCCAAGCCAACTGCCTACCGGTATCAGCCAGAACAATCCCAGTGTTGATATCAGGATTGCCGGAACGCAGGCAATATGGACCCACTGGTTGACGGTGTTCTGATGGCTGTCGCCGTAGTCATGCAGAAATTGAGACAGTGAACGCACGGTGAATCTCCCTCGGGTTATTGTTGATAAACGCCATCTTACCAACGTCCATGTTCGCCGCCTTGTACGTAACGGCTATGCCGGCTCGCCTGGCCTCTTCTTGCACCTTACCAAGGTCAAATATCGCCGCAGCGCCAAAGCGCCTAGACTGATGGTTATAGTCAGAGACAGAGGGGACCGGCCCGGTTCGCGGTGCAGGCCCTGCTAAGGAGGAAAGTATGAGACGGGTTGTAGTTACCGGAATGGGCATTGTTTCCTGCCTCGGCAACTCCACGGATGCGGTGCTGGAAAGCCTCAAGGCCGGCAAATCGGGCATCCGGTTCAATGAAACCTATCGTGACATGGGCTTCCGCAGCCAGGTGGCAGGTTCTGTTGATGTGGATACGTCGGTCATCGACCGTAAAACCCGACGCTTCATGGGCCAGTCGGCGATGTACAGCTACCTCGCCATGGAGCAGGCCATTGCGTCCTCACGATTGACAGACGATCTGGTCTCCAATGACCGTACCGGCTTGATTGCCGGCTCCGGCGGCGCGTCCAGCGCCAGCCAGGTGGAGGCCGTCGACATCATGCGTGAAAAAGGTGTCAAACGCATCGGGCCCTACATGGTGCCACGGATCATGACCAGTACCGTCTCGGCCTGCCTGGCCACCGCGTTCAAAATTCGCGGTGTGAACTACTCCATGTCGTCCGCCTGCGCCACCAGCGCCCACTGTATTGGCCACGCTGCGGAGCAGATCCAGTCTGGCAAGCAGGACATTGTATTCGCTGGCGGTGGCGAGGAAGAGGACTGGAGCCTGACCATGCTGTTCGACGCCATGGGCGCCTTGTCCACCAAGTATAACGATGCCCCGGAAACCGCATCCAGGCCCTTCGACGCCGGCCGTGATGGATTCGTTATCGCAGGCGGTGGCGGCATGGTGGTAATGGAAGAGCTTGAGCATGCCCTCAAGCGCGGTGCCCCCATTATTGCAGAGCTGACCGGTTATGGCGCAACGTCCGACGGACACGACATGGTCGCCCCCTCTGGCGAGGGCGCCATGCGTTGCATGCAACAGGCGCTGTCCACGGTTGAAACACCGGTGGACTACATCAATGCGCATGGCACCAGCACGCCGGTAGGCGATGTGGCGGAAATGAAGGCAGTACGAAATGTCTTCGGTGACAAAGTACCGCAGATTTCGTCCACAAAGTCCCTATCCGGCCACTCTTTGGGGGCATCGGGTGTTCATGAAGCGATCTATTCCCTGATCATGCTGCAGAATGGATTTATTGCCGGCACTAAAAACCTGACAAACCTGGATGACACCATTGCCGGAATGCCGGTCGTGGGGCCTGATTCCAAAGCGGCGCCACTGAATACAGTGATGTCCAACAGCTTCGGGTTCGGCGGCACCAATGCATCGCTGATATTCGGAAAAGTCTGATTCCCTGACGACCCTAGCTTATGGGTTCGTCAGTGAGTTCCTTGCCGCCGTTCAGCGACAGCAGTTCCAGCTCCTCGGCCAACCCCGAACGCCACGGGAGCTGCTTGACGCCAAAGGTGTTACGGATCTTGGTGCAGATCATGGTGGCGTTCGCGGGCTCAAGGGTTGCCCATGCGGGCGTTTCATCCACCACCCGGATACCATCGGGAATGCCGCTCAAACCGGTGATTGCAAGCCCCAACTCGTAGAGTGTGATGTCTTCCGCGCCGGCGTACTGATAGGTGCCCCACACCTCCGCGCCACAGTCTATCTGCTGGACAATCGCGGTCATCACCCGGGCAAGATCACTGACAGTCACAGGTTGCCCACGGCATTTGCCGGGTAACTTGATGGTGTCGGACCCTGCGGCAACGGACTGCACCTTGCGGATAAAGCGACCCAGGCTCCAGCCCGTCCTCAGCAGGATATGCCGAGGTAACAGCGTTCTCAGCGCCTGCTCGCATTCCCATTGCCAGTTACCCAGCTCGTTACAGGGCTGACCGGGATTGGAGGCAATGTAGGCGCTCTGCTTTCGGCCGTCGAACACATAGGAAGACGACAACTGCAGCAACGCGATATTGCGCTCACAGGCATGCTCGGCCAGCGCCACGGGCAACGAAAACGACGCCTTGTGGGCCAATTCGGGGTTCCTCTCCGCACTTTCAGGGTCCGCCAGCCAAAGCGCATTCACGATCAAGTCGGTGTCGTCGGGAATCCAGCCTTCCAGCGCCGAAAGGTCCGCGGTTTCAAGCTCGCTGATCAGCAGCGGGCTGACGTGGAGCGAGGTGTCCCTCAGACGCTCCAGCAATACCCGCCCTAATGGGCCATAATCATGAACAACAAGAACGTGCACGAGCGCTCACCGCCTCCAATGTCTTTCTTCGCAACGGGTGACAGTACCGTTGCCGTTTAATCTGTATGCAGTTGTTTGTATACCTTAAACACACTGTAATCGTTCCCACAGTCTGTTGGAACGTATACACGGGATATCACTGATATGACGGACACCCGATAACGTTCGAGCCAATGGCACGCGAAGTACACCCCATAGAATACGTGTCGAAGTACTGAGCAGACCTGACGAGCATACAACAACAGGATCACACATGCTGAAACAACAAAGCCATATCGTTGCACCCATACCGGATGAGCTCCGGACCCGCGCACTTTACACCGTCAATGAGCTGCGGGAGCGGGGAAAGGCAGATAAGGAAGCCATCGACAAACTGTTCGAACTGATTGTCGAGATGACCGACAACGGTCTGGATTTCTTTTTCCTGGAACCCCTGCGCCGACTCAACGCCAGCAGCATGCTGATGGGTATGGCCAGAATGGGCATCAGCAGCATGCTCAAAGGCAGCAAGATGGTTGTCCACAAAGTCCTTAAGAAACTGGACGACCGCAGCCTGGCCGCGATTCTCGACTTCATCGAGGAAATCATCCACGAGCCGGAACCCGCTTCCTGATCACCTACCCTGCTGCAGCGTTTCCCGAATTTTCGTACAGCCTGGGCACCCGGGCTGTAATACCCGTTAGCAGTTCGTAGCCAATGGTACCGGCGTGTTGCGCCACTTCATCCACACTGACATGCCGGCCCCAGAGCTCCACAGAGTCGCCAGGACAGGCGTTTGGGGCACCCGTCAGGTCCACGGCCAGCATGTCCATGGACACCCTGCCAATCAGGCGTATGCGGTTACCGCCGACCCACGCCGGAGTGCCCGTACCGGCATGGCGAGGATAGCCATCACCATAGCCAATGGCCACAATCCCCATTCGTGTTTCCCGGGTCGCGGTCCAGCTGTAGCCATAGCCCACGGACTCTCCCGGCTTTAGCGTTCGCACTGCGGTCAAAGGGGCTTCCAGTGTCATCACCGCTTCCAGACCCAGCTCTGGGCCGGTCTTGCCCAAGGTCGGGGAGGCGCCATAAAGCATGATGCCGGGGCGGGTCCAGTCAAACGACGGCTGGGCGGGGAGAAAGTGGGCGGCAGAATTTGACGCGCTTTTCTCAAGTTTTGGCCAGTCCACCACTGCTTCACTGAATATCCGCGTCTGCTGGTCAGTGCCATCGCTGGAGATATCGTCCGCGCAGGCAAAGTGCGTTACGAAACCCGCCACCTTCTCCGCCGCAGCAATGGTACCCAGTCGTGCCATAACATCGGCCAACACGCCCGGCGCGAAACCAAGCCGATTCATGCCGGTATTCACTTTCACCCAGACCGTCGGCGTCTCACCAGCCTGCGCCAACCAGTCCAACTGATAACGACTGTGGACCACCACTTCAAAACCTTCGCGAACACACGTCGCGACATCCTCGGCACTGTGCATGCCCTGCAACAACACCACAGGATGGTCAACACCGGCCTCCCGGATCGCCAGGGCCTCTTCCAGACAGGCAACAGCAAACTTGGGTGCGTCGCTCGCCAGGGCCCGTGCGACTTCACGGATACCATGGCCATAGCCATCGGCCTTGATAACAGCCATTGCGCGGGCCGGGCTGGCCAGCCGGCAGGCGAGGCGATAGTTGTGGCGGAGGGCACGGGCATCAATACGGGCAACGGTCTTCCGTGGCATTAATAATCCCCTCCGTAATCGCCGTGGGCCAGATCCTCGAACTTGGTGTACTTGCCGATGAAGGCCAGTCGCACGGTGCCAATGGGGCCGTTACGTTGCTTACCGATGATGATTTCGGCAATGCCCTTGTCGGAGGTGTCTTCGTTGTAGACCTCATCCCGATAGACAAACATGATCACGTCCGCGTCCTGCTCGATGGCGCCGGATTCCCGCAAGTCAGAGTTTACCGGGCGCTTGTTCGGCCGCTGCTCCAGGCTCCGGTTCAGCTGCGAAAGCGCCACGACCGGGCAACTGAGCTCCTTGGCGATCCCTTTCAGGGAACGGGAGATCTCGGAAATCTCAGCGGTCCGGCCCTCGGTGTTACCGGGCACCCGCATCAACTGGAGGTAATCCACCATGATCAGACCAAGCTTGCCTTCGTTCTCCCGGGCAATACGGCGAGCCCGGGAACGCATTTCGGTTGGGCTCAGACCAGGCGTGTCGTCGATATAGAGCGGTTTGTCTTTCAGCAGACTCACCGCGGACGTCAGCCTGGGCCAATCGTCCTCTTCAAGCTTACCGCTACGAATCCGGCTCTGATCAATTCGCCCCAGGGACGACAGCATACGCATGACCAGCGCATCCGCCGGCATTTCCATGCTGAACACCAGAATCGGCGCGCCGGTGCTTATCAAGGCGTTCTCGACGATGTTCATGGCAAAGGTGGTCTTACCCATGGACGGTCGCCCCGCCACGATCAACAGATCCGAGGGCTGCATTCCCGACGTCCACTCATCCAGGTCCTTGAAGCCCGTTGTCAGACCCGTTGTAGTCTCGCCGGACTCGAACAGCTCCTCAATGCGACTGAGGGCCTTGGTGAGAATCGGGTTGATGGCCTGGGGACCGGAACCTTCCTTGACCCGCGATTCGGCGATCTGGAAGACGTTGCGCTCGGCTTCGTCCAGGATCTCGTTGCTGTTCCGGCCCTGGGGGTTAAACGCCGAATCGGATATCTGCCCGGACACCTGCACCAGTTGTCGCAGGATAGAGCGCTCCCGCACAATCTCGGCATAAGCGCGGATATTGGCGGCACCGGGGGTTTTCTCGGCCAGTTCTGCCAGATAGGAAAGCCCACCCGCGTCTTCGATATCACCGGCACGCTCCAGGAATTCAGTCAGTGTGACAACATCGAGCGGTTCGCTCTCGCCCGCCAGTCGCTCGGCAGCACCAAAAATGAGGCGGTGATCCTGACGGTAAAAGTCGCCAGCGGAAATGATCTCCGAGATCTCATCAAATCGGCGATTGTCCAGCATCAGGCCACCAAGCACCGCCTGTTCGGCCTCCACGGAATGAGGTGGAACCTTGATTCGGCTGGTCTCAGGGTCGCTGTTTACCGGTTTGAAATTCGGGTTGGCCATGGAAACGTCTTCGTCTAGGCATCACATCCGTGACAGTTTACGGGGATTGTCGATGCGATGGGAGAGCTACGGAAAACACAAATCATACACCAGAAAGCAACAGGCCCGGAATCCACCTGAATGGATTCCGGGCCTGTATGGCTGCCACCGGGTAGTAACCCGATGTTCAGACTAAACCGTCAATTTACTCGGCCACAACGGCCAGGTTAATGTGAACGGTTACGTCAGAGTGCAGCTGAAGCTCGATCTCGTACTCGCCAACCACACGCAGCGGGCCTTCGGGCAGACGAACTTCACTTTTCTCAACGTCGGTACCAGCGGCGGTAATCGCATCTGCGATGTCACGCACACCGATGGAGCCGAACAGCTTGCCTTCTTCACCAGCCTTGGAGGTAATGGTGACTGAGGCGCCTTCCAGAGCTTCGCCACGAGCCTGAGCTGCAGACAGCTTCTCAGCTGCCGCTTTTTCCAGCTCTGCACGGCGCTCTTCGAACGCTTTCAGGTTGTCAGCGGTTGCCGCAACAGCCTTGCCATAAGGCAGCAGAAAATTACGACCGTAACCGGCCTTTACCTTGACCTTGTCACCCAGTGAACCAAGGTTTGCTACTTTTTCGAGCAGAATAACATCCATCTCGTTAACCTCTTCGTGCTTTATTCAGCCGGGCCGGAGGGCTTCATTCGCCTCCGGATATCCAGCCAGCTATCCACAAAAGCCAGAACTACCAACAGAATCATCAGGCTTGGACCAAGCAGTACCAGCGCCAGGTAGAACAGCACCAACCACTGACCACTCAGATTCTTACGACCGACAACGCCATGAACCAGGGCCAGGCCCGCCACAAACAGCGGCAAACCTCCAACCCAGCCCAGCAACATGGAATTCAACCCGAGAACGGGCCCTGCCACCATGGTAATCACACAAATAACCGCGATTGCCGGTGACAGCCGGAGCGAGTGAAACTCGGTCCGGAATCCGCCGGGGTTGTACAACCCGGCCTGCCAGGATCTTGCCAGCATGGTCATGCACACCCCGATTACCAGGTAGGTGCCCGCCATGCTCGCATTCATGGTTTGCCGAATGACTGTTTCCAGCTCACTGCCAAGACTACTGGCGATTTCGGCGTTGTACTCTTCGTAAAATCTCACCCCGGCCTGCACCAGATCGTTCAATAGATCCGGGTACACCAAGGGCAACATCAAGCCTGTCACAATCCCCAGGAAACTGCCTGCGAGCAGCGCTTTCTCCCAGGACAGGGTTATTCTCAGGATGGACGCCATTAACATTGCCTGAAGCAACACCACCAGTGCCGTCGGGTCCTGCCCGAACCAGCTCCAGCCGAGTGCCGGAAGCAATGCCCAGAGACCAATACTAAGCCCCTGGCTGATACCCAGTCTGAGAATGACCAGGCCAATAACCGCCGCACCTATCCAGAACAACAAGGGTATTGCAGTGGTAACTGCTGCCACCCCGCCTGCCTGCAGAGGACCGCGCATTACAAACTGTGCCAGTGCACGCATGGTCCCGGGTCCTGTTTATTCTGTTACTTAGTTATCGTGGCTGTCCGAATACGGCAGCAGTGCCAGGTAGCGGGCACGCTTGATAGCGGTAGCCAGCTGACGCTGATAGCGTGCCTTGGTGCCGGTAATACGGCTGGGCACGATCTTGCCGGTTTCAGTGATGTAACCTTTCAGGGTGTCCAGATCCTTGTAATCGATCTCTTTAACACCTTCTGCCGTGAAGCGGCAGAACTTACGACGTCTGAAAAAACGAGCCATAACTTAACTCCTCAACTCCGGTGATGGTTTTACTCTTCTTCGTCCTGGGTTTCAGCCTGCTGACGTGGCTCGTCAGATTCGGCTGAACGACGCGGACGATCATCGCCGCCACGACGGTCTTCACGGGACTCGGAAGCTTTCATCGGGGACAGTTCGATGTCGGCACCATCGCGGCGCAGGATCATGTCGCGGATGATGGCATCGTTGAAACGGAAGTTGTGAGTCAGCTCGTCCATCGCTGCCTGTGAACATTCAATGTTCATCAGAACGTAGTGAGCCTTGTGGATCTTGTTGATCGGATAAGCCAGGTGACGACGGCCCCAATCTTCCAGGCGATGTACCTTGCCGCCATCTTCATTGATGACGCCGGTATAGCGCTCGATCATCGCGGGCACCTGCTCGCTCTGATCCGGGTGTACCATAAATACGATTTCGTAGTGACGCATGAGTTCTCCCTACGGTTTGAACAGCCTCCAGCACAGGCGCCGGTTTCAACAAACAGGGCAAATGCAGGAAGCAAGGAGGTGGCAGGCAAAGCTGCCGGCTTCTTTTTGCTTTTACCAACAAGACATTACGTATAAAGCCTGTTCAAAAAGCCGATACTGATCACCAGGATTTCAGGCAATACAACACCGCCCCCTGAAAAGGGGGTCACGTATTCTAGGCGCGTGGCTGATACTATGCAAGCCGTTGACGCAAGGCTTCGTAAAGGCAGGCGCCGGTGGCCACCGACACATTGAGACTGTCCACGTGGCCAAGCATGGGGATATTGATCAACAGATCACAGTGTTCCCGGGTCAGGCGCCGCATACCTTTGCCCTCGGCACCCATTACCAGAGCGACCGGGCCGGTAAAATCCGCTTGATACAGGGTATTGTCCGCCTCGCCGGCGGTGCCAATGAGCCAGACGCCATCATCCCTGATCGTACGCATAAACCGCGCAAGATTGGTGACACGTACCAGAGGTACGGTTTCAGCCGCGCCACAGGCCACTTTCCTGACGGTCGGCGACAACGACGCAGACTTATCCTTGGGCACGACCACAGCCTGGACACCCACGGCATCAGCGGTTCGCAGGCAGGCGCCCAGGTTATGGGGATCGGTAACCCCATCCAGGATCAACAGAAACGGCGGCTTGTCAGACCCTGACAGCATGGCCAGGAGATCGTCCTCACTCCATTCACGGCTTTCGGAAACCGCGGCCACAACACCCTGATGCACGCCGGCTACGCGCTGATCCAGTTCCTTGCGATGAACCACCTGCCAACGGACTCCAAGCTCATTCAGAGTTTCCGTTACCGTTTTGACACGGCGATCTTCGCGGCCAGTCTGGATCCACACCTGCTGTAAACGCTCCGGCTCACGTTTGAGGACGGCCTCAACCGCATGCCAGCCAAAAATGTACTCTTCAGACACGGCCTATTTTCCTGACTTTCGGGGCTTTCGTTTCTTGTCAGCGCCGGCGGTTTTAGCCGGCGACTTCTTGCTCTTGCCCTTACCCAGTGCAAGCTTGGCCGCTTCCGCCACCAGCTTGTCACGGGCCGACATTTCGCCATCATCATCGAACGTTGGCGTGACCGCGTCGGACGCCCCCGATTTGCCAGAGGGCTTTGAACCAGTCGCTTTCCTGCGGCGGGGTTTGGCGGCCGCATCACCAGCCTTCTCCCGGCCAGCTCCTGGGGCACGGCCAGCGGTGGTTTTGCCACCCTTACCTCGCCCCTTACCTTTGCCCTTGCCCTTATCCCGCGGCTCTCGCTTGGTGACTTCCAGCGCATCCCTGTCTGCCTGGCGATGCTGTGGCTCGCTCACCAGCTCCAGGTCCACCTTGCGGTCTTCCATGCCCACACGCATTACCTTCACGCGGACCTCGTCGCCCAACCGGAAGCTCATAGCGGTACGCTCGCCGATCAGGCGGTGTTTGGCAGCATCATGATGGAAGTAGTCACCACTGAGGGTAGACACGTGCACCAGGCCCTCAATGTAAACTCCGGAAAGCTCCACAAAGAACCCGAAAGGCACAACGGCTGCAATCACGCCATCGTACTCCTCGCCCACGTGATCCTTGAGGTATTCGCATTTGAGCCAGGCCATGACGTCCCGCGTTGCGTCGTCGGCGCGGCGCTCGGTCATCGAGCAGTGCTCACCCAGTTGATGCATTCTGGGCAGGTCATAAGGGTAATCCGCCAGTTCCGGGTCACGCTTGGGCGGCACCGACACGTCTTTGCTGTCGTCTTCGCCGTGAATCACGGACTTGATACCGCGATGCACGATCAGGTCCGGATAACGGCGGATCGGCGAGGTGAAGTGGGCATAACTGGTAAACCCCAGGCCGAAATGGCCACCCTCATCCGGGCTATAGACGGCCTGGCTCAAAGAGCGCAGCATCACCGTCTGGATGACATTGGCGTCGGAACGGTCTGCAATGCTGGACAACAGCGCCTGATAATCAGCGGAGGTTGGCTTGTCTCCACCCCCCAGCTGCAACCCCAGCTCGCCCAGGAAAAGCCGCACCGCATTGAGGCGCTCCTCGGATGGGCCATCGTGCACCCGGTACAGTGAAGGCACCTTGTGCTTTTTGAGGAATCGCGCCGTCGCCACGTTGGCGGCGAGCATACATTCCTCGACGATCTTGTGGGCGTCGTTGCGCTTAACCGGAACGATTTCCTCGATTTTGCGATTGGCGTCGAATATGACCCGGGTTTCCGTGGTCTCAAAATCGATGGCACCGCGCTCTGTCCGGGCTCTGCGCAGCAATTTGTAGAGGTTGTAGAGATTGTGCAGGTGCGGCAGCACGTGAGCGTACTGTTCTGACAACCGGTATCCCGGCTCGGAATCCGGCCGTTCAAGCATGTCACTGACCTTGTTATAGGTCAGTCGCGCGTGGCTGTGCATCACCGCCTGATAGAAGGTGTAGCCACTGACGCTGCCGTTGGCACTGATGGTCATGTCCGCCACCATGCAGAGCCGATCCACACCCGGGTTCAGGGAGCACAGGCCATTGGACAGCTTTTCCGGCAACATGGGCACCACGTGATCCGGAAAATACACTGAGTTGCCACGGTTAATCGCTTCTTCATCCAGCGGAGAGCCAGGACGCACATAATGAGATACGTCCGCAATCGCCACCAGCAGACGGTAGCCACCGCGCGGGCGCGGCTCACAATAGATCGCGTCGTCAAAGTCCCGGGCGGTTTCGTCATCAATGGTCACCAGGCGCAGATTGCGGATATCCACCCGATTCTGCTTGTCCTTTTCGGTCACCTCATCGGCAATGCCGGCAATCTGCTCGCCTAAGGCCGGCGGCCAACTGTGAGGGATATCGTAGGAACGGATGGCCACATCGATTTCCATACCCGGCGCCATGTGCTCGCCAAGCACTTCCACCACCTTTCCCGTCGGCTGGGTACGTACGGTAGGCTGACGCATAATGTCGACCACAACGTATTGGCCGTGCCGCGCGTCATTAATTTGCTCTGCGGGAATCAATACTTCGTGGTTGATACGGGCGTTCTCCGGAACCACAAAGGAGATGCCGCTTTCCTGAAACAGACGACCAACGGTTTGATGGGTGCGATACTCCAGCACTTCTACTATCACCCCTTCGCGACGACCACGATCATCCACCCGATCCACCCGGGCGGCAACGCGGTCACCGTGGAAGACTTGGCGCATCTGGCGAGCTGTCAGGAAAAGATCCGATCCGCCGTCATCCGGGATCAGAAAACCAAATCCATCCTTATGGCCAGTGACACGGCCGGTGACCAGATCCGCCTCTTCAATGGGCAGGTAGGCTCCCCGACGATTACAGATCAACTGTCCGTCCCGGCACATGGCAATCAGCCGGCGACGCAGGGCTTCGATGCCCTCCTCGGACTGCTGCCCCAACTCGCCACACAGAGTTTCGTGAGTGGCCGGCGCTCCCCGTTCCTTCAGATGGTCGAGAATGAATTCCCGGCTTTGAATCGGGTTGTCGTATTTGCTGGCCTCACGCTGCGCATGTGGGTCTTTGTCCGTCTTCTTTCTGGAAACCATTCGTATCCTTAGTCTGACTTCCCTGTTGGAAATCAATCGTTATATTACGTTTGCAAAGAAGTATAACGCCGCCAGCACCCACCTGCCTAACCGACCGCCTAAAATAGGCATAAAAACCGGCGCTGGCAGGACAAAAAATATTTGACAGGCTTTTTCCGAATGATTAAAGTACGCGCCATCGGTTGACGGCAATGCCCGAAGCTGCGGCAGAAAGCCCGGAAATTCAACGAAGTAAAACGTTTGAATGCCCACCGGAGAGACTGCAAATCACCTGCCGAGGTGGTGAAATTGGTAGACACGCTAGCTTCAGGTGCTAGTGGGGGCAACCCCGTGGAGGTTCAAGTCCTCTCCTCGGCACCACTTCCTCCCTCAGGAAGTGTTACGAATTCGACACCTTTATAAGCACATGTCGCAACAAACCTGCGCTCGCAAACGCATGACTCTGCACACGTTCGCGAATAGCCACCTCGCGCGCAACAGGCCCTACTCCACCAATCCCGACAAGTATTCCGAAAGTCGTTGATAGGTATAGCTCACCCGGGCATAGGCCGCAGAGGGCGCTCTTTCGAACTCCCGCCCGCAGGCCCGGCTGCCGCCATGGCGATTCAGGTAGGCGATGTTGATCAGGTTGGGCTGGTCCGCCACGAACTCGCTGGAATTGTCGAACGGGTAGTAGAACGCCCAGTCAAACCCTTCTGTATTGCTGACCCCTGGCGTGGAGCTCATTTCTTCATCCAGGAAGCCAAACCGTAGCGGCCGGAAACGGTCATTGCGAGTATCGAACTCTAGCGCTGGCGAGGTGAACTCGTCCGGCAGTGTGATACTGCCGGTGACCGTGAAAGGCTGCTGAGCAGACACTACCTGGGCCGCATCGACATCCTCGGGATCAATATCCCCCTCGCAGGATTGGACACTACTCGTGAGCGCCACAATCTCCTCGTTCACGCCATCGACGGAACGCGTGAAACCGAAAAAGGCATCGTTGGCGAACTGATAGTCGGGGCGCAGAACTTCCGTCTTGCTATCGGAAGTTGCCGTCAGGGAATCCACCCGGGCATCCGCCATGGTCCACCCGTAACGGATCGCCGGCGGGCCACCCAATGCCGAGGACGACGCAAGTCCAGGATGGCAGGTGGTGGTGGTTTCGAACGTCGCGGTACGGTCCTGCCAGTTGAATGTCAGCCGCTCATCGGCCCCTTCAACCTCATGGTAGCTGGCACTCTCCTGGGACAATGATATCGAAGGCATCCACTGCACATCGGTATCGGCGATTCTGCCACGGGCATTGATCAAGCGGGCCATCTCTCTCATTGACGGCATCATGCACCCGTTTGCCGTCACAGCCGTTAACCGGCCATCTTCCGAGTAGTCGAACTCCAGTTCAGCGGACACGCTGAGGTTAGACATTGTGGCCGGCAACTCGCTCCCCTCCCCCCGGGCGAGAACTGTCTGGCGCTCAAGGATAACCGGATCGTCCAGCTCAACCGGCACTTCCGGCAATTCCAGTTCATCAATGTTGATGTTCTCGTAATTGCCTTGGGAGGCAGCGGCATCAACCACCTGAACCACCTCGAGGGCATTGCGGGCAAAGGATATACCCAGAAGATACACCGCCTCTTCACTCAGGTAGCGTTCACGTCCGTCACCATTGCGCAGGAGATTGGCGTACTCCGGCGGGAACTGGCTGGCCATGAAGCGTGCGAAGGCGCGGGCGTATGCGTGAGCACGGTGATCACCGGACCGGATATAGTTACTGACCAGGTTCACGTTGCCGAGAGCATCAGACAGATCGGTACTGATGACCGAAAGATCCTGCAACCCAATCAGGCGGCGCTGCCGCACCAGGTGGCTCAATGGCGTGACATTGCGCACGCCAGGTGGCGCACTAAGCAGGTAGGCGTCTTCCAGCACCACTTCCCCGATGCGGGTCTGCTCCATGGTCTGGCCAGGCAGCACCACGGCAAACAGCGGAAAGTCCCTGGGATCGATATCCGGGGATATGGACGGGTCCTGCACCAGTTCCGCAGTATCCAGCGAGAAGACGCCACCTTCTCCCGTTAACGCGGTAGGCTCTCCGTCCCGCAGGGTTATTTCCGTGCCGGCGCTGTTTTCAAAGGTCATCGGGCCCGGCGTGTATTGGCTGTCACCGTCCATGTCCAGCCACACCCTGGCATTGCGCAGGTAGCCGTCAATCACCCGGCCTGTATAGGGCTCGGGCTCGCTGTAATCCTCGGCGTCAAAGTCACGGCCATCGACCGGTGACTTGTCGGATTCCTCGCCGCAACCGGCAAGGGCCAGCGTGAACAGGGCAACTGTAAAGGAGAGCAGACGTTTCATCGCGGCAACCATTGTCCTTGTTAGAGGTTGTGCCGCTACTGTAGGGGATGTTGCCGGGGGGAACCTTGATAGGTTTGGCAATTTGTAAACTTAGGTAACGAAAACGCGCCGCGGGAGCTGTCCCTGCGGCGCGCTAACGGGCACAAGCGCCTACTAGAACGAGCGCGCAACAATCTCTTTCATGATCTCATTGGTGCCGGCGTAGATACGCTGTACCCGCGAGTCCGCCCAGGCGCGGGCGATGGGATACTCCCACATGTAGCCGTAGCCGCCGTGAAGCTGCACGCACTCGTCCATGACTTTGCACTGCAGGTCGGTGGTATGCTGTTTCAGCATGGCTGCCGTTGGAATATCCAGCTTCTTTTCCAGGTGCAGTTCCAGACAACGGTCACAGAAGACGCGGGCAGCGGTGATTTCCGCCTTCATCTCCGCCATTTTGAAGCGGGTATTCTGGAACGCTATCACCGGTTTGCCGAACGCCTTGCGCTCCTTCACGTAATCCAGCGTCCACTCCCACGCGGCTTCCGCAGCGGCGACGGCGGTCAGGCCCACCTGCAGGCGCTCCGCCGGCAACTCCGCCATCAGTTGGAAGAAGCCCTGGCCTTCCATTGATCCCAAAAGCTTATCCGCAGGCACCTGAACGTCCTGGAAGAACAGCTCGGAGGTGTCCTGCGCTTTCATCCCCACCTTATTCAGGTTCTGCCCTTTCTCGAACCCTTCCCAGGCGGTTTCCACCAACAACAGGCTGGTGCCCTTGGCGCCTTCTTTCGGATCGGTTTTGGCCACCACGATCACCAGGTCCGCCAGCTGGCCGTTGGTAATAAAGGTCTTGGAGCCATTGAGTACGTAATGGTCGCCAGAAGCGTTTTTCACCGCCGTGGTTTTCACCCCCTGCAAGTCGGAACCTGCGCCCGGCTCGGTCATGGCGATGGCACCGATCATTTCGCCGGTTGCCAGTTTCGGCAGGTAATACTGTTTCTGTTCTTCGGAGCCGTAATTGAGGATATAGGGGGCAACGATGTCGGAATGCAATGTCCAGCCGATGCCGGACAGGCCCGCCCTGGACACCTCCTCCATGATGACAGCGCTGTAGCGGAAGTCCGCGCCTACGCCGCCGTATTCTTCCGGCATGGTCGGGCAGAGGAAACCAAGTTCGCCGGCCTTCTTCCAGAGCTCCCGGCTGACCTGGCCATCTTTCTCCCACTGTTCATGGTAGGGCGCCGCTTCCTGTTGCAGAAACTTGCGGACGGAATCCCGGAAGCCGTCAAGGTCGGCGTCAAAGACTGTGCGTGGAATCATGGTGTACCTCGGTGAATGACTGTGTTGTGGTTGTCGTTCACCAAGTCTCGGGGGCGCGGCGTTTTCGCTCAATGATGAAAAGCATCAATCGGGCTGACCAAAACCATCGCCCATCGGTTCAGTCGGGCTGTTTCGCCTTCGCCCTCTCCTCGCCCCAGCGCGGCATCAGATCCTGGGGCAGGCCCAGGTGATCCAGAAGTCGGGCAACGATGAAATCCACCAGGTCACTCACGGAATTCGGCCTATGATAGAACCCCGGACTGGCCGGCATGATGACCGCCCCCATGCGGGTCAGGCGCAGCATGTTTTCCAGGTGCACTTCCGAAAAGGGCGCTTCCCGGGGCACCAGGATCAATTGCCGCCGCTCTTTAAGGGCGACATCTCCGGCGCGCTCGATCAGGTTGTTACTGGCGCCGGTGGCCAGGGCAGACAGGGTGCCGGTACTGCAGGGACAAATCACCAACGGGGCTTTTTCACCCGAACCAGAAGCCGGCGGGGCGAACCAGTCTTCACGGCCGAACACCAGCACCTGCCCCGGACGGGCGCTGGCATAGCTGGCAAGCGCTTCCTGCATGGCGGCGGTGTTGCCCGGTAATTTCAGATCGGTTTCCGTGGCGATCACTACCTGTGCCGCCTTGCTGACCATCACATGCACCCGGCAGTTCGCCGCCACCAGGCACTGCAACAAACGCAAGCCGTACTGGGCGCCAGAGGCACCGGTAAAGGCCAGATTGATCACCCGCTGTTTTTCGGACGCTGCCGTCATAACTGAAGTTTCCTGATTGGATAGCGGAGGCAGGATGCCCCGTCAGCCGGATTCGCGTTCCAGTTCGGCAATCAGCTTCTGGTGAATACCGCCAAAACCGCCGTTACTCATAATGACAATATGGCAGGGACCGGATACCTGATCCAGAACCTGGCCGATCAGTTCCTCAACGCTGGCCCCGACACGATGGCGATCCGGTGTTGCCGACTCGGGACTACGGCCCTCAACTAATGCTGGCAACCAGTCCATGCCATTGAGATTGGCCCAGAATACCTGATTCGCCGCTGCAGCACTGGGCAGCAGGCTCTCCTGGTGAAAACCTTGCTGCATGGTGTTGGAGCGTGGCTCGATCAGCGCAAGGATGGTCTCATCGCCCACCTTGTGGCGTAGGCCCTCCAGCGTGGTAGCGATGGCCGTCGGATGATGGGCAAAGTCGTCGTAGACACAGACACCACCAACATCCGCAAGCAGCTCCATCCTGCGTTTGACGCCCGAAAAGCGGCACAGCGCCGCCACGGCATGGTCCGGGGTAACACCCACATGGCGGGCTGCTGCGATGGCCGCGAGGGCGTTGCGCACGTTGTGCAGGCCGGTTTGAGACCAACTGACTGAAGCCACCGGCTGTTCGTGGTGCACCACCATGAATCGACTGCCATCCTCAGCCAACAGCTCCGCCCGCCAGTCGGCCATATAGGGCACTTCGCTGCCCACAGAGGTAGCCTGCACGCTGCTCCAGCAGCCAAGTTCCAACGCCCGATCAAGATGGGCATCCAGGGCCGGGCGCACAATCAACCCACGGGACGGCACCGTTCTGACCAGATGATGGAACTGACGCTCGATGGCTTCAACGTTGTCAAAAATATCCGCGTGATCAAACTCGAGATTGTTGAGGATCAGGGTATGGGGACGATAGTGGACAAACTTGGAGCGCTTATCGAAGAAGGCGCTGTCGTATTCATCGGCCTCAATAACGAAAAAGTCGCTACTCCCCAACCGTGCCGAAACCGGGAAATCATTGGGGACCCCACCTATCAGATAGCCCGGTTCCAACCCGGCCTGCTCCAGGATCCACAACAACATGGCGGTTGTGGTGGTTTTGCCATGGGTTCCGGCGACCGCCAGCACCCAGCGATGACGCAGAACCTCCCGCGCGAGCCATTCCGGGCCGGACATGTAATCAATATTCTGATTAAGAACCGCTTCCACCTCCGGGTTGCCCCGGGACATGGCGTTGCCCACCAGAACCAGGTCCGGCTGAGGCTTGAGGTTGTCAGAATCGTAACCTTCCATTAACCCGATTCCCTGGGCCTCCAACTGGGTACTCATGGGCGGGTAAACCCCCTGATCGGAGCCCGTCACGGTGTGCCCCAGCTCCCTCGCCAGTACCGCCAGACTGCCCATGAAGGTGCCACAGATTCCCAGGATATGGATGTGCATTCGGTTATCGACCTCTTAAATGAAACCTGCAAAGCGTCCCGTATAGAATGCGGGTCGTCAAGCGTTCCTTATGACGTTTGATGTCATGAAAAAAAAAAGCGATTGGCGTATCATCTGCCGCACTCGATGAAACTGCAGGAGGCACCAGCCGGAAATGGCCACCAGAAACGCATTCTATGCCCAATCAGGCGGTGTGACCGCCGTCATTAACGCCAGTGCCTGCGGGGTTATCCAGACCGCCCGCAAGCACCCCGATCAGATCGGTAAGTTGTACGCCGGGCGTAACGGGATCATCGGCGCGCTCAAAGAGGAACTGATTGATACCAGCCTCGAAAGCGATGAGGATATCCAGGCGCTGATCCACACTCCGGGCGGTGCGTTCGGGTCATGCCGCCATAAACTGAAGAACTTTTCCGAGAATAAACGCGAGTACGAACGCCTGATCGAGGTGTTCCGCGCTCACGACATCGGCTATTTCTTCTACAACGGTGGCGGCGATTCCCAGGATACCGCGTACAAGGTGTCCCAACTTGCTGAAAAAATGGGCTATCCGATTACCTGCATCGGCGTACCCAAAACGGTGGATAACGACCTGCCCTTCACCGACTGCTGCCCCGGTTTCGGCTCGGTGGCCAAGTACATCGCCACCTCTACCCTGGAAGCCAGCCTGGACATTCGCTCCATGTGCGACACCTCCACCAAGGTGTTCATCCTGGAAGTGATGGGGCGCCACGCTGGCTGGATCGCGGCGTCTGGTGGCCTTGCCGGGAAAGGTGAAGGCGAGCCGCCTCACGTAATCCTGTTCCCGGAAGTGCCCTTCGAGCGTGAGCGCTTCCTTGAACGTGTGGATTTCTGTGTCAAGGAGTACGGCTACTGCGTGGTCGTCGCCTCGGAAGGCGCCCAGTATGAAGACGGCCGCTTCCTGGCCGACGCCGGCGCCAAGGATGCCTTCGGTCATACCCAGCTCGGCGGTGTCGCGCCAGCGCTGGCTAACATGGTACGCCAGGCCCTTGGGCACAAATACCATTGGGCTGTAGCCGATTACCTGCAGCGCAGTGCCCGTCACATTGCGTCCGCCACGGACGTAGAGCAGGCCTACTCCGTAGGCAAGGTGGCCGTGGAAATGGCGCTGGCTGGTAAACAGGCGCTGATGCCAACGATTGTGCGCGAACAGTCACGCCCCTATCGCTGGCACATTGGTGAGGCGCCGTTGAGCGAGGTCGCCAACCAGGAGAAGAAAATGCCGATCCATTACATCACGGATGACGGCTACGGCATCACGCAAGATTGCCGCGACTACCTGGAGCCACTGATTCACGGCGAGAGCTTCCCGCCGTTCGATGATGGTCTTCCGAGGGTCGCGAAGCTTAAGAATCAGCTGGTCGAGAAAAAACTGAAGGCCGACTTCCAGTTCTAAGCCGCTGACCTACAAAAAAGGCGCCACCGAATCACCGGCTGGCGCCTTTTTTTTGCAGAACCGTTTATCCACCGGCAGCTTCAAACCGCTGCACGTAGTGCGAGAAATGGTCGAACCCGCCAACGTGTTCGTCGCCCACAAAGATCTGGGGCACCGTATGCACGGGCTTACCAATGGTTTTTTCCAGATCCGCCTTGCTGATGCCTTCCTCGATCATGTCCACGTAGCGGTAGGGAATATCCCTGATCTCGCAAAGTTGCCGGGCGCGCATACAAAAACCGCAGGACGCACGACCGTAGATGGTGACATGATCCATAAACTCACTCCTGTTCAAAACAATGGGCGACCCTGCGCTTCGCAGTTGTCGACAAGCTGTACCGTATGGTGGCACGCCCAATGAAAAAATAAAATTAATGAACTGAATGGTACCGATAGCCTGGACTGATACGTCCAGCGCTATCGGGCTTCACCGTGCAGCCTTACCCAGTCAGGTACTCAGGTTTTCAGACGGCTCAGTTCCGTCTCCAGCACTTTTACCTGTTCGTCCAATGTCTGGCCGCTGCCACTGACCCGTTGCGCCAATGCCCGGAGATCGTTGGCAGCGTCTCCAATACGGGTGAGGTTGCGATTGATCTCTTCACTGACAGAACTTTGCTCTTCCGCTGCCGTGGCCACATGGGTGACATGCTCCACAATGGTTGCTATGCGCTCAACCACTGAGGCCAGAGAATGGTCCGCTTCACGGGTTCCCTCCACCGCTCGGGTGGCGCGATCAACGCCACCCTTGATCACAGTGACGGCTCCGCCCACGTCGCTTTGAAGGCCATCAATCATCTGACTGATCTCATCGGTGGACTCACGGGTACGGGACGCAAGTGTTCTGACCTCGTCTGCCACAACCGCAAAGCCACGCCCCTGCTCCCCCGCTCGCGCCGCTTCAATGGCGGCGTTCAGCGCCAGCAGGTTGGTCTGTTCCGCGATTCCCCGGATCACTTCGATAATACGGTTAATGTCCTCACTGCGAGTGGCAACCTGGCCTATCGCAGTGCTGGCCTCATCCATATCGCCCGCCAATGCACCCACGCCGTCCAGGGCAGACGTCAGCGTATCCTGGGTAAAACGGATGCCATCCTGGGCCATCTGCGCGTTTTCAGCTGCCTCACCCGCGAAGCCTGCCACTTCACTGGCGGCGGCGGACATTTCGTTCATGGCGGTAACCACGCTTTCGATGTCCTGATGCTGGCTCTCGGTCTGCTCGTCGGTTTCCTTGGCGATCACATCCACATCCGCCGCCTGTTGGCTGACCTTGGCGTTGACGTCTTTCAGGTCGTTGATCATTTCCCGTAACCGGCCCAGGAACTGGTTGAACCCGCCGGCCAGCTCGATCAGCTCCGAGTGGGTATCAATGTTCAACTCACTGGTCAGATCCCCTTCAGCACTGGCCAGGTTCTTCATCCGGTCACGGATTTCGTTCAAGGGTTTGGTTACCGAGCGAACCAGCACCACCAGAATCAGGATCGCCACTACCGACACCAGTACACCCACCATGGTCTGACGCCCGGCAGTGGTATCCACCTCGCTGGACAGCAGGCCGGTGATTTCGGCGACATCAGCCAGCGCGGTCTGACGTGGTAATTCGATCAACAGTGACCACTGGGCATCCGGTAGGTCAATCTCGATGGGGTAAGACACGGCCAGCGTGTCGCCATCGTCGTAGGTACCGCCGTCATTGTGCAGGGAAGCGTATGTTTCAGCCTGCTCAGGCAATGCTTCTGACAACGGCCGGCCTAGATGTTCACTGTAGTGGCTGGATGCAGCAATCAGCCCCTTACTGCTCAGCAGGGTCACCCTTGATGCGCCGTCATAGAGGTTATCACTGACATTCTGGATCGCTTTCTGGAGCGTTGACAGGTTGAGGTCAACGCCGGCCACGCCCGCAAACTCGTTCCCGTTCATAATGGGCACGACCAGGCTGGTCATCAGTTCGGTATAGCCCTCTTCAATTTCGTATTCGTAAGGCTCCATGATGCAAGGGGACAGGGTATCCTTGGAACACAAGTACCATTCCGCCTCGCGAATACCGAACTCATTCCGGTTATCCAGATACTTGGTAGCCGGATCCTCAGTGCGACTGAAGACCACATCGCCGTCGGGAGAGCGGTAATAATAGATTTCCAGGGTGCCTTCATCGCTGCTGTGCTCTTCAACGCCACCGGTGAAGTAGCGGTCCTGGCCGTCGTAGGCGTCCGGTTCGAACTGGGCATAGATCGAGCTCAGCCCATCCTGCTCTTCCAGTACCGCACCCACCGTTTCCTGAAGGGCAACGCGGCTGATGCGGCCGGAGCTGTCCGTCTGTATATTCCGGCTGATGACGTTGCGGACGACTTCCGGTGTCCGATACGCTGTGGCAAACATGCCGCTGACAACCTCACCGTATTTCCCGGCGGTTGCGCTCAACCGGTCGACGGCAAGGCTGCGCACCGTGTCACGGGTTTCGGAGGTGATTCGCTGCTCCATCTGTCCCAGGGAAAGCTGGGCGGTCACCACAATACTGATTCCCATAACCAGCAGCAGCGTAATAACCAGGGCATAGAGTTTGAAACGCAGTGACAGTTTTTTCATTGGTACAGCAACCTGTCTCAGATAGGGATTCATTATCAGCTTAGTGCCCTGAAGGCACGGCTGCCATTAGAGCCTGATCGGCATTCATCTCACCAGGAGCGTCCATTGGCCTATCTCACTTTGTTCATGACCGCACTGGCCGCAGCAACAATACTGCCGGCCTATTCGGAAATTCTCCTTGGCGGCATGGTGACTCAAGGCTATTCGCTCTGGTGGATATGGTTCTGGGCAACGGCGGGCAACACCGCAGGTTCGGTTATTAATGGGGTTATCGGCCGGCAGGTGGATCGCTTTAAGCACAAACGCTGGTTTCCGATCTCCGAATCCCAGCTCGAAAAGGCCCGCACCCGCTTCAACCGTTACGGGCAATGGTCACTGCTTCTGGGCTGGCTGCCACTGGGCGGCGACGCACTGACCCTGGTTGGCGGGATCATGCGCGTGCCCTGGCTCAACTTCGTGATCCTGGTGGCCATTGGCAAGGGATTGCGCTACGGCTTGGTCATCTGGTTGGTGCTGGAAGCATCGGGGGTGCCGGGATCACCGTAGAGGTATTCCCGGAGCAGGTCCTCACCGTTGAATTCCGCATTCAGCACCGCGATGAACGTATAGACACCAATCAGCTTTCGGTTCAGGAATACGAATTCCTTCGGCGGCACCTTGAAATAGCGGCTGATGGCTGATCGCGCGGCCTGGCGCGCCACCCGCGACGGCAAGTCACTCTGCTTCCAGCGGTACTGGCCGCGGTCGTTCACTGCCTCATCGGGCCAGTTGCTGCGATCCCTGGAGAGAGGTTCCAATACCGACATGCAAACCTTGCCGAACGTGTCCAGAACGTCCTCGGGCCAATCCTGGCTCATGAAACGTAACCGGATACCGCCATCAACCACCCCCGGCAGGTCGCCCTCGTAGGAGGAGCGGATCATCTGGATGACCGGGTCCAGGAAGCTCGCGGAGTAGGCCTGTACCGCCCCGAAATCCAGTAGCACTATCTGGTCAGTTTCGCTGTTCGCGCCTTCCTCGCCAGCGATGCGGATCCGATAATTGCCGAAATTGGGATCGGTCTGGATTTCACCCCAGATGAACAGCTCACGGAAGAACAATTCCAGTGCGGCGCGGCCCAACTCGCTGCGACGATCAAGAGCAAGCTCCCGTACCGCCACTGAACTCACTGAGTGGCCCGGCTCGTAGGTGGAGGCGATGACATGGGCCGTGCAGTACTCGTCCAGAACACGGGGCACCACAAAACGAGGATCGTCCAGCAGCATCTGGCGGAACTTTTCGGTGGTACGGGCTTCAAGGCGGTAATCCACCTCCCGGTGCATCATGTCCCGCACTTCTTCCAGCCAGTCGTTGAACTCGGGGCCGAAGGAGACCAGGCGGGCTATCTTGAGCAGATGTGCAACAGCGTTAAGGTCACTGTCGACTGCTTCGTCAACGCCGGGGTACTGGACCTTGAGCACCAGTTCCAACCCGTCGCTACGCCGGCGCGCTCGATGAACCTGCCCCAGCGAAGCCGCACCAATCGGGTCCGGATCCACGTCCAGTTCCGCCAAACGGTCAGCACCCAGTTCAGCCTTAAGCACACGCTCGATCGACGGCCATTCCAGCCAGGTGGTCTGGTCTTCCAGGGTATGCAGTGCTTCGGTTACTTCCTCAGGCAGGAAGTGCTCGCCATAGAGAGCCATCACCTGCCCGATCTTGACGACACTGCCCTTGAGCTTGCCCAACTCGTCCACCAGGAATTCCGCCTGGCTGGATAGCATGGCCCGGTGCCGGGCCTCCCGCTTGTCCTTGCTGCTGAACCAGTTGGTGGCCATATGGGAGGCCATCCGGGTGCCTGCGAAAAGCCCCGCCCTGGTGAGGGTAAGCCGACGCTCAAAGCTGCCGGTCTTGATACGTGCAACAGATGTGCTTTTGGGTCTGGATGCCATCAAAAACCTGCTCGGTTCTGTAAGTGTTGGCGCTATCAGCCTTTATAACCATTATACGGATACCCGGGCCCGCAAACCTAACCGGCGTGCCGTCGATTCATTGCCCTTGGGGCCAATGCAAACCGCCTCTTCTGTGTTTACTTCTGTGGTTGGCGAAAGGTTTTACGTTTTTACACAGACCCCACGTCCAAAGCGGTTTAGTATAAAAATGTGGTCGATGACCTGGCCACTGATGCCCAAAAACAACAAGACAGCAACAATGACTCAGACCACCAGCAGACCCTCCGACACCAAACTGTCACAGTTCCGGGTGAAGGGTGAAATTCCGGTTCCGATGTTGATCGGCTGGCTTACTCTGGCAGCGGTCCCCATCCTGCTGTTTTTCGCATGGCGATCCCTGGATCGCGGAATTCCCGGCTCCGCCACAGCCCTGATCGTCTTTGCCGTGCTGCTCAGTGTCAATGGTATTGTTTATCTGCTCAGTCGCAACAGTACTCTGCAACGCCGCGGCTTTATTACCGCGATCACGATCCTCTTCACCTATCTGGCAGTCAATGCGGTGGAGGACGGCTCTGCCATTATCTGGCTGTTTGCCTATCCACCCATCATCTTCTACATCAGCGAAGCGAAAGTGGGCGTGCTTGCCTGTTCCGGCGGCCTTGCGGGGGTTGCCTTGCTATTCAGCCCACTCGGGGACCTGGTATTCGATTCGCCGTACAGCACCAGCTTCCGACTCACCATGCTTGCGGTACTGGGGTTTGAGATGTCCACCTGCTACGTCCTGGACCAGAGCCGGCGGCGCAGCAAACTGGGGCTGCTGAAACTGGCTGCGGAGTTTGAATATGCGGCTAAACACGATGCGTTAACGGGGCTCGCCAATCGACGTGAAGCCCACGAGCAACTGGAAGCTGAGTATCAGCGTTACTTACGCAATTCGCGCGGTTTCTCGGTGTTGTTGATGGACATTGATCTGTTCAAGTCTGTCAACGACAACCATGGTCATCAGGTGGGGGATGAAACCATTGTGATGGTAGCCAGGACCTTGCGGGAACACAGCCGGAAGGTCGATACGCTGGCGCGCTGGGGAGGAGAAGAATACCTGGTATTGCTGCCTGAGACCGATACCGTTGAGGCCGTCCAGACGGCCAATCGCATACGCCAGACCATTGCATCAACGCCGATAGAGACCCAGGGCGGGAGCATCAACACCACTATCAGTGTCGGAGTCGCCGCTATCCACGGCGCAGAGTCTGTGGACCGACTGCTACAGCGCGCCGACGAAGCACTTTATCGAGCCAAGACCCTGGGGCGTAACAAGGTGTGTGATTTCGAGGGTATACACGGCTAGCAAGGCAACCGCCTCAATCGGTACTTGGGCTTCGCATTACCAGCCCGTTACCCGTCGAACAGCGCCACCCGCCAGGCCATTAACCAACTCATCCGACAGAGCAGGAGCAAGACCGGCAACGGTTGCCCCGGGGACGAAGTCGCTGACCTGACACATCGCCATGCCAGCATAGCCACAGGGGTTGATCCGGCGAAACGGCTCCATGTCCATGGCCACGTTCAGGGCCAGGCCGTGGAACGAACATCCTCGCCTTACACGCAGCCCCAGCGACGCAATCTTCGCTTGTTCCACATAGACACCCGGCGCATCCGGACGCGGCGCTGCCGCCACACCCATCCCCGCAAGGGTCCGGACAATGGCCTGCTCAATGACATCAACCAGGGAGCGAATTCCCAGGCGGTGGCGAGTCAGGTCTATCATCAGGTAAACCACAAGCTGGCCAGGGCCGTGATACGTCACCTGGCCACCGCGATCCACCAGTATCACCGGGATATCACCGGGGGCCAGTATGTGCTCGGCTTTGCCGGCCTGCCCCTGGGTGTAGACCCTTGGGTGTTCCAGCAGCCAGAGTTCATCGGGCGTGGAGGCGTCTCGCGAGGCCGTGAACGATTTCATCGCCTCCCAGGTTTCCAGGTAGGGCTGTTCACCCAGGTCACGAACGATCAGCTCGGCCATCAGGTTACAGCACCATATGAACCCGGCCGCTGGCCTTGAGTTCCTCGAACAGAGCTTTCAACTGCGGCTCGCCCGTGGCAACGATCTTGAGGTTTACCGAGGCAAACCGACCGCCGCGACTGTCTTTCACCGTAACGTCATCGTTCGAAATGCCAGGTGCATGCTGCTCCACGACGCCCACCACAAACTCCACAAAGTCTGGCGCGGCGTCCCCGATAACCTTGATCACGTAGTCACAGGGAAACTCGATTTTGGGTGCCTTTGGTTCGCTCATCCCGGTTTATCTCCTACAGGCCACTCGCGCCCTTACTCAAAGAGCTGAACAAAGAATAGTTTGATGGCGTCCCAGATCCGCTTGAAGAAACCACCTTCCGGGATATCGCTGAGTGCCAGCACCGGCTGATCCACGACCACATCATCGCCGAGCTTGACGGTCACCCGGCCCAATTCGTCGCCCATGGAAATGGGCGCCTTGATCACTGAGTCGAGTTCAACGGTGGATTCCAGGGAATCCCTTGAGCCTCGGGGAATGGTGACGTAAACATCTTCTGTCAGTCCTACGGACAGGCTATCGCTTGCCCCGCCCCATACGCGCGCTTCCAGCAGTTCCTGGCCAGTGCGGAACAGGCGCTCGCTCTGGTAATAGCGGAAGCCGTAGTTCAGCATTTTCTGGACTTCCTGGGCGCGGGACGAGGTGCTGTCTGTTCCCATCACCACAGCAATCAGGCGGGTGTCGTTGCGCTTGGCTGACGCCACCAGGCAGTAACCGGCTTCCTCGGTATGGCCGGTCTTCAGCCCATCAACACTGTCGTCACGCCACAAAAGGCTGTTCCGGTTTGGCTGACGGATATTGTTGTAAGTGAAGTGTTTCTGGGCATACAGCGGGTAGTTTTCCGGATAGTCGTTGATAATCGCCTTTGCCAAAAGGGCCAGATCGTAGGCAGTGGAGAAATGATCCGGGGCAGGCAAGCCGGTAGCATTGGCAAAACTGGACTCGTTCATCCCCAGTATCTGCGCCTGCTGGTTCATGATGTCGACGAACGCCCCTTCACTGCCGGCAATATACTCGGCCAGCGCCACTGAGGCATCGTTCCCAGACTGAATGATGACGCCCTTTAGCAGGTTCTCGACCGACACTTCCGTCCCTTCTTTAACGAAGGTCCGTGAACCCTCGGTTCGCCAGGCGTTCACGCTGATGGGCACCATGTCGGACAGGGAAATCCGACCCTCGTCCAGCTCCCGTTCCACGATATAGGCCGTCATCATTTTGGTCAGGCTGGCCGGGGGCAGACGCTCATGGCTGTTCTCTTCCATGATAATCCGTCCGGAAAGCGGGTCCATCAGGATATAGGAACTCGCCGCGATCTGCGGTGATGACGGAATCAGAACAGCCTGGGCCGCAACCGGCATAGCCGGAAGCAGAATCAGGAGCAGAACAGCAGAGAAGGCTCGGAACGCTTTATTTAGTGCCATGGGTCCATTCAGTTTCAAGTAAGTGACTGGTTCAATGAGTGTCGGTCAGAAGTATTGACTGACCAAATCCGTGATTTTCAAGCAGGCTCTGGGCTCTCAGGGCTTCATCCTCGTCCCTGAACGGCCCGACCTGAACGCGGTGAAAGCGGCCGGAAGCCGTTTCCACTTCCCTCACCCGCATTGGGTTTGCGACTGCACGCCGCGCCCTGTCCAGAAGGGCCTCGGCCGGGTTACGCTGGCTGAACGACCCCAGTTGCACAAACAGGGCCTCGCTGCCCGGCCCGGGATCCTTCAGGCGTTCGGCATCCACCGGAGCTCCAGATTCCGGGAACGGCTTGCCGGCAAGCGTCATCGAGCCGTCACGATTCACCGTGATGGCGGCCACCTCTACCCTGGCCGTACCCCTGCCCTGATAACCCAGCTTTTTGGCCGCGGCATAGGAGAGGTCAATCAGGCGATCCCCGTGGAAGGGGCCACGGTCGTTGACCCTAACCACCACCGAGCGACCGTTATCGAGGTTGGTCACCCGGGCGTATCCTGGAATTCTCAGGCTCTTGTGCGCCGCGGACATCTCGTACATGTCAAAAACCTCTCCATTCGAGGTTTTGTGTCCATGGAACTTCTCACCATACCAGCTCGCGGTGCCGCGCTGAACATAGCCATCGTTACTGCCCAGAACGTGATACTCCTTACCCCAGACCTGGTAGGGTGATTTGTTTCCAGCGCGGCGCGGCTCCTCAAATCGAGGCGTGGCATCGGCAAGCCCCGATGCATCGAAATTGCCTGAGGGCGCACGATCCTGGCTCAGGGTGTAGCGGGAGGAGTGGTCAGGCTCGGGCGATGATGCGCACCCGGCCAGCACCAGTACCCCTAAAACCAGTAGTAGAACATGGCGTTTCATCACGAGTTGTTACTATCTCCATTGTTTTCGTTTGCCAGCGGCCGCATCCGCTCTTCGAGCGCACCTGCCAACTGGTGCACCGCCATGGCGTATAGATGACTGTGATTGTAGCGGGTTATCACGTAAAAGTTATGGTAGGTCAGCCATAGTTCAGAGCCCTCGTCACCAACGAGACGGACCGCTCTGGCTTTGGCGTCGCCGGGCACATCCATTTTCGGGATGATACCCGCCTGCTGATAGTCGGTGACCGTCAACGTCGGTCTCAGCTCCCCGGTCAGCAATGGTGAGCTCTTTGGCAGACTGCCACTCACCCGTTCTGCCACAGGCTCACCGGTTTGCCAACGATGGGCGTGGAAATAATTGGCGACACTGCCGATGGCATCCACGGGATTGGTCAGGATGTCGGCAACGTCATCACCGTCAAAATCAAGCGCGTAATGCCGGTAGCTGCTGGAGATAAACTGACCGTACCCCATCGCCCCCGCATAGGAACCCGTCAACACCATAGGGTCGAAGCCCTGCTCACGGGTCATCAGCAAATACTGGACAAGCTCGCTGCGAAAAAAACGACTCCGGGGCGGATAGTCGAATGCCAGAGTGGCGAGGGCATCGAGCACCCGATACTTTCCTTTGTAGGTGCCATACCAGGTTTCGACGCCGATAATCGCCGCAACGATTGACGCCGGCACACCGTACTCACGTTCGGCGCGTTCAAAGGCTTCCTGATGTTTCCTGAGGAAACTGACGCCCTGCTCTATGCGTTCCTCACGCATAAAGATCCGACGGTATTCGTACCACTCAAGGGTTTTCTCAGCCGGTCGGCTGATGGCTTCCAATATCGAATCACGGCGCTGCGCATTGGCCAGTATTGCAGACACACGTTCGGCCCCAAATCCGTAGCGTTCCGACATTTCACGAACAAAGTCACGGCTTTCAGGTGTCTCATTGTAGGGGCCGGCCTGTAAAGGGGAAGCAAAGCACGCCATCACCCATCCGACACCTAACCAATAGCTGACAGCTTTCATGAATCCCCTTGACTGGCTTCGACTCGAGAACCTTTTCAATGCAACGTCACCACAACTGCGGCCTGTCACCGCGGCCAAGATTACCATGGCAGCGGACCCGGCAACCATTACTCCCTGTCCATGGTCCATGGTCGGTGCCCAGTCATCACGCACTGATCATCCGTCTATGAGTATGAACCGACATCAACACCCCAAACGCCGCCATCAGCGTTACCCCTGACGTTCCACCATAGCTGACCAGCGGCAGGGGCACGCCCACCACTGGCAGAAGACCACTGACCATCCCCACATTGACGAAGACATAGATAAAAAACGTCATCGTCAGCGCCCCCGCCAACAGCCGGCTGAAGGAATCCTGTGCCGTCGACGCAATGTACAGGCACCGCAGAACAATCAGGAGATAGAGCACCAGAAGAACCAGCATGCCCACAAAGCCAAATTCTTCCGCCAGCACCGCAACGATGAAGTCGGTATGGCTCTCAGGAAGAAACTCAAGATGGGACTGTGTGCCCTGGAGCCACCCCTTGCCATCCATGCCCCCCGAGCCAATAGCGGTCTTGGACTGGATAATGTTCCAGCCGGCGCCAAGCGGATCGCTCTGAGGATCCAGCAAGGTCAGTACGCGCTGCTTCTGATACTCGCGCATCACGAAGAACCACATCAGTGGTGCCGCCACTGACACCATGGCAAGAAAGGCGCCGATCAGGCGCCAGCCCATACCGGCAAAGAACACCACGAATATCCCGGCGGCGCCAACCAGTAACGAGGTCCCCAGGTCCGGCTGCAAGATGATCATTGCCATGGGAGCCAACACAATGAGCAACGCCACCGCCACATGGCGGAGTCTTGGAGGCAGGTAATGGCGCGAAAGGTACCAGGCGGCCATCATCGGCACCACCAGCTTCATCAGCTCCGAAGGCTGGAAACGGGGCAACCCGGGAATGGCCAGCCAACGCTGCGCACCCTTGGCACCAACGCCAACCAGCAACACCGCCGCTAGTCCTATCAGGCCGGCAACAAACAGCCAGGGCGACCAACGCCGGAACACCGCCGGGTCGAGTTGGGCGAACACAAACATCACCACCAGAGCCACGCCCATCCGGATGCCCTGGGCCTTCACGACCTCCAGGTTGCGGTCGGCCCCGCTGTACAAAACGAACAGCCCCCCCGCAATAAGGGTCAGCAACAGGAACAGTAGAATCGGGTCAATATGCAACGCCGACCAGATCCCCCTCGGGCTAGACAGGGGGTGACGTGCTGACTGATTTAACAGGCTACCGGCGGGCATCAGTTACTCCCTTCCCCGGGCGAGCCAGCCACGAGTTCACTGCCTGCCCCGGAGAGATCCAGCAACCAGGCATCAAACATGGCCCGTGCAACCGGCGCGGCGGTTCCGCTACCGCTACCACCGTTCTCAACGATAACGGCGACGGCGATCTTTGGGTCTTCCACGGGTGCAAAGCCGACAAACAGGGCGTGATCCCGCAGTCGCTCACGTATTTCCTCTTCGTCGTACTCTTCGTCCTCGGCCAGACTGAACACCTGCGCGGTACCGGTTTTGCCGGCCATCCGATAGGGCGCCCCCCTTGCTGCTCCCCGGGCCGTGCCTTTACTTCCGTGCATTACTTCGGCCATGGACTCCACAACAAACTCCCAGTCATCCGGATTTTCAAGTTCGATAGACTGGTGCGTCCCCGTCGGTAGCACCTCATCAATCGATTGATCCCCCTTGATGTCTTTCAGCAGCCGTGGCTCTGCCCAATGACCACGGTTGGCAATCACCGAGGTAGCGGTCGCCAATTGTAACGGCGTCGCCAACATGAACCCCTGCCCAATACCCAGGTTTACCGAGTCCCCGGGATACCAAGGCTCGCTATGAATAGCGCGTTTCCAGTCACTGGAGGGCAGCAGGCCGCTGAGGGCTCCGGCAACGTCCAGAGTGGCATCTTCTCCGAACCCGAAGTCGGAAAGGTATTTGTGCATGGTATCAACGCCCATGGTCACAGCCGCTTCGTAAAAATAGATATCACAGGACTGTGCCACCGCTGACTTCAGGTCTACCCATCCGTGGCCGCCCCGCTTCCAGTCGCGCCAGCGGCGGCCGCCGGAATTCAGCTGATAGTAGCCAGGATCCCAGATGGTCTTGTCCCGGGTAACGGCATTGCTGTCGAGCGCGGCGATAGCGAGCATAGGTTTGAGAGTTGAGCCTGGCGGGTATTGGCCCCGCAGGGCACGATTAAAGAGGGGCTTGTCCACGCTACTGCTAAGTGACCGATAGGCTTCGACACCTATGCCGGTGACGAACAGATTGGCGTCAAAGCCGGGCACACTGGCAAGAGCAAGGATGCCCCCGGTGGACGGCTCAATCGCAATAATGGCGCCACGCCGGCCATCGAGCAGGTCATGGGCCAGCCGCTGCAACCGCAAATCCATGTGCAACTGGACATCTTCCCCGGGCACCGGATTTTCTCGCTCCAGTACGCGCAGGGTTCGGCCTCGCGCATTGGTTTCCACGTGCTGGTAGCCGACCTGGCCGTGCAGGAGTTCTTCGTAGAAACGTTCCACCCCGGACTTGCCAATGTAGTTGGTGCCCGCGTAGTTCACCGGATCAATTCTCTGCAATTCCTGACGGTTGATACGCCCCACGTAGCCAAGGGCGTGGGCAGTCAGTGTACTGTGTGGGTAATACCGAACCAGTTCCGCAGATACCTCGACACCAGGCAATTCATGGCGGTGAACCGCCAGACGTGCGATTTCCTGTTCGTTCAGATCGTAACGCAGGGGCAATTCCTGGAACGGACGACGAGGCTCAAGCAGCCGACGCTGGAAGCGCTCCATATCCTCCTCGGAAATGCTCAGCATGCCCTGGAGCTTTGCGAGGGTTTGCTCCATATCACCAACTCGCTCGGGTACCAGCGTCACACTGAAAACCGGGCGGTTCTCCGCCAGCAAGACATCGTTGCGGTCATAAACCAGCCCGCGGGGAGGCGCCACGGACTGTACCTGAACACGGTTTTTGTCGGAAAGCGTGGTGTAGATGTCGTGTTCTACAACCTGCAGTTGATACATCCGGGCAATCAACACGCCCAGCAATACAAAGACCAGTAACAGCATGACGAATGCACGACGCTGGAACAGGCGCCGTTCGGCTGCGATGTCTTTGAACTCTCCCCAGGGCATATTGGCTTGGCTTCCTAGGCCCGGTGATAAGGATGGTTGCGAGTGACGGACCAGGCGCGGTAGAGCTGCTCGGCTAGAAGGATCCGCACCAATGGATGCGGCAGGGTCAAGGCAGACAGCGACCACAGCTGATCAGCCCTGTCCCGGCAGATGTCGGCGAGACCATCCGGCCCGCCGACAAGAAAGCTGACGTCGCGGCCATCCAACTGCCAGTTCTCAAGCTGACCGGCCAATTTTTCAGTGGACCAGTTGCGGCCGCCAACTTCCAGGGCAATCACCCGGTCACGAGGGCCCAACGCCGACAGGATTGCGTCCCCCTCACGCTGCATCAGCCTGGGAATATCCGGATTCTTGCCACGATGGGCCAGGGGAATTTCCACCAGATCAAGGGACAACTCCGGCGGCATCCGGCGGGCATACTCATTATACCCCTGGCTGACCCACTCGGGCATTTTCTGCCCTACACAGACCAGGCGTAACCGCATGATTATTCGCTACCCGCAACACCCAGATCGGGAGCATCACGCCAGAGGCGTTCGAGGTCATAGAACTCTCGGGTTGCCGGCATCATGACGTGAACCACCACGTCGCCGAGATCAACCAGAATCCAGTCACTCGCATTGGCGCCTTCCACATTGCTGGCACGAACCCCCTGCTCCTTCGCTTCGGACAACACCGAATCCGCCAGGGATTTCACATGCCGATTGGAGGTGCCACACGCAAGGACCATGTAGTCCGTTACGCTGGTTCTCCCCCTGACATCAATGATGCTTACGTCCTGCGCTTTGACGTCCTCAAGCGCACCCACGACCAGTTCTTTCAGTTGCTCTGCCTGCATAATCACCCTGTTGGACGGGCAGCGGCGAAGGCAGCCACCCGAAAAGTCATATTCAGACGGGATTGTAGCACTAAAAGTTCCCGTCCGGTCATGCGCCGTATAGTCTCTGGCGTTGAATTTCCCGCCACACCGGGTCGGGCAGCAGGTAACGGGGAGAATGGCCGGAAAGAATCCGATCGCGAATACCGGTCGCAGAGATATCAAGCAACGGTGGGTCGAGTTGCAAAATATGGCCACAAGGCGCGCGAAACAAGGCCTCTACCCGCTCGACTGACCGCTGGCTCAATAATTTCGCCGGCACACCGTCCGGTGCCAGACCTGGCCCCGGACGTTGCACGACGACAATGTGAGCCAGTTCGGGAATCCGCTCCCACTCCTGCCAGCGGTCGAAACCGGCGAAGGAATCCGTACCCAAAACCATGGCGAGCGGTTTGTCGGGGCCGATCTCCGCCCTCAGTTGCGTCAACGTCTCCGCGGTGTAAGACGCGCCTTCCCGCCCCAACTCGCGATCATCCAGAGTCAGCCCGGGCTCGCCGGCAATGGCCAGCTCCAGCAAAGCCAGACGCTGCGCACTCGTGGCACCCGGCACGTCACGGTGAGGAGGCACGTGGCAAGGCATCAAAGCCACTTCCGACACCCCCAACCGCTCCCTTAGTTCGACCGCGAGCCGCAGGTGGCCATGATGTATCGGGTCGAAGGTGCCGCCATAGATCACATGCATGCGCAATCAGGTCCGGATGTGGCCGTCGCCAAACACCACGTATTTCTGTGATGTCAGACCTTCAAGGCCAACCGGCCCACGGGCGTGAATCTTGTCTGTGGAGATGCCGATTTCCGCACCGAGACCATACTCAAAACCATCCGCAAAACGGGTCGACGCATTGACCATGACGGAGCTGGAATCCACTTCCGTCAGGAATCGACGGGCCCGGGTATAGTTTTCCGTGACGATGCTGTCTGTGTGCTGAGAGCTATAACGATTGATATGCTCAATGGCGCCATCAAGCCCGTCGATCACTTTTACCGCAAGCACCGGGGCCAGGTATTCCGTACCCCAGTCGTCCTCGGTGGCACGAACAACATCGGGGAGAATATCCATTGTCTGCGGGCAGCCCCTGAGCTCCACGCCTTTGTCCCGGAAGGCGTCCGCCAGCAAGGGCAGAATATCGGCCGCAATTTCCTGGTCCACCAGCAGTGTTTCCATGGTATTGCAGGTGCCGTACCGCTGGGTCTTGGAGTTCACTGCGATGTTTAGGGCTTTTTCGGGATCAGCATGACTGTCGATGTACACGTGACAGATACCATCAAGATGCTTGATTACAGGTACGCGCGCATCACGACTGATCCGCTCAATCAGTCCCTTACCACCTCTGGGGACTATCACATCCACAAACCGGGGCATGGTAATCAGTTCGCCGACAGCCGCCCTGTCGGTGGTTTTCACGACCTGTACGGCACTTTCTGGCAGTCCTGATTCCTTCAACCCCTTGGCCAGGCAGGCTGCGATGGCCTGATTGGAATGAATGGCCTCGGAGCCCCCGCGCAAAATGGTGGCGTTGCCGGACTTCAGGCACAGACTGGCAGCCTCTACAGTCACGTTGGGCCGGGATTCGTAGATAATACCGATAACACCCAACGGCACACGCATGCGACCAACCTGTATTCCGGAGGGTCGATACGTCATATCGGTAATTTCACCAATCGGATCCGGCAACGAGGCCACCTGGCGCAGCCCTTCAATCATTGCATCGATGCGCGCCGGGGTCAGCTCCAGCCGATCCAGCATCGCTGCTTCAAGACCGTTGGCACGGCCACCCTCCAGATCCCTGGCATTGGCTGTGGCAAGCTCATCGCGCGCAGCGTCCAGAGCCTCGGCTGTTGCCAGCAACGCCTGGTTGCGAACAGCCGTTGTGGAGCGGGCCACAGCCCTCGCGGCCTGCCGTGCCTGCTGTCCTACCTCCGCCATATAAGCTGCAATATCCATCCGATTACCTTTCAATGTTAATACCGATTGTGCGAATCAGGGCCTAACTTTACCTTTCCCGTTTCAAGTACGCATCCCAAGCGATTATTATACCGGCCTGAGACACTTTATTCCGCGGGTCATTGAACAAAACCTGCTGTATGCTTTAAACCACGGACGCCCGGGAGAGGACGGATACCATGGCCCAGATGGCCGAAAAATTCCTGTTAAGCCGCCTGTCGAGAACTGGATTCCTGATCCTGATCGCCATTGCCGCATTTTCAGTGATCCAACGGGAGACACTGACAGCAATCACCGCTATTGTCGCCGCAGCACTGGTCTTCAGCGGCAACACCTTCCACCCCGGACGCTCTCGACAACCCTGGCCGGCGATTCACCGACTCCTGTTTGTGGCGCTGTTGTCGCTTTTGGCCACCAGCCTATGGACAGGGCCCTGGAGCCTGACCCACTGGCTCTACGTCGCACCACTGGTCGGCTTTGCACTGCTGCCCGTCACCTGGGCAGCGGCGATTACCGCACTCTGCGCCGTTCTTGCGATGTCTGCCACCCATTGGTCTGCCGGCCTGCCCGAACGCCACCAGATGCTTAGCGCACTGCTGCTGACCGTTATGCTCTCAGGCCTGCTGGTTTTCCTGCGTGAGTACAAGTCGCGACAACTTGCGCCCCTGCGCCGGACCGACGAACTGACCCAGGCCGCAAGCCGCGAATACCTGACGGCTGATCTCCACAAGGAGATCCAGCGCAGTGAACGGGAAGGCACCGATATGTCGGTGATCATGATCGGCCTGGACACCCACCTGAGCGACAGCGACCCGGATGCCGACATACGCTCCATACTGCCACGGATCGGCCGTTATCTGCACTCCCAGCTACGGGATTTCGACACCTACTATCGGGTAGCAGATCTGCAATTCCTGGTCATCCTGCCAGGCATCCCCACGGCAGAAGCGGCATCACAGGCCGAGACGATCCGAAAGGGATTACGCACCCTGCTTGCCTCACACCAACTGCATCTGACGGTCAGTGCGGGAATCGCCGGCCTGAATATCGGCGATGACGCAGACAGTTTGCAGCAATCCGCTGCCAATGCGTTGCGGCGCGCCCAGCAACAAGGGGGCGACCGCGCCCAGTCCTACAGTACCTGGACACACACATCGCCCCCACCCAGAACGGAGGGGCCGGCGTTATGACTGAAACCCGCTTGAGAAGTTTTACCCATCTGGCCGGTTATGCGTTTGCCAGTCTTTTCATTGCAAGCCTGGCATTCCAGAACCTTCGCTACGGATTCTATGACCTGTTCTTCCTGGCTGCCGGAATGGCGTTGCTGACGGTCGCAGGCGCTGGCTATACCTTCATATGTCGCCGCCGCCAGTTGTCGGCACCGGGGCATCTCCTTATTCTTACAGCGCTGAACAGTGGGTTGGTGGCGGCCATGTTTGCCCTTGACCCTCCCGGCATCAGTCATTGGGTTATGCCCCTGGTTGTACTGAATCTGCTGATCCTTCCGCTACGACAGGGGCTGATCCTTTCCCTGTTATTGCTGGTCGCACTGGCACTCTTTCTACTCCTGTCATCGCCCCTGATGTACGCCATAACCATCAGTGCCGGGGTGTTTGCTCTGGTCGCGGTGGCCGCGCTGTATATCTGGCACTACGACCACATGGCACAATCGGCAGAGGATCTGGCCATTACCGACCCGGTGACCGGCGCCCACAATGCACGCTTCCTGGACGAAACCCTGCAAAAGGAAATTTCCCGGGCCATTGTCATGTCACACTCCCTGTCGGTGATTTCCCTGGCCATTGATTACGCCGAGGAAGCCGAAGATCTGCACGGCCAGGCCGGCATGCAGCGACTGCTCAGGGACCTCACCCAGCACCTGTTTGACGTTATCCGTGCTGGCGACACCCTTTACACGCTTGAAGACGGCGAGTTTTTCCTGATCCTGCCCTTCACACCGGAAGAAGGCGTACGCGTCATCGCCGAACGAATTCGGCGGACCATCGCGGAACAGAACTGGCCTCTGGCCGGAAAAGTGACTGTCAGCCTTGGCTGCACCACTCGCGCCAGTACCGACATCCGCACGGCGGACCTGCGAAAACGGGTTAGGCATGCATTGGAGGAAGCCCGTAAACGTGGTGCCGATTCGGTCTGGTACAGCCAGGGAGATGTTCGCCCATCATGATGCCGGAGTGGCTACAGTCACTGACCGACTGGCTGGCAACCAACCCGGGCTGGCTGTCAGCGGCGCTGTTCCTCACAGCATTCCTCGAGTCCCTAGCCTTTGCGGGCATCCTGATCCCCGGGGTTGCCATCCTGTTCGCCGTGGCGGTGCTGGCTGGCCAGGTGGCCATACCGGTGGCCGAAGTCCTGCTGTGGGCCGGCGCCGGAGCCGTTGCTGGCGACGGCATCAGCTTCGCCCTCGGCAGACTGTTTCAGGGACGCCTGGACAGGCTTTGGCCACTGAATCGTTTCCCGGGATTTATCGGCAAAGGCGAGGCTTTCTTCCATCGTCACGGCGGTAAAAGCGTCGTTATCGGACGCTTTGTGGGCCCGATTCGACCAATCATTCCGCTCATCGCCGGCGCATTTCTGATGCCGTGGCGACGGTTCCTGGCCTTCAACCTGTCATCGGCAGTGGCCTGGGCACCAGTCTATGTATTGCCGGGGTATCTGGTTGGTAGCGCCCTGGCCAGCGAATTCGAACCACCCGCTCACTTTTACCCTGTGATCGCAATCAGCGCCGCAATACTGCTGGTGATTTACCTGTTGCTTTTCCGCTTCCAGTTAGGTCTTGGGCATGGCAGCCAGCTCTACCTGTGGTTGTCGCGCCTCACGGCCCGCTACGATTCGACCCACCGCTTCTGGCGCCTGTATACCAGCCAGCGACCCGCGCAGGCCGGCGAGTTCCCGCTACCCTCATTGTCGTTGGCACTGGGAGCCGGGGCTCTGTTTATGATTTGGGGCCAACTGGCCATCGCCACCCAACTGCTGGCGCCGTTTGATGAGCTGACCCTTCAGTGGTTTTCACAGTTGCGGACCCCGCTTCTGGACCCGGTAATGATCCTGCTGACACTTCTCGGGGACCCACCGGTACTGCTGGCAGCAGCGGCGTTGAGCGCTCTGGCCCTTTACTTTCGTGGTTACTACGCCGCCGCCATCCATGTGGCGGGAGCAGCACTGCTCACGACTGTGTTGGTCTGGGGCTTCAAATACCTGACCGCCATACCTCGGCCGGACGTTGTCTTCGGACCTCCGGATTCGGGCGCTTTCCCCAGCGGCCACGCCACCGGCGTCACCGTTCTTTCTACCCTGGCAGCAAGCTTTATCGCCAGGGAAAGCCGGAATATCAGACGCTGGCGCTACTACCTGCTTTTCAGTATTCCCATTATCCTTGGGGCGCTAAGCAGACTTTATCTGGGCGTTCACTGGTTTACCGATGTGGTGGCGGGGGTGTTTCTCGGGCTCTCGATCTGCGGGTTCGTAAGGGCCAGCTATAGCCGCTACGACAACGTCCCACTGGCAAGGGATGGAACGCTATTGATTGCGGGGTGGGGATGGCTCGCCTTCGTGGCCTGGTATGTAACGACACAATGGTCAAACGCGGTTGTGCTCTACAGTGTCACCGCTCCGTAGCAACCATTATTCAGCTTTCTTCCAGTGCTTCCAGCAACCCCAGCAGACGCTCCAGGCGCTCCAGGGGCGCCTGGAGCTCCACCAGCCGCTGCTTTTCCTGCTTGTCCAGCGGCAGTAATTCGGTCAACCGCCACCCCACATCCCTGGCGTCGTCGTAGTCTACGTCCATATCCAGTTCCCGGACGACAGGATGGCGAAACAACGCTTTCAACACCGAGGGGAGTTCCGCGAAACGCTCAGGAACAGGCGTTTGCTCCTCCGCCAGCAGGCATTCCACATCCCCGACATTCAGTCCGTCCGGCTGCTGCCAGGAACGTACCACCGTTACCTTATCCTTGCCTTCAACGGTAATACCCAGCAAACCGTTATCCATCTGCTGGAAATCAATAATGCGAACATAGGTGCCGATATCGTAGAAAGCCACCGACTTGCCCGTTTCCAGACCTTCCCGAAGCAGCACGACTACAAATCCCCGATCCTCCTTGAGGCAACGGGTGAGCATATCGATGTATCTGGGCTCGAACAGCTGCAGGGGAATCCGTCCACCGGGCAGCACTACAGAGTTCAGCGGGAAAAGAGGTACATTCATTGTTGGTATTGTCACCAGTAAACTAGCTCCGGAGGAATGACGACCCTGTCATATCCTCAATGAATTGAAAGCAGGCGATGGACTTCGTCCACCCTTGCACGGGCTTCCGTCAATAGCTGCAGGCTTCGGGACGCGTTCAGCTCAAGCTCACCAAGACGGCGATAGGCAGGCACCTCGTCAAACGGTGGCAGAGACCCGTTCTGACTGGACCCAATCATCGCATGCAACTGGGCGACAATCACGATATCCACCAGCTGAGGTGAGGATTCCCGGCACTCATACCCCCAGTCCTCCGCATGCCTTGTCGCCTCCAGAAAGCCATTAGGGAACGACCAGCTTTCCAGGATTGCGGTTCCCACATCGGCCCTGAGCTCGCCAATGGCATGCTCAAGATTGGCCTGATCGGCAAACAGATTGACGTGATGCTCCGCCTGCACCAGCACCGGCACGACTCCGATATCGTGCAACAGCCCTGCGAGCAACGCCTCTTCCGGGTTGATGGAGGTAGCACTATCCGCAAGCACCCAACACAGGGCGGCCATCTCACGGGAATGGCGCCAGAGTTTGTCCATTTCCTTTTGCAGCGATGCCTGTTTGGTTTTGAACACCTCGCGCATCGAAAACACCGTAACCAATTGGCGCGTGGTACGCATGCCCAACCGGATAACCGCCTCGCGAACGTTGCGAACATCACTGAATCCACGGTACAGGGGACTGTTGCAGGCTCGAACCAGTTTCGCAGCCATCGAAGGGTCCGCCGAGATTGCACTGGCAACCTGATCCGCCGTGGAATCTTCCCGGTCTACGGTCCTGCGCACTTTCCAGGCCACATCCGGCACGCTTGGCAGGGTCAGTTGATTGGAGCGCAGCTCGGCATAAAACTCCATCAGCAGATGGTGTTCTTCGCTGCCCTCGTCGCCAGCCCCGTCACCGGAATCCATTTCCACCTGGGGCACGGGTGCGGCCCGCAATAGCTGGTTGAGGATGTCCTGCTGAATAACGAGGAACTCGCTCGCCTTGATGGCGGTCACGTTGTACATCCGGGGTTGCAGCCGGGCAATGGGGTTAATGGCCTTGTCGGTATCGGCCTCGATGGTGGACTTGCGGCCGTCAATCGACTCCAGCTCTACACTGCCGTGGATCAGGAATATGTCCAGGCCATCCCGCACGCCGCGCTCTACCACTCGCTGGCCCGGGCCGTGGGTTCTTCTTTCCGCCCGACTTGCGAGCAAAACCAACTGGTCATCCGTCAACCGGTTCAAGGGTTGAAACTGCTTGAGACGACGCAGAGGCAGGCTTTCCTGGCCAGCCATAGGACTACTCCTCGATCAGTTATTCGTTCGTTCTGTTACACATTGTAAGCGCGGAATCCCAAAACAACCATGCGATCAAGGGGTAATCTGGTATCCTCTTGCGTTCCATTTTCCGACCCAGTTAAAGAAGAGAGACCAGACAACCATGCCCCAGTATCGTTCGCGGACATCTACCGCAGGCCGCAATATGGCTGGCGCACGTGCTCTTTGGCGCGCCACCGGCATGAAGAATGAAGACTTTGGCAAACCCATCATCGCCGTTGCCAATTCCTTTACTCAGTTCGTTCCCGGCCATGTACACCTCAAGGATCTGGGGCAGTTGGTCTGCCGGGAAATCGAGCAAGCCGGCGGCGTTGCCAAGGAATTCAACACCATTGCCGTGGACGACGGCATTGCGATGGGGCATGACGGGATGCTGTACTCCCTACCTTCCCGCGAGATCATCGCTGACTCCGTGGAATACATGGTCAACGCCCACTGCGCTGATGCCCTGGTCTGCATCTCCAACTGCGACAAGATCACCCCGGGCATGCTGATGGCCGCCATGCGCCTGAACATTCCCGCCATTTTCGTCTCCGGTGGCCCCATGGAAGCCGGCAAGACCAAACTCTCGGAGCACAAACTCGACCTGGTGGATGCCATGGTCATCGCTGCCGACCCGAATGCGGATGACGAAACCGTCGCAGAGTACGAACGCAGCGCCTGCCCCACCTGCGGCTCCTGTTCCGGCATGTTTACAGCCAACTCCATGAACTGCCTCACCGAAGCCATTGGCCTGGCTTTGCCCGGGAACGGCTCAATGCTCGCTACCCACTCGGACCGCGAAGCCCTGTTCCTGAAAGCCGGAAGACAGATTGTGGAGAATGCCCGCCGCTATTACGAGGATGACGACGCCAGTGTGTTGCCTCTGAGCATTGCCTCCATGGAAGCGTTCGAGAACGCCATGGTGATGGACATCGCCATGGGCGGCTCCACCAACACCATCCTGCATTTGCTGGCTGCGGCCCAGGAGGGCGGCGTGCCGTTCACCCTCAACGAAATTGACCAGTTGTCCCGCCGGGTACCCCAACTTTGCAAGGTGGCGCCGAATTCCCCCAAGTATCATATGGAGGACGTTCATCGCGCTGGCGGCATCATGGGCATCCTTGGCGAACTGGAACGGGGCGGACTGATCAACACCGACCTGCCAACCGTACACAACAAAACCATGCGCGAGGCCCTGAAAACCTGGGACATCATGCAGGAGCCCACCCCTGAAGTGGTCGAATTCTACAAGGCCGGTCCTGCCGGCATTCCCACTCAGACAGCCTTCAGCCAAAGCACCCGCTGGCCCTCCCTTGATGGCGACCGCGAGGCAGGCTGTATTCGTTCCGTTGAAAATGCCTACTCATCTGAAGGCGGCCTGGCGGTTCTCTTCGGCAATATTGCCCTGGACGGCTGCGTGGTCAAGACGGCCGGCGTGGACGAAAGCATCTACGTCTTCGAAGGCAAGGCACGAGTATTCGAAAGCCAGGATACCGCGGTCGAAGGCATCCTCAACGACGAGGTCCAGCCTGGAGAGGTGGTCATTATCCGCTACGAAGGCCCTCAGGGCGGCCCCGGTATGCAGGAAATGCTCTATCCCACCAGTTACCTGAAGTCCAAGGGGCTGGGTAAAGAGTGCGCCCTGCTGACTGACGGCCGATTCTCCGGCGGCACCTCAGGCCTTTCCATTGGCCATGCCTCCCCTGAAGCGGCTGCAGGTGGCGCCATTGGGTTGATCGAGAACGGTGACCTGATCCGTATCGACATTCCCAACCGGTCCATCAACGTGGAGATAGACCAGAACGAACTCGATCGGCGACGTGAGGAGCGGGATGAGAAAGGCTGGAAGCCCGAATTGTCGCGGCCGCGCAAAGTCTCGGCAGCGCTGAAGGCTTATGCGTTGCTGGCAACCAGCGCCGACAAGGGCGCGGTCAGAAACCTGGAAAAATTAGGCTAAACGCACGCGGGCCCGGGGTAGCGACTACCCCGGGCCCGAATTCAGGCAGGAAAAACGGTTATCAGGGCCTAGAAGAAGGACCAGCCACCGTCGTCATCTTCCTCTATATCATCTTCTTGCGCCTGCTCTGCCGGCTCGTCAGCTTCCGGCTCCGCGGCCGCACTGGAAGTGCCTGCATCCTGTGACGCTCCGGCGTTGCCGGACGACCCAGCCGCCGCGACCTGAACGTGAACCATACCCAGCGCTTTCTTGGTGGCGTCATCAAGCACACCAGAGGCGTTCAACCCCTGATCCTTTTGAAACGCGGTCAACGCCGAGCGAGTGGTGTCATCCATTTGCGGACTGACATTATTGATGTCATAACCCGCCGCATAAAGGGCATTCTTAAGCGCCACGGTATCGTTTGCTGACGCAACGGGCGCCGCCGCCAGGGCCATTGCCCCCGCGAGGATAGCAGCCAATATACGGGTGTGAGTGAATATCTGCCTAGCCATGATCTACTCCAGTTACCTGTCGCTTTTTATTGTGTTGCCAGTCCCTACAGGATGGACATTACGACGAAAGACTAACATATTTTAAGCACTGCCGGACCGATCCGATTGTTGTGATTCTGTAGCGGGGGCAGACACATTTACTGACGGGGCTTCATTCGATTCCCCAAACTCGCGTATGAAAATACCCCAGAACGCCATGAACAGAGCCGCGACCAATGGGCCCATCACAAATCCATTAATGCCGAACATCACTATCCCACCCAAGGTGGAGAGCAAAACGATGTAGTCTGGCAGTTTGGTATCCCGGCCAACGAAAACAGGCCGGAGCAGATTGTCCGCGAGCCCGATCACGACCACCCCGAACGCCGTTAGCACAATTGCCGACACCATCTCCCCTGTCGCGGCCAGGTAGAGAGCCGCAGGAACCCAGACCAACGCCGCGCCAACGGCGGGAAGCAGGGACACAATCGCCATCACCACCCCCCAGAGCAGCGCACCCTGAATACCCAGAAGCCAGAAAATACCGCCCCCAAGCGCGCCCTGGATAACCGCGATCAACAAGTTGCCCTTGACCGTGGCCCGCGTGACCTCTGCGAACTTGGCAAACAACAGACGCTCACGCTCGTCTCCCAGCGGCAGCGCACGAATCAACAGATCCACCAGTTTGCTGCCATCACGGAGAAGGAAAAACGCCAGGTAGATCATCAGCGCCAGCCCCAGAAAGAACTGAAACGTATTCTGCCCAAAACCGAGCGCCTGTTTCGCCAGAAACTGACTGCCCCCCACGAAGCCGCTGACCACGCGATCCCTCACCTCTGCGAAGTCCAAACCAAACTGGGCGAAAAACGACTCAATGGCCGGAAACGACTGGATAACCCTGTCGATGTAGTCGCCGGGGCGTAGTTGCCCTTCCTGGATTCGCTGATAGAGGGACAACCCCTCTGCCACCAGCGACGTCACCAACGCCAGCACCGGTATGACCACGATCACCATGCAGATCAGTAGCGTTAGCAGGGCAATGGTATTGGGACGGTCGCCCAACCGCCGGGCCAGGTACTCTCGAACCGGATGAAAGATCAGCGCAATGGCCACGGCCCAGAAAATAGGGCCAAAAAAAGGCTTCATCAGCAGAATGAACGCCAGGGAAACCCCAACCAGCATGGCCAGAAAGGTCCGTGTCTCGAGTTTTCCGTACATAGTGAAATTCCCTGAACCTGGGTGTCGTCGTCTCACAGTAGGTGGGCTGCGGATCTGAATGGGCCTAGACTACCACGCCATCGTGGCCAGTCTAGCGACTTTCAGGTTATAGTGGACGGTTATTGGTCATTCGTTAAACAGGTCGCGACGTTGGATAACGAAGAGTTTGATGTTGAAACGGCGCTGGATGCGGTCGCTGCTCTCAATCGTGTGCTGGCAGCCAGAACGCACCGCCGCAAAGTGATGGGCCAGGAAGTACTGATACCGGGCCAGTTGGGCGAAGCCCTGCAGTTGCCGCAGATCCTGCGGCGTTTGCAGAGTAAACAGGCACGCCAACGGGAGCAGGGACTGGAAGACTTTCAGGAGCTGTGGCCAACGCTGTCGCCTGCCACACGGGAAAAGGTCCTCGACAGAATCGGCTGGTACGACCCGAAATCCCTGGACTGGGAGGACAAACGCTCGAACCGTCGCCCGGTTGCCGACCCGGATCATTGAAACCGTCCTGATAATGAAGTCGTCCTGACAAATGAGCCCTTTCGGGCATTCTTTCGTAGTTCTTGTCCTATTTCTCGTTGAACTGACTTTGAATTGTCACAGTTCGCCCTTACGTTGGAGCTAATGGAGGTTTATTTATGCAACAAACAGAACATTACAACGCCATCGCTTCAGAGAGCAGTGCCGTACCCACTTTACTGTGCGGGCATTGTCGCTCCACCCTGTCCCGTAGCCGAATTTTCCGCAACGAAGAAATGCGGCCCCATAACGACCACTGTCAGACACTTGCCTTATGCTCGGCAGACGACTGTGGTGCTCTGAATTGCTGCGACGCAGCGTTGGCGCGGCTTGACGACCCAGACGAACTCTTCAGCAAAGCATCCTGATTCAAACAGTCAACGCACTGTTACGTAAACCAAACACACAAAATTCCCATCTGATTTATCCTGATTCCTGAAGGCTGCGGTAACACCAGCCACGCAACCACTCAGTCAGGACAGTCGATGGCATGCGTATTCTGAGAACCGATGAAGCCCGCTTCGCAGGTCTTCCGGATTACCCTTTTTCCCCTCATTATCTGGACGTAGAGCCAGGCCTGAGAATGCACTATGTAGACGAAGGCCCGAGGGACGCATCGCCCGTGCTGATGCTGCACGGCGAGCCATCGTGGTCGTACCTTTATCGTCACATGATCCCACTGGTGGCAGAAGCGGGGCATCGGGTACTGGCTCCCGACCTGATCGGGTTCGGTAAATCCGATAAGCCAGCCAATGTAAGCGACTACAGTTACGAACGCCACATGGCGTGGCTGTCCGAGTGGCTTAAGGCCCAGGGCCTGAATAACATCACTCTGGTCTGCCAGAACTGGGGGTCACTCCTGGGCCTGCGACTGGCGGCCGAACACCCTCAACTCTTCCGCCGGATCATTGTCGGCAACGGCATGCTGCCGACGGGGGACACCCCAGTGCCTGCCGTATTCACGCTGTGGAAAACCTTTGCCACCCACAGCCCGTGGTTTCCAGTCGGGCGAATTGTTCAGCTTGGAACGGAAAGGGCCTTGAGCAAGGCCGAAATCGCAGCCTATGAAGCACCTTTCCCATCTGCAGAATTCAAGGCAGGTGCCCGTGCATTCCCGAAACTGGTCCCCGTTTCCGCCGAAGACCCCTCAAGCGATGCCAACAAGGCGGCCTGGCGCATTCTGGAAACCTGGAAAAAGCCGTTTATTACCTGCTTCAGTAGCGGCGACCCCATTACCCGGGGCGGAGACCGATACATGCAACGCCGCATCCCCGGCGCCCATGGCCAACCGCACATCACCTTACGCGGTGGCCACTTCCTGCAGGAAGACTCCCCGGACGACTTCGCCCGCATAATCATCGACGCCTGCAAGTCTGAAATGGCGGCCTGAAGCCGCCATGTCCTGATTGCTACCCGAACACCGTCACCGTCTGGCGGCTAGTCGCCACCAGCTCACCACGGCTTGTCCAGATACCGGCCTGAGTATGGCCGTACCCGGCACCGGCCTGATCAATGGTCGCGCGATACAGCAACCAGTCATCCGGCCCGATTTTTGGCCGCGGATGCATGATATCCAACGCCCAACTCAGGGAACTGGCTGGCGCCGGCGATTTCAGGTGTGGCAGCACGGCAGGCGGCCAGGCGTCAACGAGCGCCACAATATGAGCATCGGTAATGGCTTCTGGCGCCTCCCTGAACTGCATCCACCCGCCCATCTCGCGACCGCCGATACCGCTGAAAGGCATGCCTCCGAACGCCCAGCGCATTTCAATGTGCTGGGTAAACTCCGGGGTCACGCCCTTGATGTAGGGCAATGCCTGGCAATCCCCAACGGCCCTCGCCTCTGGAGCAACGAGTGGCTCAACCGCCACTGCCGACTCCCGATCGCCACCAAAGCTCGCCAGCGCCACCAACTTCGGCTCTCCGCCCTGGACAATGCGCCCCATAACCTGGCTGACGGCCTTGCCTTCCCGCAGAATTTCAGCCTCGACTGTCGCCGGTTCATCCGGCGTTACCGGGCCCACAAAGGACACCTGCATTGAACGCATGGGGCGTCCCGGGGCTACCACCTGGGCCATCCGGTCAAACACCAGGGCGGCAATCAGGCCGCCAAAAGAAGCGCGCCCCTGAGCCCAGGTCGTCGGGATAGTAACGCTCCCACCGCTGGCGGTCTTTTCCATCAATTCGTCAAAATTCATCAGCCTGCCTCATTAGCATCCTATCCGAAACAACCGGGAGATTGCCGAAGTTCCCCCCGCAACGCAACCGTCATCGCCGGCAACTACCTACTGCACTAACAGCATTAGCCGTGTTAAAGACACAACAAACCAGTTATAATCCCCGCCATAACACGCATTGCATTGCAATGCCCTACCCTCCGAATTCTGAGTAAATTAATGTCTGAATTGTCTTTTGCCGACCTCGGCCTGGATCCCGCTGTCCTTGAAGCAGTTGCCGCCGTTGGCTATGAAAAGCCCTCTCCCATACAGGCCCAGACGATCCCTGCGCTGTTGGCTGGCAAACACTTACTGGGTGTTGCCCAAACGGGTACCGGTAAAACCGCCGCCTTTGCGTTGCCGTTGCTGAGCCGGATAGACGCGTCTGTTATGGAACCACAGATCCTGGTTCTGGCACCCACGCGGGAACTGGCCATCCAAGTGGCCGAAGCGTTTACCACCTATGCCAGCAAGTTCCGCAACTTTCATGTACTGCCTATCTATGGCGGCCAGGACTTTTTCCCTCAGATCAAGGGCCTGCGTCGCGGCGCCCAGGTGATCGTGGGCACCCCTGGCCGAATGCTGGATCACCTCCGCAAGGGCACACTGAAGCTGGACAGCCTCAAGGCGCTGGTACTGGACGAAGCTGACGAAATGCTTCGCATGGGCTTCATCGACGACGTGGAAGCGATCCTGGCAAAGACCCCGGACAACTGCCAACGCGCGCTGTTCTCCGCGACCATGCCGCCGCAGATCAAGAAGGTCGCCCAGACCTATCTGCGCGACGCCACGGAAGTGAAAATCGAGAGCGAGACCCGCACGGTTGAACGCATTTCGCAGTTTGTGCTGCCAGTGTATGCCGAACGCAAACTGGATGCCCTGACCCGTATTCTGGAAGTGGAACCGCTCGACGCCGCCATTATTTTTGTGCGGACGAAAGCGGAAACCACGTTGCTGGCTGAAAAACTATCCGCACGCGGCCATGCCGTAGCACCGCTGAACGGTGACCTGAACCAGCGCCAGCGCGAGCAGACAGTGGAAGACCTCAAGCGCGGCAAGAAAGACATCATCGTGGCAACCGATGTTGCGGCCCGCGGCCTTGATGTCCCCCGCATTACTCACGTAATCAACTACGACGTGCCTTACGACACCGAAGCCTACATTCACCGGGTTGGCCGCACCGGCCGTGCCGGTCGTGAAGGCAAGGCGATTCTGCTGGTCACGCCTCGTGAGCGTAGTTGGCTGCGCACGCTTGAGCGCGCCACCAATTCGCCGATGGAATCCTATGAACTGCCCTCGCCCAACGCTCTGAAGAAGATGCGCGAAGAGCAGTTTGAATCACAACTTCTGGGCTTTGCTGAAGATGGCAAGCTGGGCAAGGCGATGGCGTTGCTCGATGAAATTGCCGAACGCAACGACATGGACATTGCGATGGTTGCTGGTGCGCTGGCTTGCTATCTGGAGGCATCCCAGCCGGGCTCACTGCCCCTGGAACAGCCGGAAGCACTGCCGGTGGTTTCTGCCACCGCTCCGCCACGTCGTGACCGTAAAGGTGGCCGTCCGGGCGGTAAGCCAGGCGGGTTCAAGCCAGGATTCAAGAAGGGCCCCAAGGGCCGCGGTGGCCCAGGCCCGAAGGGCAAGCCTCCCGGCAAGGGTGGCAAGCCTTCTGGTAAACGCCCACCCCGTCAGGGCTGATCTGCTGACTTAGGCGCTCAAGGCTGACTTGGGCGCTGGTAGACGACGAAGCTGTAGTCATAAGGGTTATTATCGGACGCGGAGAAATCCTCCCGTCCGAGCTCTTCCCACTCATCCCAGTTTACTTCCGGAAAGAAGGCGTCTCCCTCCACCTCGGCGTGCACCTGGGTGACGTAGATCCGATCCACCATCGGCAGCGCTTCCGCGTAGATCTGCCCACCGCCGATGATCATGACTTCATCTCCGCCTTCAATCTCGGCCTGTGCTTCGGCTTTGACCAATGCGTCTTCCAACGATTCTGCCGCAACCGTTCCGGCGGGTGCCTCCCATTCCGGATTCCGTGAAATAACCACGTTCATTCGCCCGGGCAAGGGTCTACCAATGGAATCCCAGGTTTTCCGGCCCATGATGATGGGTTTTCCCATGGTGGCCTGTTTGAAGTACCTGAGATCGCCCGGCAAGTACCACGGCAGCTTGTTGTTACGGCCGATGACCCGGTTGCGGGACATGGCTACTATTAGAGCTTTTCTCATTGTTTGTTTATCCTCTTGATTGGGAGCTCCGGATCCCGGGCCCTCGGGACTTGGGGGCTGCAATAGGGCGAGATAATCTGTCCAAAAAACGCCTCAAGGCATCCATGCGCGGCTTGGGCTCCGCCATCCATGGCTCCGCACATTTTTGGACAGATTATCCCGCCCTATTGCGATTCGGCCATACAGATGGTCGATCCACAATTACTTCAATGCAGAGCAGTAGCAAATCTCGAATCATCGCGAACACTCAACCTGACCAACCCTTTCAGATAATCGAACTCTGCTATTCGGTCGCAGGGCAGCGTGTGGGGACTTTCGAAAATGTGCGGAGCCATGGAAGGCGGAGCCCAAGCCGCACACGGACGTCTCGAGGCGTTTTTCGAAAGTCCCCACACGCTGTTCTGCAGGCACCAAAATAAAAGGGCCAGGCCCAGCTAGAGATCAAATAGCAATGGGTGCCTTAATCCCAGGATGCGGCTCATACCCGTCAAACTCGAAATCCTCCAGCTCGTACTCGAAGATCGATGAAGGCTTCCGCTTGATCACCAGTTGGGGCAACGCCCGTGGCTCCCGCTTCAACTGCTCAAACACGATGTCGTCGGTCAGGTGGTTCTGGTACAGGTGACAATCACCAAAAGTATGGACGAACTCCCCCACACCCAGATCGCACTGCTGGGCAATCATGTGAGTCAGTAACGCATAGGACGCGATATTGAACGGAACGCCCAGGAACAGGTCGGCACTGCGCTGATAGAGCTGACAGGAGAGCTTGCCGTCGGCGACGTAGAACTGGAACAGGCAGTGGCACGGAGCCAAGGCCATGCGACCCTGGCGGACGTTGTCCTGGGGGCCAATGGATTCATCCGGGAGCTCAGCCGGGTTCCACGCCGAGACAATCAACCGGCGTGAATTGGGCTTGTTGCGAATCTGGTCAATCACTTCGCTGATCTGGTCGACGGTGCTGCCATCCGGGCAGTGCCAGCTTCGCCACTGTTTGCCGTAAATAGGTCCCAGGTCTCCGTTCTCCAGGGCCCATTCATTCCAGATAGAAACGTTGCGCTCTTTCAGCCAGTTGTTGTCGGTGGACCCCTGCAGGAACCACAACAGCTCCTGGATAATGCTGCGCAGGTGGACTTTCTTGGTGGTCACCAGCGGGAAGCCGTCCTGCAGGTCAAAGCGAATCTGGCGGCCAAAGACCGAGCGGGTGCCGACGCCGGTGCGGTCACCGCGGTCCATGCCGTTGTCCACCACGTCTTTCATCAGGTCGAGATAGGCTTTCATTCAGCGTTTCTCCGGTAAGCAATAACGATCAGAACGGCGCCCGCCAGGATCATCGGGAACGACAACACCTGCCCCATGGTCAGCCAGTCGAAGGCCAGGTAACCCAGCTGGGGGTCGGGCTGGCGAACAAACTCCACCAGGAAGCGGAAGATGCCGTAACACGCCAGGAACAGGCCTGAGACCGCCATGCGAGGTCTCGGTTTGGACGAAAACCACCACAGTACGACGAACAGCAGGACGCCCTCCAGGGCGAACTGGTAAAGCTGGGACGGGTGCCGGGCCAGACTGTCCGGCGCGGTACGGAAGACCATACCCCAGGCAACATCCGTGGGTTTGCCCCAGAGTTCGCCGTTGATGAAGTTGCCGATGCGACCAGCACCCAGGCCAACCGGCACCAGTGGTGCGACGAAATCCGCAATCTGCCAGAAGGTGCGATCCACCTTGCGACCGAACCACCACATGGCGAAGATCACGCCAAGCAGGCCACCGTGGAAGGACATTCCCCCTTCCCACACGCGCAGCAACATCAACGGGTCAGCCGCGAAGGCACTGAAATTGTAGAAGATCACATAGCCAAAGCGGCCGCCCAATATCACGCCAAGGGCAATGTAGAACAGCATATCCCCCATCTGCACTTCGGTAATGGGCGACCAGGGCTTGCGGGCGCGAAGGCGGCCCAGCCACCAGCCCACAAGAAATCCGACCAGGTAGGTCAAGCCATACCAGTGTATTTTCAAAGGCCCGATGGCAATGGCCACCGGATCGATTTGCGGATGCTGGAGCATCAATAACCCCTCAGGTCAGAACAGAAAACGGATACCTACGACAATCAGGAAGATGGCGAAGATTTTTTTCAACAGGACTGCGTCCAGGCGATGAGCCAGGTTGGCTCCAACCCGGGCGAACAACACACTGGTCAGAACGATACCCACAAACGCAGGCAGATAGATAAACCCGACACTGAGCTCCGGCAGATCTGGGTTCTGCCATCCGGTGCCAATGTTTGCCAGCGCACCGGCCACAGCGATGGGCAATCCACAGGCAGCGGAGGTGCCTACCGCTTGCTGCATCCGCACGTTGCACCAGCTCAGGAACGGAACAGTCAGCGTCCCCCCGCCAATACCAAAAATAGCGGATGCCCAGCCAATACCGGCCCCGGCACTGCCCAGCCCGACGGAACCGGGCACATCGCGGCCAGGTTTGGGGTTGGCACCGAAAAGCATTTTCAAAGCCACCAAAATGACAAACACACCAATGACCAGCTCCAGGACCTCACCACTGAGCATGGATGCGGTCCAGGCACCCAACACCGCACCGAGCACAATGCCCGCCGTCATGGGGCGGAATATCTCCCAGCGGACGGCGCCGTGGAGATGGTGGGACCGTATTGAACTGATGGAAGTGAAGACAATAGTGGCCAAAGAGGTGCCCACGGCAAGGTGCGCCGCAATGTCGCTACTCACACCCTGCAGGTCAAAACTGAAAATAAGCACCGGAACAATAACCAGCCCGCCACCAATGCCAAACAGGCCGGCCATGGTGCCCGCCAGGGCGCCCAGCACAAGGTACAGGCCAACAACAGCAAAAAGGGTCATACTCAGCCACACACAGACAGCAAATCAGGCTGGTATGATACACACCCAATCCCTTTTGTTCACTCGCGACTGATGAGCCCGCCACCATGTGCCTGATTATTTTTAGCGTAAAACAGCATCCTGCCTTTCCATTGGTCGTGGCAGCAAATCGCGATGAGTTCTTTCGCCGGCCCACGGCGGCCATGGACTGGTGGCACAGCGAAACCGCCGGGCGCGATGTTCTGGCGGGACGTGATTTGCAGTCAGGCGGCACCTGGCTCGCAGTCGATGAGGATGGAGCTGTTGCCGCGGTGACCAATGTGCGGGAAGGCTCGCAGGTAACCGGCGCCCACTCCCGTGGCGAACTGCCACTGATGGCGCTGGCAGACAACAGCGATACGCTCGCAGCCCGGCTGCAGACACGAAAAAGCGATTACTCGGGATTCAATCTGGTCAGGCTGAGTGGCCACTCGGGATGGTACTACAGCAACCGTGACGCTCACCCCGGGCGCCATGTTCATCGCGGCACCTACGGCTTGAGCAACCACCTTCTGCAGACCCCATGGCCAAAACTGCTGAGATTGAGAAACTCGGTGACCGATTTGCTTGAAGGTGCGTCGGCGGACCGCACTGATGACCTCCATCACGATCTTATCGAACGCCTGCAGGACACCACGCCGGCGCCCGACCATGAACTACCGGATACCGGTATTGGCAAGGACACCGAGCGCTTTCTGTCTTCGCCGTTCATTATTGGCAGTGACTACGGTACCCGCGCCACGACAGTGGTCACGGTCAGCGCCGTCGGTGAAGTCCGGGTAACGGAACAGTGCTGGGGACCGGAGGGAAAAAAGGAAGGCTCAAGGCATTTCTGCTGGCAGCGGTCGGCCTGAAGCTTTGGTATAATCCGCCAAATTCCGCGAAGCAACCGGAGGCCCTTTATGGCCGGTGAGAAAAGCGCGGCGTCCATCGCCGACTTCGAAAAATCCCTGGATGAGCTGGAAAAACTGGTCCATGACCTGGAGCAGGGCGAACTCTCCCTGGAGCAGTCTCTTACTGCATTCGAGCGCGGCGTAAAGCTGACTCGCGAGTGCCAGCAAGCGCTCAAGACGGCGGAACAGCGGGTAGAACAACTGGTGGAAAACAGCGATGGCACACTGGAAACACGCCCTTTTAGCCCGGACGAACCTGCCTGATGCCAACTCCGAATACCCGCCTGGCGGCGTTCCTGGAACAATGCCGCAATCAGATTGACGCCGAACTTGAGCGCCAGCTTTGTGCATCCGGCCACGGCTCTGAACGCCTGCAACAGGCCATGCGATACGGTGTTCTGGGCGGTGGCAAGCGCATCCGGCCGGCGCTTTGCCTGGCGGCAGCCACGGCGCTTGGCCAGCCTCAGGAAAGTGCGATCGTTCCCGCCTGTTCGCTGGAACTGATTCATGCCTATTCGTTGATTCACGATGACCTGCCCGCCATGGACAACGATGACCTGCGCCGGGGCCGCCCCACCGCACACATCGCCTTTGACGAAGCCACCGCCATATTGGCAGGCGATGCGCTGCAGACCCTTGCGTTCGGCTGGCTGGCCGAAGCACCGGGACTGGATGATCAGGTGCGCCTTGCAATGATACGGGAACTGGCGACCGCCAGCGGCCACCAGGGCATGGCAGGTGGACAGGCGATAGACCTTGAGTCCGTGGGCAAGCAGCTGACCGTTGAGCAGCTGGAAAATATGCACCGTCACAAAACCGGCGCACTCATTGCGGCCAGCGTCCGGATGGGTGCCCTCACCGCAACCGAGGTGAACGAGGACCAGTTGGCGGCCCTCACGGTTTATTCGCAAACCCTCGGTCTCGCCTTCCAGGTGCAGGATGACTTGCTGGACATCGAGGGCGATACGACTGTGATCGGCAAACCCCAGGGCTCGGATCTGGCCCGATCCAAGCCAACCTATCCCTCGCTGATGGGCGCTGACGGCGCCCGAAACTACCTGTCACAGCTGCTTGAGTCCGCACTGGCCAGCATCGAGATGTTTGGAGAGGAAGGCGACCTGCTCCGGGACATGGCCGGTTACGTAGTGGCACGCACCCATTGATCATCAACGGCTCAGGCATGCACACTGACTTATGAAGGACTGGAGGGGCCCGGCTGGCCCAATCAGTATGAAACCGGGTGCCTTCATCCCCTATAATGGAACCCACATTTTGAATCACCCGGAAAAGACCCGAGCAGATGCAGGATACATATACTTTTAAGGAAATCCCGTCCCAACGGCCCAACACGCCGCTGCTGGACAGGATTGACACTCCCGGGCAACTGCGCGAACTGGCAGCAGAGCAACTGACCCAGCTCGCCAGGGAGCTACGTGCCTTCCTGCTATGGTCGGTGGGACAAACAGGCGGCCACTTCGGCGCCGGCCTGGGTGTCCTGGAACTGACCGTTGCCCTGCATTACGTCTTCAATACCCCGGAAGACCGCCTGGTCTGGGACGTCGGCCACCAGGCCTATCCCCACAAAATCCTGACCGGGCGCCGGGAACGCATGAACAGCATCCGTCGAAAGGATGGCCTGGCCGGCTTCCCGAAACGGGCGGAGAGCGAATACGATACCTTCGGCGTTGGTCACTCCAGCACTTCCATCAGCGCTGCCCTGGGTATGGCCATCGCCTCTCGCATGCAGGGCACTGGTCGCAAGAGCATTGCCGTCATCGGGGATGGTGCCATGACGGCCGGCATGGCGTTCGAGGCCCTGAACCACGCCGGGCATCTGGACGCCAACATGCTGGTGATCCTCAACGACAATGACATGTCTATTTCCCGCAATGTGGGTGGGTTGTCGAACTATTTTGCCAAGCTGTTGGCGAGCCGGACCTACAATCAGGTCCGCGACAGCGGAAAACGGGTGCTTCAGGGCACGCCACAGTTGATGGCGCTGGCCCGCAAGACCGAGGAACACTTCAAGGGCATGATTTCCCCGGGCACGCTGTTTGAGGAGCTGGGGTTCAACTACATCGGCCCCATCGACGGCCATGACCTGCCTCTGCTGCTGGAGACTCTGGAGAACATCCGCGAACTGGACGGACCGCAATTCCTCCACGTGGTCACCACCAAGGGCAAGGGTTTCGCCCCGGCCGAAGCCGATCCAATCGGCTACCATGCCATCAACAAGATCGAACCGGTGCCGCCCAGCAAGCCAGAACCGGTTGCTCCGAAGCCATCGAAGCTGAAATACGCCAACGTGTTTGGCCAATGGCTCTGCGACGCCGCAGAAGCCGACGACCGCATTGTGGGGATCACCCCCGCCATGTGTGAAGGCTCCGATCTTCTGGCGTTCTCCCAACGCTTCCCGGACCGGTATTTCGACGTCGCCATTGCCGAACAGCATTCCGTCACCCTGGCGGCGGGCCTTGCCTGTGACGGCGCCAAACCGGTGGTGGCGATCTATTCGACGTTCCTGCAGCGTGCCTACGATCAGCTGATCCATGACGTGGCCATACAGAACCTGGACGTCCTGTTCGCGATTGACCGCGCCGGGCTGGTCGGCGAAGACGGCCCCACTCACGCAGGCGCGTTTGACATCAGCTACTTGCGCTGTGTCCCGAACATGATCGTGATGACTCCCTCTGACGAAAACGAAACCCGGCAACTGCTGCACACAGGTATGCTGTTTGAGGGGCCGGCGGCAGTGCGCTACCCACGGGGCACAGGCCCGGGTGCAGAGATGGTCCGCGAGCTGGCTCCACTACCGATCGGCAAGGGTCGGCTCGTGAAAGAAGGCTCAGGGGTTGCCATACTCAACTTCGGCACACTGCTCACGCCCGCACTGGAGGCTGCCAAGTCTCTGGGCGCCACTGTCGCCGACATGCGCTTTGTAAAACCGTTGGATGAAGAGCTCATCCTGGCATTGGCGGAAAAGCATGACCTGCTGGTTACGATTGAAGAGAACGCCATTGCCGGCGGAGCGGGCAGCGCGGTGACGGAATTCCTGAACAGTCGGGATGTCAGCCAGCCGGTGCTTCAGATCGGCCTGCCAGACACCTTCATAGATCACGGTAAGCACGGCGAGTTGCTGTCTTCCTGTGGACTGGATGCCGAAGGTATCAGGCACACTATTGAAACCCGCCTGGAGCGAATGAAGTACAACCAGTCGCTAAAGGCGGTTCAATAAACACGCGAAGAGATCACATCAGACGGCGGGATCGTCGTCCTGGTGGGTCTCGAACCAGTGTCCGAGCTTGCTCTGCTTGGTATTGAGGTAATGCTCATTGTGGGGGTTGCGCCCCACGTGCAGAGGGACGCGCTCCGCTATTTCTATACCCAGATCGGTCAAAGCATCTACCTTACGGGGGTTATTGGTCATCAGCCTCAGGCTACGAATGTCCAGGTGCGCCAACATATCCCGGCACATGCTGTAGTCCCGCAAGTCAGCCGCAAAGCCGAGTTGTTCGTTGGCTTCCACCGTATCCGCACCCTGATCCTGCAGGTTGTAGGCACGAATCTTGTTCAGCAGCCCAATACCCCGGCCTTCCTGGCGCAGGTACATAAGAATGCCCCGACCTTCGCGGGCAATACTGCGCAAGGCTTCTTCCAACTGATAACCACAGTCACAGCGCATGCTGTACAGGGCATCACCGGTCAGGCACTCGGAGTGGGTCCGCGCCAGCATCGGCTCCGGACTGTTGAGGTCACCCAGCGTAAGCGCCACGTGCTCCTTTCCGGTGTCCGGCTCTTCAAAGCCGTGCATGTCGAAAACGCCGAAAGGGGTTGGCAGCCGGCAAGTCTGGATGTAACGAACAGCCACAGTGTTTCCTCGTGGTTCAGTCAATCGAGCGGCGCATTCTATCACGAGGCCAGCGCCCTGGCGTAGTCTCTGTATGATGGATCCTACGAACCGGAGTCAGAAGCAGACCAGTGGCCACTACGCCCACCCTTCTTCTCCAACAGGCGGACATTGTCCACGACCATCCCGCGATCAACGGCCTTGCACATATCGTAGAGGGTCAGTGCCGCCACGCTGGCGGCCGTCAGGGCCTCCATCTCAACACCGGTCTGGCCGGAGAGCTTGCAGCGAGTGGCGATGTGAATCGAAGCGCCGTCCTTGCCCGGCGTCAGCTCTACCTTTACCGAGGTCAGGTTCAGCGCGTGGCAAAGCGGAATCAGCTCGTGGGTTTTCTTGGCCGCCATGATACCGGCAACCCGCGCCACCGCCAGCACATCTCCCTTGGGATGCTGCCCTTCCACAATCATTGCCAGGGTGTCCGGCGCCATCCGAATCAGCGCCTCGGCCCTGGCCTCACGCTCGGTAACAGCCTTGGACGTAACGTCTACCATACGCGCGGCGCCAGTATCGTCAAGATGCGTCAGTTTGCTCACGGTGTCTCCCAAAATCGTTGATAAAAGCGGCCTTCACGGATCTATCATACCAGAGCGTACAGAACTGGCGGCGGGATCAGTATCCGTCCCCTGACCACCAGAAACCAATACCCGCAATGCCCTGAGCGCCAGCCTGCCGTGCTGCGAGGATATCATCAGGGACAAGCCCGCCAAGGGCATAAACAGGAATCGCGGCGCCTGCGACCAGCTCCTGGAAACGCTCCCACCCAATTCCCGGCGCGCCAGGATGGGAAGAGGTAGGCTTTACCGGTCCCAGGGTAATGAAGTCTGCCTGGAGCTGTTCTGCATGGGCAATTTCCTCTTCATCGTGACAGGAGATTGCCAGCAGGTAGCCCTCGGGTATCGGCCGGGAGGAAAACTGCCGGGCCTCCCGCCACGGCAGGTGCAAACCGGTGGCCTGGGGCAGGCACTCAAGCAGCGGCGGGGCACCGTGAAGCATCAACAGCGAATCGCTGGCGCGACACGCCTCCAGTGACCAGCCCGCCAACCGCTCGTAGACCTCATCGCTTAGTCCCGGTGCCCTGAACAGGCACATCTGTGGGCGCGTTTCGAGCAAGCGCTGACGAAGTTGTTCAGGGAATGCCGAGGGATCGCCAGCAGAACCGGTAATGGCATAGCGACGAGGCAGCTTCAGGGCGCGGATAATCGGACGGTTTGCAGCGGGGAAATCAACATCCGCCAGGTCCTGGACATCGAGCCATTGTATCGCCTGCCCTTCACGGCCCTCGGGGTCGCCTTCAGCGGAAGAGGTTTCCCAGACATCAAGAAACACCCGCTTGTCCCCATAATCGTGGCGAACTCCAATCACCGGCTCAAGCAGGTTCGGATTTATCCGCAACCCGGTCTCTTCCCGAATCTCCCTGACCAGGGCCTGTTGGACCGTTTCACCGGCCTCAACCTTGCCACCCGGAAACTCAAGCAAACCACCCTGGTGAACATGGTCCGGCCGACGGGCGATCAATACCTTCCCATCACGAAAGACAACACCCACCGCAACGTGTATTTCCTGAACCGGCGTCATAATCAGGTGCGATACTCAGCATTGATGGTGACGTAGTCATGGGAAAAGTCGCAGGTCCACACCCGTTCACTGACATTCCCCCGCCCGAGATCAATCTGGATGGTAATTTCCTCACCGTCCATCACGGCCTGCCCGCGGGACTCGCTGTAATCCGCAGCACGGCCGCCATTGCGAACCAGGCACACATCTCCCAGCCAGATCTCGAGGGCGTTCAGGTCCAGCCCGGCGACACCAGCACGCCCCACGGCAGCCAGTATCCGCCCCCAGTTGGGATCGGATGCAAACAGTGCGGTTTTGACCAGTGGTGAGTGAGCGACCGTATAGGCAACGTCCAGCGCCTCCTGTACCGATGTCGCGCGGCTCACTTCAATAGTGACAAACTTGGTGGCACCTTCGCCGTCGCGAACAATCGCGTGCGCCAGCTCGAGGAACACCTCTCGTAGCGCATCCCTGAGCTTTGGCAGGGACGGGCTATCGGCCGCGATTTCAGGGCCGCCGGACTGACCGCTGGCAATGAGCATGCAGGCATCGTTGGTGGACGTGTCACCGTCGATGGTAATCCGATTGAACGACGCCTCTCCTAATTCTGACGCAAGGCTCGCCAACACATCCGGTGCGATATTCGCATCGGTGGCAATAAAGCCCAGCATGGTAGCCATATTGGGGCGGATCATGCCCGCCCCCTTACTGATACCGGATATGGATACCGCTTGGCCATCCAGATCAATCTGGCGCGAGGCACCCTTGGGACGAGTGTCGGTGGTCATGATCCCAGACGCCGCTTCAGCCCAGTGGGACTCCGAGACATCCGCCAGTGCTTGCGGCAACGCGCTGACAATTTTACCAACCGGCAGTGGCTCCCCGATAACCCCTGTCGAAAACGGCAGCACGCTACCAGCGGGGACACCGGCGTGATCCGCCAAAGCCTGACAACAGGCCTGGGCATCCTTCATACCTTGTTCGCCGGTGCCGGCATTGGCATTGCCTGTGTTGATCAGCAGGTAGCGCGGTGCATCGCTTGCCAGATGGCTTCGCGTGACGTGAACAGGGGCCGCGCAAAACTGATTACGGGTGAAAATACCGGCCACTCTGCTACCCGGCGCCAACTCTATAACCACCAGATCCTTCTTGCCGGGTTTCTTGATACCGGCACTGCCGATACCCAGCCTGACACCGGCCACCGGGAAAAACGTCGGCAAGGTTCCTGGACCAACTGCCATTTTTACTCTCCTTTCGTCATGATCGGCTTCTACCCGGCGACCCGGCCGGAACACCGGTTACCAAACGAAAAACCCGCAACCTGTCGATCAGGGTGCGGGCCTTAGTTCGCTCACTCAGCGGCGGAAATCAGTTGACCTTTCCACAACACTGCTTGTACTTCTTGCCAGACCCGCATGGACAAGGCTCGTTTCGCCCTACCTTTCGGTCCTGTCGCACAAAGGTCTCCGGCGTTCCCTGAGGCTGCTGGGTAGCAGCTCCATCTGCGCTGTCATCCTGCCTGTGCTGTGCGGTGGCGCTGGTTTCATCGTGGCGCAGTCGCGCCTGGGCAAGCTCCCGCTCCAATTCTTCCTTGCGGCGGCGCTCCACCTCTTCCATTTCTTCACGGCCCTGAACACGGACATGGGACAACACCCGAACCACATCGCGCTTCATGGTTTCCAGCATACTTTCGAACAGGTTAAAGGCCTCGCGCTTGTACTCCTGCTTGGGGTTCTTCTGGGCATAACCACGCAGGTGGATACCACGGCGCAGGTGATCCATGTTTGAAAGATGCTCTTTCCAGAGCGTGTCGAGCACTTGCAGGAACACCTGCTTCTCGAACTTGCGCATCGACTCGGAGCCCGCCAGTTCCTCTTTGGCGTCGTAGGCTGCGACAATCTCTTCCAGAATACGCTGACGCAGATTCTCTTCGTAGAGCTTGCTGTCCTCGTCCAGCCATTGCTGAACAGGCAGGTTGATCGCCATTTCCGATTGCAGCTGGCTTTCCAGGCCGGCAACATCCCACTGTTCCGGCATGCTCTGCGGCGGGATGAACTCACTGACCAGCGAGTCCACCACATCCTCGCGAATGGTTTTAATCATCTCGGAAACGTCTTCCGAAGACATGACCTCGTTACGCTGATCATAGATCACCGTACGCTGGTCGTTGGCAACATCATCGTACTCCAGCAGGGTTTTCCGCATATCGAAGTTGCGGCCTTCCACCTTGCGCTGGGATTTTTCAATGGCGTTGGTGACCATTCGATGCTCGATGGCCTCGCCTTTTTTCATCCCCATGGCCTGCATCAGGCTCTTCACCCGATCCGGCGCGAATATCCGCATCAGGTTATCTTCCAGCGACAGGAAGAACCGTGATGAACCAGGATCGCCCTGACGACCGGCACGGCCTCGAAGCTGATTGTCGATACGGCGGGATTCGTGACGCTCGGTACCAATGATGTGCAGACCACCAGCCTCAAGCACCTGGTTGTGGCGCTCGGTCCATTCGGCCTTGGTACGGGCAATTTCCTCTTCGGTGGGGCTTTCCATACCCGCCACTTCAAATTCCCAGTTACCACCCAGCACAATATCCGTACCACGGCCGGCCATGTTGGTGGCAATGGTGACTGCACCCGGGCGACCGGCCTGGGCAATGATCTGGGCCTCACTCTCATGCTGTTTGGCGTTCAGGATCTTGTGGTCAATCCGCGCCTTCTTGAGCAGCATGGACAGAAGCTCAGAGGCCTCAATTGAGGCCGTGCCCACCAGGATTGGTCGTCCCTCAGCCGTCACGTCCTTGATCTCATCAATGATGGCGTGGAACTTCTCTTCCTGAGTCAGGTAAATCAGATCGTTGTAATCGATTCGCTGGATGGGCTTGTTGGGCGGAATAACAACCACGTCCAGACCGTAGATCTGGCGAAATTCAAACGCCTCGGTGTCCGCGGTACCGGTCATGCCGGCGAGCTTGTCGTAAAGACGGAAATAATTCTGGAAAGTGGTGGATGCCAGGGTCTGGCTCTCTGCCTGAATGCGAACACCTTCCTTGGCTTCAATCGACTGGTGCAGACCTTCACTCCAGCGACGGCCCGGCATGGTACGACCTGTGTGCTCGTCAACGATCACCACCTGATCGCCCTGGACAATGTAATCCACGTCCTTCTGGAACAGATGATGAGCTCGGAGGGCCGAGTGGACGTGATGCAACAGGCTAAGGTTGGCTGCGGAGTACAGGCTCTCACCTTCCTTCAGCAAGCCCCTTTCCAACAACAGCTCTTCCACTTTTTCATGGCCGGTTTCGGTCAATTCCACCTGACGGGATTTCTCATCGATGGTGAAATCGCCACTGGGCTCACCCTCTTCACTGACTTCACCCATCTCAAGGCTTGGCACAAGCTCGTTGATCGCCAGGTAAAGTTTTGAACTGTCCTCCGCCGCGCCCGAGATGATCAGCGGGGTACGGGCTTCGTCAATCAGGATCGAGTCCACTTCGTCCACGATGGCAAAGTGGAGGCCGCGCTGCACCTTGTCTTCCGTGCTGAAGGCCATGTTGTCGCGAAGATAGTCAAAGCCGAACTCGTTGTTCGTGCCGTAGGTAATATCCGCCTGATAGGCAGCCCGCTTCTCTTCAGGCGGCTGGCCGGCTACGACAACACCTACCTGTAGCCCCAGGAAGCGATACAGCTTCCCCATCCATTCGGCATCGCGGCGAGCCAGGTAGTCGTTCACAGTGACCAGATGCACGCCCTTGCCAGTCAGAGCATTCAGATACACGGCCAGCGTCGCTACCAGCGTTTTACCTTCGCCGGTTTTCATCTCGGAAATACGGCCTTCGTGAAGCGTGATACCGCCGATCATCTGCACGTCGTAGTGGCGCATCCCCATGACTCGACGACTTGCCTCACGGGTGGTGGCAAACGCTTCGGGAAGCAATGCGTCAAGGCTTTCACCTTCGTCATAGCGACGGCGAAACTCCGCAGTTTTGCCTTGCAACTCGGTGTCGGACAAATTGCCATACTGCTCTTCAAGCTCATTAATACGCGATACGGTTTTGCGCATTCGCTTGATTTCTCTGGCGTTCTTACTGCCGAACATCTTGGTTGCAAGCTTTGTGAACATAGACCACTGCTTCTTTGATTAAACGGAGGAAGCCGGCATTCTAACCTTATTTCGCAGCAGTACAAAAGTCAGGCCTCACAGAAGCCTGTCACAACGCTGAAAAGATTGAAAAAAGAGTGCCGGACGGGGACAACGGGAAGAGATCAGGCGCCCTCACAGGCGCCTCTACAAGCGGTTAGCGGCTAGCTCGTTTGATGTAGGTTTCCGGATTCTCGGATTTGCCGTTGCGGATTACTTCAAAATGCACGTGAGGCCCGGTGGAACGGCCTGTACTGCCCATCAGAGCCAGCACCTGCCCCTTCTGGACAACGTCGCCCACTTTGACCTTGATGGTCTTGGCATGGGCGTAGCGGGTTACCAGGCCATCGCCGTGGTCCACCTCAACGAGGTTGCCGTAGCCATAGCGCTCGTCGGCATAAGTGACCACGCCACCCGCCACGGAGATAATGTCGCTACCTTCCTTGCCAGCCAGGTCCACACCGGCGTGCCAGGTACGCTTACCGGTGAACGGATCGGAACGATAGCCGTATTTCGAGGACAGCCAACCCCAGGTAATAGGACGACCCTCCACGAAGAGCTCTTTCTCGAGCTTCTGGCGGGAAGTAACCATATCCAGCATGCGCAATTGTTGCTCCCGATCTTCAATGCGGCGGGCAAGCTGATCAATCATGCTGGTCAGTTCTGGCGCGGTGAAAGAGTCGCCATCAAGACTTTCCTCGGGGCCACCGACGGCAGCTGGCTGATCAAAGTCGAATTCGTCGCTGGCCACCAGGCCCGATTCCAGAAAGCGCTGCCCGAGAGCATCAAGCCTGAGCAGACGCCCCTGCATTTCACCCAGCCGCAGCGTTAAGGCATCAACCTGCTGCTGGACGTTCCGCTCGATCCGTGCAAGCTCTACCTTCTGTTCGCCCAGCCGGGATTGCCACTGAGCGACCAATTCTGATTCTGCAGGCTCCGCCGGTTCAATCTGGCTCACCGCCACCTTATAGCCGGACCAGCCCGCCAGTACCAACAGTGCAGTCACGAATAACACCGCGCCTGCCAGGACAGGGGCGTTTACCGAAACCGTGCGGGATTTCCCATGGCGTTTGCCAACGAGGATAATGTTCATATCGTCTTCTGGTTTCATGTGGACGCAACCTGATCCTGTAGTGTTGCATCCAGAGTGTTCTGACTGGGCCTGCCGGGGCATCCTTTGCCAGATTGCGGATTTCCTATCCGACTACTCAATCCTGGGCAGCATAAATCGCGTCTGAAAACGCACGTGCTATCCATTGCAACGACTACGTTTAATAAAATAGCAGCCGCCCGTGGACATACACACACCAGACAATGTAAAACGAGTGTAATACAGGCTCTGCCTATTAACCGTGCCGAAGTGTAACCAATCGTTACCGTTGTCGTCGAGAATTACTGATTGCCATGAAAAAGAAAACCGACCTCAAATTGACTCCGGACAGCTTCTCCAGGGCTTCAACCCTGCGTGAACTGATGGCAAAAGCCCAGCATCATACTCAGGCGGAACAACTCGTTCTCGCTGCGCTTCCGGAAAGTCTTGCCAAAGGCACACGGTTTGTCAGTTGCCGTGACGGGGAGCTGGTCCTGTCGGCTACGGCAGCCACCACCGCCAGCCAGATTCGTTTCCGCCAGCATGAAATCATGGAAGAACTTCGCAAACAGGAGCTGTTCCGTTTCGTCTGGAAACTCAAGGTCAAGGTCGCTCCGCCGCGATTCAGCGAGCGTCCGAAAGCAAAAATGACCCCCCTCAGTAACGAAAATGCCCGGCTCCTCAAAGAGGAAGCCGGGCACACGAAGGACAAACAATTACGCGAGGTTCTCGAAAAACTCGCAAGCCACGTCCGGGATTAAGGCGTCCTGCCTCAGCCCGCCGCCAGCACAGGTTTCATGTAGGAAATCGGGGCAGCGGCCTCGTCGTCGAAGGTCACCACTTCCCACGCATCCTCTTCTGCCCTGAGCTTGCGCAGCAGCTTGTTGTTCAGGTCGTGGCCGGATTTAATACCACGGAACTCGCCAATCAGGCTGTTGCCCAACTGGTAGAGGTCACCGATGGCATCCAGCAGCTTGTGCTTGACGAATTCGTCGTCGTAACGCAGACCGTCTTCGTTGAGGATTTTGTAATCGTCAACGACGATGGCATTGTCAACGCTTCCGCCCAACGCCAGGTTCATCGCACGCAACTTTTCAATATCACGCATGAAACCAAACGTCCGTGCGCGGCTGACTTCCTTCACAAACGACGTGCTGGAAAAGTCAACGGTTGCGGTCTGGGCGCGCCCCTTGAAGACAGGGTGGTCAAAGTCGATACCGAAGCTGACCTTGAAGCCTTCGAAAGGCAGCAGAGTCGCCTTCTTGTCACCTTCTTCAACCGTTACTTCGCGCTTGATGCGGATGAAACGCTTGGCGGCGTCCTGCTCGGCAATACCGGCGGACTGCAGAAGAAACACAAACGGACCGGCAGAGCCGTCCATAATGGGCACTTCCGCGGCGCTGAGCTCGACGAAACAGTTATCAATCCCGAGACCAGCCATGGCTGACAACAAATGCTCCACTGTTGCAACCCGGACACCGTCTTTCAGCAGTGTCGTGGAAAGCATGGTCTCACCAACGTTTTCCGCGCAGGCACGGATTTCAACCACAGGGTCAAGATCGGTACGGCGAAAAACGATCCCCGAGTCCACCGGAGCGGGCTTCAGGGTCAGATACACTTTCTCCCCCGAGTGCAAGCCAACGCCGGTGGCGCGGATGGTGTTCTTAAGTGTCCGTTGTCTGATCATCGGTACATATTTCCGTCACATAAAAGCGATATAGTCTGGGCAAAATTCTGCCCGGAGAATACCAGAAAGTAAGACTGAATACCATTTAACCAATCGTTAACCTTTGATTGGCCTCCCGGCACAAGTCCGGACTGATAGTCAGCACACGTAATTCGGTCGCAAAGGTTCCATTACCGAATACATTTGCAACAGATTATCAGTCAGCCTGACGGCGAAGGAATGCGGGAATATCGAGATAGTCGACTCCCTGCTCCTCGCTGTCCTTGCTCTGATCAATCGCCACATTGCCGTGAGCCACGGCGCGACGACGCAGAACGGCCGGACGGTCAAGCTGGTTGTAATCCGTTGTGCCATCCAGGCTACGGGTGTTGTCCACCACCTTGGTCGGCTTCTCGCGGTCACCGCCCAGGCCGGTCGCAACCACCGTCACCTTGAGTTCGTCAGTCATTTCCGGATCAATCACGGTACCCACGACCACCGTGGCGGAATCCGAAGCGAATTCACGAACAATGTCGCCAACCTCAGAGAATTCTCCCAGGTTGAGATCCATACCTGCGGTGATGTTGACCAGGATACCCTTGGCACCCTGCAGGTTGATGTCTTCCAGAAGCGGGCTTCGAACAGCGGCTTCTGCAGCTTCGCGGGCGCGGTTCTCGCCAGTGGCACGCGCCGTACCCATCATGGCGTTGCCCATCTCCGACATAACGGTTTTTACGTCGGCGAAGTCCACGTTGATCATACCGTTGCGGGTAATCAGGTCAGCAATACCCTGAACCGCCCCCAACAGCACATCGTTTGCTGAACCAAACGCGTCCAGCAGGCTGGTTTTCTTACCCATCACCGCCAACAACTTTTCGTTGGGGATGGTGATCAGCGAGTCAACGGTTTCCTCCAGCTCCTTGAGGCCGGCTTCCGCCACACTCATGCGCTTGCCACCTTCAAACATGAATGGCTTGGTGACAACGGCAACGGTCAGGATACCCATTTCCCGGGCCACTTCAGCCACAACCGGAGCAGCACCGGTTCCGGTTCCGCCGCCCATGCCGGCGGTAATGAACACCATGTCGGCGCCTTTCAGCGACTCGGCGATGCGATCACGGTCTTCCAGAGCTGATTGACGCCCTACTTCCGGGTTGGCACCGGCACCCAGCCCTTTGGTGATATTGCCACCAAGCTGAATAATCTGACGTGCATCCAGGTCCGTCAGGGCCTGAGCGTCGGTGTTGGCGCAAATAAACTCCACGCCTTCGATATCACTGTTGAGCATGTGGCGAACGGCATTGCCGCCACCACCGCCAACGCCTACTACTTTAATGACAGCGTTTTGCTGGACATTATCGACGAGTTCAAACATTTCCCCTACTCCTTCGTGCTGTTTATCAGCCTTTTCCAGACTGATTTTTCGAGATTATGATTTTCGAGATACCTTCGTGTATGTCTTCTCCCGGCTCGCCGTCAGAAGTGACCGGTAAACCAGGCTTTCATGCGCTCAAACAGCGTGGGTGCATCTTCACCCTTAAGCGCCGGCGCCCGCCCCAGATCCATCTGGCGGAAGCCATGGATCAACAACCCAACGCCCGTGGCGTAGATGGGGTTGTTGACTACCTCCGTCATACCGGAGACCGCCTGCGGACAGGCCAGCCTTACCGGCATGTGGAAGATTTCTTCGGCCAGTTCCACCACGCCTTCCATGGTGGAGGAACCGCCGGTAATCACGATGCCGGCCGGGATCAGGTCTTCGAATCCCGAACGACGAAGTTCAGACTGCACCAGGGTGAACAGCTCTTCGTAACGCGGCTCCACCACCTCGGCGAGCGCCTGACGGGACAAATCCCGTGGCGCCCGGTCACCCACACTGGGCACCTTGATGGTTTCATCCGCGCCGGCCAGCTGAGTCAAGGCGCAGGCGTATTTGATCTTGATTTCCTCGGCATTCTGCGTGGGTGTCCGCAGGGCCATGGCGATGTCGTTGGTGACCTGATCACCAGCGATAGGAATGACCGCCGTGTGCCGAATGGCACCACCGGTGAACACCGCGATATCGGTGGTACCACCGCCAATATCCACCACGCAGACACCCAGTTCCTTTTCATCCTCGGTGAGGATGGCGTGACTGGAGGCCAACTGCTCCAGGATGATGTCATCCACTTCCAGGCCGCAGCGTTTCACGCATTTTTCGATGTTCTGGGCGGCGTTCACCGCACAGGTGACGAGGTGAACCTTGGCCTCCAGGCGAACGCCGGACATTCCCATGGGCTCCTTGATGCCCTCCTGGCTGTCGATCACAAACTCCTGCGGCAGTATGTGAAGGATCTTCTGGTCCGCCGGAATCGCCACCGCCTGGGCGGCGTCAATCACCCGGTCAATGTCAGCCTGGGTCACCTCCCGGTCACGGATCGCTACAATGCCGTGGGAGTTGAGGCTCTTGATATGGCTGCCGGCAATACCCGCGTAGACCGAGTGAATCCGGCAACCCGCCATCAGTTCGGCTTCTTCCACCGCACGCTGTATCGCCTGGACCGTGGTTTCGATATTGACCACCACGCCACGTTTGAGCCCGCGGGAGGGATGGGAACCGATACCCACCACCTCAATGGTCCCGTCCATTTTGCGCTTGCCGACGATCGCAACCACTTTCGAGGTTCCGATATCGAGGCCGACAATCATGTTTTCCGTTTCAACCGATGACATGTGTTTCACCAAACCGTAGGTCTGAATTTAGCGTTGCTATGATTTTGTCCGCGAGGCCGTTTCTGACGGCTTCCACTGAACCGCCACCCCATTGCTGTAGCGGGCATCCACCCGTCTGACTTCGTCTGAACGCGACGCCAGCCGTTCCTGATAAACCGTGACAAAGCGTTCAAAACGCGCCTCAACCTGATCCCTGCCCAGAACCACTTCGATGCCGTTGGCAAGGGTCAGCGTCCAGGCACCGCGCTGTTCAAGACTCAACCCGGCAAACCCGAGATTATGACCGGTGAGCGTATCCGACATGGTCCTTGCCATATCAATCACTTCCTTCACACGCTCATCCGGGCCAGCCAGCCGAGGCAGTCGCCCGGCCACTTCGGGGTTAGGCGGCGCAAACAGTTCTCCGTTGCGGCTCACCAGCCGGTTGCTGTTCCAGTACGCCAGTGGCTTTTTCTCACGAACGTCGATCTGCAGCCGGTCCGGCCATACGCGCTTGACCGCTGCAGACTCCACCCATGGGCGCTGCTCCAGGCTCTCCTTGATGTCAGAGAGATCGGTGGCAAAGAAACTCCGCCCTATCCACTTGCCCGCACTGCGCTCCAGCGCTGTACGGTTTTCACCCACCAGTTCGCCCTTCACGTCGATGGCCATGACCTGACGATCCATGGCGCTCAGCACCTCGCTGGTTCCCCAGGGAACCAATGCCGCCAGCAGGACAATACCCGCTCCCATGAGCGCCTGCCCCCAGGGCACGGCGGACAATACAGCTCTCAGCAAACCAAACCGGTCCCGCTCAGGCCCAAGAGAGGTAGCTCCCCTGCGCTTCGGTGGGTCGGACGGTACCGCCCGGCTCCGGATCAGCAGCTTTTCAAGCATCGCCTGCCTCCAAGGTGTCCATGAGGATCCTCACCACCAGTTCCTCGAAACTGATACCGGCCGCCCTAGCCGACATGGGCACCAGACTGTGGTCAGTCATTCCAGGGACTGTGTTCACTTCCAGAATCCAGAACTCACCCTGGCGGTCCTGCATTATGTCTACCCGGCCCCAGGTTCGGCAGCCGAGCACCCTGAACGCATCCAATGCCAGATGCTGGAGCTTCAGCTCGCTGTCCGGGTCCAGCCCGCAGGGGATCTGGTAGCGGGTGTCGTCGGCCAGGTACTTGGCGTCGTAGTCATAGAAAACGTGGTCTGTACTCAAGCCAATGGCCGGCAGCGCCTGATCCTGCAGAAGGCTGACGGTAAATTCGGGGCCTTCAATCCATTCTTCGACGAGAACCAGAGGGTCCAGCGCGGCCGCCTGCGTATATGCTTCAACCAGCTCCTGTTCACTGTTCACCTTGCGAATGCCAATGCTGGAGCCTTCCCGCGAGGGTTTTACGCTCAGCGGCAACGACAGCGACTGTACTAGGCTGCCGGCTTCCTCCACGGACCCCATGGCACGGAATTTCGGAGTTGGCAGTCCGCAGCCTTCAAACACGTATTTGCTGCGCAGCTTGTCCATGGCCAGCGCAGAGGCCAGAACGTCACTTCCCGTAAAGGGAATACCAGCCTGGGACAGGATGGCCTGAATCGTGCCGTCTTCCCCGCCGCGCCCGTGCAGGGCAATGAAAACCCGATCAAACTCGGGCTCTTCGACGGTTTTCAGCAAACAACCGCGTACATCCACGGCATAGGCGTCAACTCCGGCGGATACCAGTGCCGACAGTACTGCCTGTCCGCTTTTCAGTGACACTTCACGCTCGGCGGAATCACCGCCCATAAAGACAGCCACCCGTCCCAGTGCCTTCAGCGTCTCCGGATCGGCCTGATAACCTTGTGAATCTACAGTCCTGGCCATCTCACTCATCCGCAATCACTCCTGCAGCTGCCAGTCGCGCAGCCACTCCGCCTATATCACCCGCGCCCTGTGTAATCAGCAGATCGCCGTCCTGTAACGTGTTGGCAAGCAGGGCTTCGATCTCTCCGTTTTCTTCCACAAAAAGCGGCTCCACGCTGCCTCGCTGCCGCAGGCTGCGACACAATGCACGACCATCCGCACCCGGTATCGCCGGCTCACCCGCTGAATACACGTCCATCAGTAACAGCCCGTCCACTTCCGAGAGTACCCTGACGAAATCCTCATAGAGATCCCGGGTACGGGTGTAGCGGTGAGGCTGATAAAGCATGACCAGCCTGCGATCCGGCCAGGCATCACGGGCCGCCCGGATAACGGCCTCCACTTCCGTGGGATGGTGCCCATAGTCATCAATCAAGGTGACAGTGCCTTTGCGGGTGTTGTAATCACCGTAGACCTGGAACCGGCGTCCAACCCCGGCAAAACCTGCAAGGCCCCGACAGATGGCGGCATCATCCACGCCCTCATCAGTGGCCACGGCAATAGCCGCCAGGGCATTCAGTACGTTGTGGCGACCGGGCATTTTCAGTTCAACGTCCAAATCACTACGGCCACCCGGGCGGCGAACGACAAACCGAGTCCGAAGGCCATCGGATTCAATGTTTTCCGCCCGGTAGTCGGCATCCGGATTATCGATGCCATAGGTAATGATGGCGCGGGAAATCCTGGGGATGATTTCCTGCACAAAGCCGTCATCCACACACATCACCGCAACGCCGTAAAACGGCAGGTTGTGGAGGAAATCCACGAATGTCTGTTTCAGGCGCCCAACGTCTCCGCCATAGGTGTCCATATGGTCGGCTTCAATGTTGGTCACCACCGAGATCACCGGCGTCAAGTGAAGGAATGAGGCATCGCTTTCATCGGCCTCAGCCACCAGATAGCGGGAGCCGCCAAGCTGCGCGTTGGTTCCGGCGCTATTGAGCTTGCCACCAATCACAAAGGTGGGATCCAGGCCAGCCTCTCCCAGAACCGATGCAATCAGACTGGTGGTGGTGGTTTTGCCGTGAGTGCCAGCCACGGCAATGCCATGGCGATAGCGCATGATCTCCGCCAGCATTTCTGCACGGGGCACGATCGGCACCCGTCGGCTGCGAGCCGCCGATACTTCCGGGTTATCACCCGTTACCGCAGACGACACCACAACCACGTCTGCACTGGCACTGTTCTCCTCACGATGCCCGATGAACACCTCAACGCCCATGCCGGACAGCCGGTCTGTCACGGCACTCTCACGAATGTCAGAGCCGGACACATCGTAGCCCTGGTTCTTCAGGACCTCGGCAATACCGCTCATGCCAGCACCGCCAATCCCCACAAAATGAATATTGCGGATACGGCGCATCTCGGGCACCTGATAGACCAGCGGGGGATTTGTGGATTCAGCCATTTGCGGCCTCCAAACAGTAATTCACGACTCTCTCCGTTGCATCGGGGCGAGCCAGCGTCTTTGCGGCCTTCGCCATGTCCAGAATCCGGCGGCGGTCCTTGCCGAGATCGGTCAGGGTTTCCGCCAGCAGATCGGCCGACAGCTTTGGCTGCGGGATCAGGATGGCGCCTTTCGCATTAACCATTTGCTGTGCGTTCCGGGTCTGGTGGTCGTCCACGGCATGGGGGAACGGCACCAGCACGGCGCCCACACCGGCAACACACAACTCAGAAACGGTGAGCGCACCAGACCGGCAGAGCACAATGTCGGCCCAGCCGTAGGCCTCTGCCATGTCTTTGATAAACGGCTCCACCGATGCATCCACGCCGTGGTCACGGTAGGCATCACCGGCTTCCTCGATATTTTTCTCGCCACACTGATGGCGCACCGTTGGCCGTTCAGCTTCCGGCAGCTGAGCCAGTGCCTCCGGCAACGTGCGATTGAACACCTGGGCACCAAGGCTGCCGCCCACCACCAGTAACCGCAGCGCACCCGCCCGGCCGGACATCCGCTGATCGGGTTCGGCGAGCTCGGCCAGGTCCTGCCTGACCGGGTTGCCGGTACAGCGGGTTACCACAGTCGTGCCGAAGCTCCCGGGAAAGGCCTCCAACACGGTATGAGCGAAGCGCACCAGAATGCGGTTGGTCATTCCGGCAATGGCATTCTGCTCGTGAATTACCAGCGGCACCCGATTCAGCCAGGCGGAGAGACCGCCAGGACCGGTCACAAAGCCACCCATGCCGATGACGCAATGTGGGCGGATGGTGCGAACGATCGTAAAGGCCTGGCCAAGAGCGCGCATCAGCCGGAACGGCGCCATCAACAAAGCCAGGCGACCCTTGCCCCTCAGCCCAGAGACCTGGATCAGCGACAGTGGTATGTCGGTTTCGCCGATCAGTCGCTCTTCCATACCACCACGAGAACCCAACCAGAAAACCTCATGCCCCTTGTCCTGCAGCTGTCTCGCCGTTGCCAGGGCAGGGAAAACATGGCCACCGGTGCCACCGGCCATCATCAGAAAGCGCCGTTTATCAGTCATAAACCGCACCTCCCCTGGCCGCTGGTTTACGGGTCTTTTCGCTGGCCAGTTTTTCGCGGTCCAGCCTCTCCATCTCCACCCGTGCCAGCACACCAATGCAGACAGCGGTAATCATCAGGCTGGAACCGCCATAGCTCACAAGCGGCAAGGTCAGGCCTTTGGTAGGCAGCAGGCCCGTACTGACCGCCATATTGATACCGGCCTGCAAGCCAATCAGCAAAGTAATGCCATAGGAGAAGCACGCGGCGAATGGCATGCCCGCTTTCTCGGCCCTTCTCGCAATCACAAATCCGGTCACCACCAATACGGTGAACAGGCCCAGGACCATCAGCGACCCCAACAACCCGAATTCTTCCGCAATGATCGCGAAGATAAAGTCGGTGTGGGCCTCCGGCAGATAGAACAGTTTCTGTACCGAATTCCCCAACCCGGTACCCGCCCAGTCGCCACGACCGAACGCAATCAGCGACTGGGTTAGCTGGTAGCCGGTATCAAACTGGTCTTTCCAGGGGTCGAGGTAACTCACAACCCGCTTCAACCGGTAGGGCTGGGTGAATACCAGCACGGAGCCCATCACCACCAACACGCCAATCAGCGGCATAAACCGGCTAAGCCGGACGCCACTCAGGAAAATCATGCCGGCTGATGCAGCAACCAGTACCACCGTGGCACCGAAGTCCGGCTCGATAACCAGCAGCACCGAGGCAATACCCAGCACGCCCAACGGCTTGAGGAACCCAGGCCAGGTGTTTAGCAACTCATCCCGACGACGCACGACGTAGCCGGCCAGATAGGCAATCAGGCAAAGCTTGGCAATTTCCGACACCTGAACATTGAACAGCCCGAACGAGATCCAGCGGGTGGAGCCATTCACCGTACGCCCGAGGGGCGTCAGCACCAGAAGCAGTGACAGCAAACCGACCCCGAGCAACAGCCACCCGCTGCGCTCCCACCAGGAGATCGGCACGTTGACGGCAATCAGCGCAAGTACGCAGCCGATGCCGGCAAAAATGAGCTGACGGATCACATAGTGGTAACTGTTACCCATGGTTTCCGCCGCCATGTCCATGGAGGCGGAAGAAATCATCACAATGCCCATGACCAGCAACGCAGCGGAACTGATGATCAGTAGGGGCAGCGGGCGCAGATCACGGAACAAACCGTGATGACTGGTGAGGGACAGGTCAGCGTGCATCACAGCCCCTCCACCTGTTGACGGAAACGATCGCCACGATCCCCGTAGTCGCGGAACATGTCGAAACTGGCGCAGGCAGGTGACAACAGCACCCGGTCACCCGGTTGGGCCAGCTTTTTTGCCGTATGGACAGCGCCTGCGATGTCAGCGGCGTTGACCGTCTCCACCCGATTACCCAAGGCGGTGGCGATGGTCTCAGCATCAGCGCCGATCAGTACAACCGCGCGACAATGAGTTGCCACGGGTTCAGCGAGCAATGAGAAATCAGCGCCCTTGCCTTCACCACCGGCAATCAGCACGATCTTTCCACCCGCTGGCACCAGGCTTTCAATGGCGGCGGCCGTCGCTCCCACATTGGTGCCCTTGGAGTCATTGATGTAGTCGACATCACTCACCCGCCGAACGAATTCGCACCGATGCGGAAGCCCCTTGAAACGCTTGGCAGTGTCCAGCATCACGTCCATCGGTAATCCGGCAGCTTGTCCAAGTGCCAGTGCCGCCATCACATTGCTGATATTGTGCTGGCCCATCAGGCCCAATTCCTCGGCCAACAGCAGATTGTCAAAGCCGAAGGTAATCCAGGTACCTTCATCGTCATCGCGGGTACTGAACGTATCCGGGTTAACACGGTGAAAACCGAAACACAGGAACCGGAGGTTGTCCCTCGCCATGGGCGTGCTCAGGGCATCGTCCAGATTGACCACGGCGTTCTGGCAGCCGTTGAAAATTCGTTGTTTGGCCTGGAAATAGGCCATCTTGTCCGGGTAGCGATCCATGTGATCATCGCTGACGTTCAGCACCGTGGCCGCCAGGGCATTCAGTTCCCGGGTGGTTTCGAGCTGGAAGCTCGATAACTCCAGGACATAGAGGTCGGCACCGCGACCAAGCAGCTCCAGCGCCGGAGTGCCGATATTCCCGCCGACTTCCACGCGGCGGCCAGCGGCCCTCGCCATCTCTCCGACCAGCGTGGTCACCGTGGTTTTACCATTGGAACCGGTAATGGCGATGATCGGCGCGTCCGCTACCTCCGAGAACAGGTCAATGTCACCGCGAATGACAGCCCCTTTGTCGGCCGCCCCCCGAATGGCCGGTTCGGCAATACTGATCCCGGGGCTGACCACCAGTTCGTTAAAGCCGGCAAACAGGTCGGCATCGAACTCCCCCAGGTACACGGGCAGGTCCGGCCATTCGGCCCTGAGCTCATCCAGGCCGGGCGGCGACAGGCGGCTATCAGCCACGGCAACATCGCGGCCTTTTTCGCACAGATAGCGCACGCAGGAGAGCCCGGTTTTACCGAGCCCCACAACCAGCGTTCGACGATCTGAAACGATGACACCCATGGTGCTTTGCTTCCCTATCTCAGTTTCAGGCTGGCTAAGCCAACCAGTACTAACACGACAGTGACAACCCAGAAGCGCACGATAACGCGCGGCTCCGGCCAGCCTTTCAATTCAAAATGATGATGCAGCGGCGCCATGCGGAATATCCGCCGGCCGGTAAGCCGGAAGGACGCCACCTGCAGAATCACGGAGACGGTTTCCATAACGAACACGCCGCCCATGATGAACAATACGATTTCCTGCCGTACGATCACGGCCACGACACCCAGCGCCGCGCCAAGCGCCAACGCGCCCACATCCCCCATGAACACCTGCGCCGGATAGGTGTTGAACCACAGAAATCCCAGGCCGGCACCCACGAGCGCGCCACAAAATACAATCAACTCGCCGGTGCCCGGCAAATGAGGAATCAGCAAATAATCGGCGAACTGAGCATGGCCAGACACGTATGCGAAGATGCCCAGCGCCGCCGCCACCATCACCGTCGGCATAATGGCCAGCCCGTCCAGGCCATCGGTCAGGTTCACCGCGTTGCTGCTGCCCACAATCACGAAATAGCTCAACAGGATGAACAGCACCGGCCCCAGGGTCAGCGATACGTTCTTGAAAAATGGCACGTAGAGCGACGTTTCCTGGGGCAGTGCGGAACTCATGAACAACACGACCGCCGCCGTCGCCCCGATCACTGACTGCCAGAAATATTTCCAGCGAGCAGGCAGTCCTCTCGGATTGCGCTCCACCACTTTGCGGTAGTCGTCCACCCAGCCAATCGCACCGAACAAAAGCGTGACCAGAATCGCCACCCAGACATACCGATTGCTCAGGTCCGCCCACAGCAATGAGCTGACCCCGACGGCTACCAGAATCAGCGCACCACCCATGGTCGGCGTGCCGGCTTTACTCAGATGCGTTTGTGGGCCGTCGTCACGAACCGCCTGCCCGATCTGGTACTGGCTGAGTTTGCGAATCATCACCGGGCCGATCAGCAGGGAAATCAAAAGGGCCGTCAACACCCCAAAGATCCCCCTGACGGTCAGGTACTGGAAAACCGTCAGCGCGGAAAAGTACTGTGAAAGAGCCTCTGTCAGCCAGAGCAGCATGCGTTACCCACCTTTTCTTGTATTCCCTCCACCACGCGATCCATGGCGGAACTGCGAGAACCCTTGACCAGTACCGTCTGTGACTCGGCAGGCCCCTCAAACAGACGACGCACGGCGTCGTCATGGCTCGCACACACCTCAGCGGCGTCTCCGAAACCCTCAACATATCCTTCACAGCCAGGACCCACAGCGATCAGTCTTTCGATGCCCCTCGCCCTGGCGAATTCACCAACCTCCCTGTGCAGAACTAAGCTGTCCTGCCCTAACTCAGCCATCGCCCCCAACACAGCCACACGGCCGGCCGGTCGCGCAGCCAACACATCCAAAGCGGCTTTCATGGAGGCAGGGTTGGCGTTGTAGCTGTCGTCGATGACGGTCAGTTTCGGTGTCAGCGCCATCATTTGCAGGCGCCCCTTTACCGGCTTCAAAGCCGCCAGCCCCGTCTTTATCGCCTCATCGCCTGCACCCAACTCGCGTGCAGCGGCAATCGCCAACAATGCATTGGTGATATTGTGCTCGCCCTGCAGGGAAAGGCGGATGTCACAAGACCAGCCGTCCGGCCCCTGTGCACGAAACTGCCGGACATCGCCATCGCTGCGGATATCTTCGGGGACGTAATCAGCCCCTTCACTTGCCCGGCCACTGACACCTGCGACCCGACGCTGGCCCGCCCGCTGACGCCATAGATCGAAGGCCGGGTCATCACTGTTCAGGACCACAAGACCGGATGCTGGCGCGCCATCAATGATTTCACCCTTTGCGCGCACCACGTTGTCATAACCGCCAAACCCTTCCAGATGCGCCTGCCCGGCGTTGGTGAGGATGACCACCTCCGGCCGAACAATATTGACGGTGTGGGCTATTTCCCCCAGGCCGCTGGCTCCGAGTTCTATCGCGCCCAACTGGTGTTCCGGTGACAGCCTGAACAGCGTCAGGGGAACGCCAATGTGGTTATTGAGGTTGCCCTCGGTGGCGAGGGTATTACCCACCTGCGAAAGAATCGCGGCCACCATTTCGCGTACCGTGGTCTTACCGCTGCTACCGGTGATCGCCACAAAACGCGCGGTGCTGGCATTGCGATTGGCCAGGGCCAGTTGTGCCAATGCGTCTACCGTGTCCGAAACCCGGATTTGCGGAAGCCCCAGGCTCGGGTCTGGCTTGTCTACAACAGCAGCCACGGCTCCAGCCTTCTCGGCCACAGCCAGATAATCGTGCCCGTCGAAGTTCTCACCCCGAAGCGCCACGAACACGTCTCCGCTGGCGATTCGACGCGTGTCGGTCGAGACACCGTCAAACTTCAAGCCTTCCAGATTGCCCACTGCCACAGTACCGCCAAGCCAGTTGACGGCATCGGCCAGCGCGAATGACTGCATCATGCGACACCTCCATTCAGCGACAGCGCATGTCGCACCTGCTCAGCGTCGCTGAACGGAAATCTCTGGCCTGCCACTTCCTGCCATGCTTCGTGGCCCTTTCCGGCAATCAGTACAATGTCTCCTGCCACAGCAGAATGAATGGCCTGGCGAATCGCCTCAGCACGATCATGGATAACCGCGACCTGGTCAGGATTCTCAAACCCAGCGACGATGTCGGAAGTAATGGCTTCCGGGTCTTCACTGCGCGGATTGTCGTCCGTCACGATCACGACATCGGCCCCTTTTTCCGCTTCCCGGGCCATCTCTGGCCGCTTACCGGTGTCGCGGTCGCCGCCACAGCCGAATACACAGAAAAGCCGCCCGCCAACATGCGGGCGCAAGGCGGCAAGGGCACTGTTCAGAGCATCCGGGGTATGGGCGTAATCCACAACAACGCGCACATCGTTACTGCCGGCGAAGGGCTCCAGCCGTCCCGGTGGGGGCGACAACCGCTCAACCGCTTGCTGAACCCGCTCTACCGGCACACCCAGGCTGAGCACGCCTGCCATGGCTGCGAGAATGTTGCTGACGTTAAAGCTACCCAAAACCCGGGCGGACACATCAAACCTGCCCCACAGCCCGTCTACGCTGGCGCTGAAACCGTCAATGGATGGTGCGAACTCCGTTAGCCAGAGCTCGGTCTGGGCCTCGTGCAGGCTGTAACGGACACGGTCACATTTGCCATCAAGCTTCTCATAGAGCTGCCTTCCAAACGGATCATCGAAGTTGATGACCGCGAAATGCAGCTCTTCGCGATGAAAAAGACGGGCCTTCGCCGCTCCGTATGCATCCATGGAACCGTGGTAGTCCAGGTGGTCCCGGGTAAGATTGGTAAACACTGCGCCGGTCATGGTCAGGTTGTCGACCCGCCCCTGTTCGAGTGCGTGTGAAGAGACCTCCATCGCCGCCGCGCGTCCACCCTGGGCGATGATTTTCGACAGTACGCGGTTTAGCTGCACGACATCCGGCGTGGTGTGTGTACCTTCCTGCAGCGCACCGGGCATACCATAGCCGAGGGTGCCGATAACGCCGCATGGTGTGCCGGTTTCCTGTAGCAATGTCGCTATGTAATGGCTTACTGACGTCTTGCCATTCGTCCCGGTCACGCCAATCAGGCGCAATCGTTGGGAGGGATGCTCGAAAAATCGATCCGCGAGCTTCCCGAGGTGAGCGCGCAACATCGTCACCGGAACGATAAGAACACCTTCATGCTCGTAGCATTCATCCGGCTGCGCTGACTCCAACAGGATTACGGTGGCACCCGCACCGATCGCCTGTTCGATGTAGTGGTCGGCGGGTGTTCGGGCACCGGCCAGGGCAACGAACGCGTCGCCCGACCTGACGTCACGGCTGTCGGTCTTCAGGCCGTGGATTGTGACATCAAACACCGACGGTACCGGTGCGATTCCCTGCAACAAGGTGCTGAGTGATGTAATACACATAACCCTAACCCCGCTCCCCGGATGCCAGACGCGGCGCCTTTGCGTCGCCCAGCTCCAGTTCCGGCTTTACGTTCAGCAGCCGCAATGCATCTCCCATCACCCGGGCGAATACGGGTGCAGCCACTTCGCCACCGTAGTATTCGCCGGACTGGGGTGCATCGACAGCCACGACTGTGACAATCCGCGGATTGTCGATGGGAGCCATACCGGCAAATATCGCCTTGTACTGGCTATCCTCATACCCATTCTTACCCACCAGGTGTACCGTGCCGGTTTTACCACCGGCGGAATAGAATCCCGGTTGAGCGCGCTTTCCGGTACCGTTCTCGACCACCTCTCGCAACATTTCCCTGATCTGGAATGAGACTTCTTCGGAAAGAACTCGTTCCCCAACGGGTTTTTCATCGGCCTTCAACAGACTCAACGGGTAGCGAATTCCGCCATTGGCCAAAACCATGTATGCCTGCGCCAGCTGAAGCGCATTGACGCTCATGCCATACCCATAAGACAGGGTTGCCTCTTCGACGGGGCGCCACTTTGGTGGTGCCGGCAACACGCCAACAGCCTCACCAGGGAACCCAATACCGGTAGGCTGGCCCAACCCCAGGCGGGCATAAAGATCGCGGATAGTGTCACCACCCAACTCGGTGGCGATCTTGCTAATGCCGACGTTGCTGGATTTCGCAATCACGTCAGTCAGGCTGATGACCCCATAATTCCGGTGATCACGAATCGTGAAACGGCCAAAGCGCCGGTACCCCGGCGCTGTATCTATGGTGCTGGAAGCCTTGAACTTCCCCGATTCCAGCGCTGCAGCCATGGAAACAGGCTTCATCGTGGACCCCGGCTCAAACAGATCGGTAATGGCCTTGTTCCGTAAACGGTCGGGGCTCAGCTGGCTGCGGTCGTTGGGGTTGTAGGAGCCCTGATTCACCATGGCCAACACCTCGCCGGTGTCCACGTCCAGCATCACCAGAGTGCCTCCCCTGGCGTCGTGCGCGCCGACAACGGCTTTCAGCTCCCGATAAGCCAGATACTGGAGCCGCAAATCAATGCTGAGTTCGAGGCTGCGACCAGGCTTCGCGTCGCGGATCAACGTCAGATCCTTGATCACACGGCCACGGTTGTCCTTGAGAACCCGCTTGCGACCACTTTCACCACTCAGCCACTGGTTGTAGGCCAGCTCGATACCTTCCTGACCGCTTTCATCGATATTCGTAAACCCGACCACATGAGCTGTCACCTCTCCAGCGGGATAGTAACGACGGTACTCCTGGCGGCTGTAAACACCCGGAATACCCATTGCCAGCACCTGCCGAGCAATTTCTGGCTGAAGCTTACGGCGCAGGTAAATAAACTCGCGGCCCGAATACTTACGCAGCCGCTCGCGCAGCCTGGCCTCCTGAAGGCCCAACAGGCGCGCGACATTGGTCAGTCGCGGCTCATCCGCGTCGATCTCGGACGGATTCGCCCAGATGGTCTGGACTGGAGTGCTCACCGCCAGTGATTCGCCGTGCCGGTCCGTCACTACACCACGATGGGCATCGATGCTCTCCACCCGAATGGTGCGCACATCGCCCTGCTTACGCAGGAACTCGTTGTCCACCACATGCAGATCCACCAACCGCCAGGCAAGGGCACCGACAACCAACAGAAAAACGCCCAACACGGTGCCGTACCGCCAGGCCCCAAGCCCGGCAGCCAGTCGCTGGCCCCATGTTGCTGTTTTTCCCTGGTCCGACACTGTCTTCACCTTACGGTTTGTGGTTTTCGCTTAACGCGACCCGACGAGCGGCGCCATCAACGGCACCAGAACGATATCCTGTTTGCCTGGCACGACCATTCCGAAACGCTCGGAGGCCAGTTGCTCTACCCGTCCGTGGGCACTCAAAGCACTCTGCTCCAGCAACAACTGACTCCACTCACGCTGGTAGTTGTCACGCTGTTCCTGCAGCTGAGATAAGGAGTTGAACAATTCACGGTTCTCGTGGGCACTGACAACAACGCCCAGCGAGGACACAATCAACAGCATCACCAAACCCACGGTGATCAACACGCGCTTCTGCTGAAGTGCGGTAAAGACCTGGTTCGACAACCTGACCGCAGTGGCAACGCCGTCCCTGACACGCTTCCTGTTCAGTCGCGCTGTTTTTGTTGGCTGTTCAATCGCTACCGCGCCCATGATTACGCGCTCCCTAACTTGTGTTGTTCCGGTATCCGTTCAAGTACACGCATAACCGCGCTCCTCGCCCGCACGTTGTCGCTCACTTCTTCTGTATCCGCCTTGTTCGCCTTGCCGATCAACCGAAACGCCGATGCTTCCTGCTCCGCCGTCACCGGCACGCCTTTTGGCAATCTCGGCCCGCGCGCCAAGTCCCGCATAAAGCGTTTGACCAGCCGGTCCTCCAACGAATGGAAGCTGATAACCACCAGCCTTCCACCGGGCATCAGCTTTTCAACAGCGGCATTGAGCCCAAGCTCCAGATCTTCCAGCTCCCGGTTGATAAAGATCCGGATTGCCTGGAACGTCCGGGTGGCCGGGTGCTTGTGCTTTTCTTTTTTCGGCACCGCCTCACTGACCAACGACGCCAGTTGGCGCGTGGTTTCCAGGGGCACCTCCTTACGTCGCTCAACAACAAGACGAGCGATACGGCGGGAGAATTTCTCCTCGCCGTATCGCCAGATCACGTTCGCGATGTCTTTTTCGTCCGCCTCGGCCAACCATTGCGCCGCACTTGGCGCCTGCCCGGGGTCCATTCTCATATCCAGTGGTCCATCGCGCATAAAGCTGAACCCCCTGGTGGCATCGTCCAGCTGCGGGGATGAAACACCAAGATCCAGCAAAACACCATTAACCTTCATCCACCCCTGGGCTTCAGCGGCGGCGCCCAGTTCCGCAAACGAGCCGTGAAATGGCTGAAACCGAGCATCGCTCGCTGACAGGTCACGGGCCACCTGAATTGCGTCCGGATCCTTGTCGATACCCAACACCTTTCCGCCCTGCCCGAGCCGCCCCAGAATCAGCCGGCTGTGACCTCCGCGACCAAAGGTGCCATCGACATAAACGCCATCCGGATCGTTGACCAGCAAATCCACCGCCGAGTCCAGGAGCACGGAACGGTGCCGGTACTGACCGGCAGGCTCCTGCCCGCGGCCGGCTGTCATAGCGACAACGCCTCCATTTCCGGCGGCATCTCGTCTTCATCCGATGACTCGTCAAGCCAAGCGAACCAACGCTCTTCGCTCCAAAGTTCCAACTTCTTGCCCTGACCAATCAGCATCAATTTCTTCTCCAGGCGCGCATAACTGCGCAACGTGGGTGGCACCAGAATGCGCCCCGCCGAGTCCAGCTCCAAAGGCGTGGCATGGCCCAGCAGCAATCGCTGCAACCTGCGGGCAGCTTTATTCATATTGGGAAGTGCTTCAATTTGTGGCCTTAATGCCTCCCACTGCGGTTCCGGATACATCAGCAAACAGCGCTCTTCATCGGCATTGGCCGTCAATACAATGCGACCACTGCAGGCATGCGCAAGCTCTTCGCGCACCCTGGCGGGGATCGCCAAGCGACCCTTCGCATCCATATTGATGGCATGACTGCCAAGAAAATTGCTCATTAGCACCAATTCCGGGGTTCAGAAACCACAAATAACCACTAGAAACCACTTTTTCCCACTTGTGCACACTATAGAAACACGCAATACACAATGCAAGCGCCGCGAACAGCGCCACACCAGGAAAAGTTCCTTTCACGACAAGAGGTTACAGAACAAGATTGGTCAAAAGCTGGAGATTACGGAAAAGAAAAACCTAAAAATCAATCACCTGCAGTCAGTTCTGAAGATGGCAAGTGAACTCTAAGATTTTTTGGCTATAAAAGCTTGCTGGTGAGAATGACAAATGTCACATCAAGCGGAGAAATAAAAATGAGCTCGCCGGTAAGCCGGGTTCTGTCTGGGACAGTCATTCATCTAGGGCCTGCGTCACCGCAGGCCTCAAGCGACCTACCCGAATCCAGCGCGGGCCGCGCCATAGGATTCCTATTTGGTCTTGCTCCAGGTGGGGTTTACCATCGCCGTGAACTGTTGCCAGTCACGCGGTGCGCTCTTACCGCACCGTTTCACCCTTACCGGTGCCCGCGAACATGTCACGGCCACTTAGGCGGTATACTTTCTGTTGCACTTTCCGTCGGCTCGCGCCGCCCAGGCGTTACCTGGCACCTTGCCCTGTGGAGCCCGGACTTTCCTCCCCCGGTAAAACCGGCGGCGACTGTCTGGCGAGCTCGGGCGAGACCATACTCCAGCCTGCAGCGGCAGGCAAGAAAAACCGCGAACCAGTGACTTCCTGAGATCAGGCCTTCAGAGACAACGCTCGCTGATACAGCTCATTCTTGGAGATTCCGGTTAACTCCGATGCCAGCTTCGCCGCCTTTTTGACCGGCAACTCTGTCAGCAGCAACGCCAACACCCGGTCCGCCTCTGCCGCCCCCACCGACAACTCCTCTGCGCTCGCGCCACGCACCATCACCACGAACTCGCCACGACTGCCATGGGGGTCCACCTCCAGAGTTTGCCTGACATCGGCCGCCGCCCCTGCATAGAAAGTCTCGAACGTTTTGGTCAGCTCCCGGGCCAGCACGAGCTCTCGCTCTGCTCCCATCACCTCCGCAATATCCCCCACCGTATCGACAATACGGTGGGGCGACTCGTAAAACACCAATGTGGCGGATTCCCTCGCCAGGCGGTCCAGGGCAGCCTTGCGCGCTCCGGACTTGGAGGGCAGAAAACCCTCGAACAAAAACCGATCCGTCGGCAGCCCTGCCGCGCTCAACGCCGAAATGAGCGCACAGGCACCAGGCACCGGAGTAACCCGATAACCCCGAGCCCGAGCCTCCCTTACCAGCACAAAGCCCGGATCAGAGATCAGCGGCGTCCCCGCATCGGAAATCAGAGCCACATCCTGGCAGGCCGCAAGCTTGTCCAGAACCTGGCCAGCCCTGTCCCGCTCATTGTGTTCGTGCAAGGCCATCATTGGCTTGCTGATACCCAGGTGCTGCAATAGCCGGCCACTATGCCGTGTATCCTCGGCGGCAATCACGGCCACCCGCGACAAAACCGCCGCGGCCCTGGGAGACAGATCGTCCAGGTTGCCAATTGGTGTGGCAACGATATACAGGGTGCCAGCCTGTTCCGGCAGCTCGCTTTCTGAGTTCACACATCCCTCTCTTTGCCCCCTGCGCATGACACCAACGTCATGTGAATTCACGCGGGAGCTGTTAAACTTGCGGCCTGATAAATCAAACCATTAATGGGAAGCCCGGCGGGCACCAGGGCTCCCGGCATGATGCCGCCGATTACCCGGCGCCACAAGCGTAATAACCCGGAGTATTGTGAGCCAGCCATGACCAAATACCGCCAGAACCTGAAAACCATCACCATTCTCCTGGCCACGACGGTGCTGTTTGCAGGTTGCGCAAGCGTGAACCTGGAATCGTACATTGCCAAAACCGCCGGAGAAGCTCTTGAAGTCGCTGCCAGCGAAACCAACCGACAAAGCGCACAGGCTTACCTGTTGAGAGCAGCGGACAGGTTCCAGGGTCAAAACGAACACCGGGCCGCCAGGAAGTTGCTTCAAAGCAAGCAATTCTCGCCGACCACTGAGGCCACAGAAAACCAACGGCTTCTGCTAGCCATGGCCAGCGCCACTGCGCTTGAGGATGGCGATTGGGCGAAAAGCATTGTATCTGGCATAGAGCCAGATCATTTCCTTAATTATGAAAGAAACCTGATTAACCGCGCCGCAAGACTGCAAGAGCAAACCTATCGGCTTGCCGGAGACAACCTTGCGGCGGCCATTACCCTGATCTTGCTGTCCGGAGCGGACACAGACGCCAATACGCAATCTATCCATGACGACATCTGGAAGAACCTGAAACAGACCTCAGACACCCAGCTCGCCGACAGAAAAGGCCGAGCGATTGGCTATGAAGCCCAGGGCTGGCTTGAACTGGCAGGCATTCTCCGGCAGCCGGGCATCAATCTGGACGAACAGGGAAGAATGATCCGCAACTGGCAGAACAACTGGCCCGACCACCCCGCCGCCGGGGCCTTACCGGCTGAACTGCAACTGATTGCAAGCCTTGCAGAGAGCCAGCCCGAAAGAATCACCCTGGCATTGCCGCTCAGCGGCCCACTGTCGAGTGCGGGCGCTGCCATCCGCGATGGTTTTTTCGCCGCCTACTACGAGGACGACTCAGCGGAGCGCGGAAAAATCAGCATTCGAGTCGTCGACACCTCGGATCAGAACTTTCGTTCGCTTTATGACGAACTGACCAAAGAGGAACAGGACCTGATTGTCGGCCCCCTGGAAAAAGAGTCCCTGGCAGCACTCGGCGACATGTCGACTCTGCCCGTGCCGGTTCTTGGCCTGAACTATCTGCCACGGGAGGTTACAGCTCCTGACGGACTCTACCAGTTCGGGCTGTCAGCAGAAGACGAAGCCAGACAAATTGCCAACCGTCTTGATGCAGAGGGTATCGATCAGATTCTTGTGCTGATCCCAACGGGGAATTGGGGGGACCGACTGGAAACTGCCCTGCTGGACCAGCTGGCAGAGAATGGAGGCATCGCCCTGGATATTGAGCGCTATTTCCGCGAGGACAATCTCCGTGCCGTCACTGCCGACCTGCTTGGCATCACAGTATCCCGCGATCGGGCCATAGACGTTGAACGCACTGCCGGCATTGACGTTGAATTCGAGCCCCGGCGGCGCCAGGATGCCGACGGCATCGTTATGGTGGCGGAGCCAACCGTCGCACGGCAGTTCAAACCATTATTCGCCTTCTATTTTGGCGGCGATCTGCCCGTTTACTCACCCTCCATGGTCTACGAAGGTAATCCGGACCCATCGAGGGACCGGGACCTGAACGGCGTCACCTTTACCGACACACCTTGGGTTCTTGAAAAGAAAAACCGCTTTCGCGACATCGTCAAGGAAGCCATGCCTGATGTCCGGGGTCAGCTTGGCCGCCTGTTCGCCATGGGGGCCGATGCCTGGAATCTGAGCAAACGACTGCCATTACTGAGGCAGGTCGATGGCGCCACGATAGACGGCCAGACCGGGGTACTGACCATGACGCCGCAAGGCAGCATTCACCGGGAACAGCTCTGGGCCCGATTCAGCGAAGGAACGCCAGAACAATTGCCATCACTGGAACCTGAAGAAACAGAATCGGACGCCCCCGCTATGGAAGGCGCCTCCAATCCAAATTAACAACCAGGACACCTTATGCCATGGATGGCAGCACAAGAACTCGAAAAGCCACCGGGGACCATGCCGAGGGCGTTGTCGCGCGCTACCTTCAGACGCGAGGCGTCACTATTCTGGCACGCAATGTGTTCAGTCGCGGGGGCGAAATTGACCTCATCGGCCGGGACAGTGATGCGCTGGTTTTCTTCGAGGTGCGATACCGCGGAAGCGGTAGCCTGACCGGCGCAGCCGAATCCATCACTCCCACGAAGCAAAAGCGCCTTATCCGCGCCGCTTCGTTTTACCTCCACAGGCATGGGCTGTGGAATGCGAACGCAAGAATTGACGTAATCGCAATCGCACCGGGCGATCGCAAAAAATACCGGATACAATGGATAAAAAACGCCATTCAGGTCTGACTATGACGGATACCGAACAACAGATAAACCAGTGGTTTGCCAACCACATGGAACACACGGCCCACGCCGCCAGCCTGACGGCACCGGCCATTGAGAGCGCCGCAGACGCACTGGTTAACACGCTACTGAATGATGGCAAGATCATTACCTGCGCCAACGGCAATGCCAACGTACTCACACAGTACTTCTGCACTGCGCTGCTCAACCGCTTTGAGCATGACCGACCGGCACTGCCCGCCATCAATCTGGGAGCGGACGCAACAACCTATTCCGCAATCTGTCGCGACAATCGCTTCAATGACACCTTTTCAAGACAGGTTCGCGCTATTGGCAAAGCCAACGATCTGCTCCTGGTTATTGTGGACGACGGCCACAAGGCCAACCTGATCCAGGCCATACAGGCCGCGCACGACAGAGAAATGAATGTGGTAGTACTGAGTGCCAAGGAGAAAACCGACATCACCTCCCTGCTTCACCCGGAGGACCACGAAATCGCCCTGGATAACCTTTCCCCGACGGCTGCAACGCCTATCCTGCTAGTGATTATCAACGCCTTGTGCGGACTGATCGACGAAAAACTGTTCGGCGGATAATCGAGTAGGAGGGGGAGTTACCTTCCCCGTCCTCTCACACCACCGGGCATACGGTTCCGTACCACGGCGGTTCATGGTCG